>NZ_JBFAMM010000015.1:65923-186686 GCF_040656535.1 Streptomyces sp. NPDC049887 | reverse complement strand
GCCCGCGGCCCGGTCCTTTCCGGCCCCGCCCGCGGCTCGCCGGGACCCGTTCGCGGATCCCCTCCGCGGGCCCGGCCGCCGGGCCGCCCGGCCCGCGACCCCGGTCCCGGCCGGTTCACCCCCGGGGGCCGGGCCCGTGGCGGTCGGCGGGCCCCGTCCCCTCCGCGGGAGGGGCGGGAGATCCGGAGCCGCTACGCCGTGCCGGTGCCGGGGCCCCGGCCGGTTCACCCCCGGGGGCCGGGCCCTTAGCGGTCCGCGGGCCCGGTGCCCCACCGGCGGGAGGATCGCGGAGATCCGGAGCCCGGACCGCCGGACCGCGTGACAGGCTGGACGCAGGCGAGTCGAGAGGGCGGTGACGTGCGTGGGCGGACCGCGGATCGGTGCGGGGTGGTGGCGGACCGCCGGGGGAGCGCTGCTGCGGGTGATCGTGGTGTGGGCGGTGTCCACCCTGACGCTGCTCGCGCTCGCCGGCATCCTGCCCGACTTCCAGCTGCGGTCGGACGACGGCGAGAGCATCACGAGGACGGCCGTCACCGCGGCCTGGGGCGCGGGCGCGTTCGGCCTGCTCAGCGCGCTGGTCTGGCCGCTGGTCGTACGCGCCTTCCTGCTGGTGCCCGCGCTGGTGCTGGGGGTGCTGGTGTTCTTCCTGAACGGTTCGCTGCTGCTGCTCGCCCTGAGGCTGATCCCCGACGGGGGCGGCGCCGCCGCGCCCGAGACCGCCGTGGTGGTCGCGGCCGTCATGTCGGCCGTCGCCTCGGCCACCTCGACCGCCCTGGCCGTCCGCGACGACAACGCCTACCGCCGGCGGCTGTCCCGCCTCGCCACCCGCCGGCGTCGCAGACGCGGCGGCCCGGCCGACGGCGACGCACCTCCCGGCACGGTGTTCCTGCAACTCGACGGCGTGGGCCACGCCGTGCTCGTCCAGGCGGTGGAGGCCGGGCTGATGCCCACCGTCGCGCGATGGCTCGACACCTCGCACCGGCTCACCCGCTGGCGCACCGACTGGTCCAGCCAGACGGGCGCCAGCCAGCTCGGCATCCTGCACGGCTCGAACCACGACGTGCCCGGCTTCCGCTGGTACGAGAAGGACACCGGCCGGATCATGGTCAGCAACCGGCCCGCGAGCGCCGCCGAGCTCCAGCGCCGGGCCGTCCTGCGGACCAAGGACGCCGGGCTGCTCAGTCTCGACGGCGCCAGCCGCGGGAACCTCTTCACCGGCGGCGCCGACCAGCTCGCGCTGGTCCTGTCGGTGGCGGCCCGTCGCGGCCGCGCCAACCGCTCCAGGGCCGGATACTTCGCCTACTTCTCCGATCCCGCCAACGCCGTCCGCACCGCGGTGTCGTTCGTGGCGGAGGTGGTCCGCGAGATCGGGCAGTCCGTTCGCTCACGGATGCGGGGCGACCGGCCGCGCACCGGCCGCGGCGGGCTCTACCCCTTCATCCGGGCCTTCGCGACCGTCGTCGAACGGGACGTGGTGGTCTCCGCCGTGATGGGCGACATGCTCGCCGGGCGCACCGCCGTCTACGCCGACCTCGTCGCCTACGACGAGGTGGCCCACCACTCCGGACCGCACAGCCGTGACGCCGCCAAGGTCCTCGAGCGGATCGACCGTGCCGTCGCTCTGATCGCCAAGGTCGCCGACCACGCGCCCCGCACCTACCGGATCGTGCTCCTCTCCGACCACGGCCAGAGCCCCGGCGAGACCTTCGAGGGCGCCTACGGACTGACCCTGAAGGACCTCGTCAGGGCCGGCTGCGGGCTGCCCGTGTCCCGTCGCGCGGGACGCACGAAGAGCGGCGCGGAGGCGAGGGACGCGGCCCGTCACGCGCTGTTCGGCGCGCTGCACCGACCGATGGCGGAGGAAGCGGCCGGGGAGCGGCCCGCGGCCGGTCCGGACCCGATCGTCCTCGCCTCGGGGAACCTGGGCCTGATCTCCTTCCCGGACCTTCCGGGCCGGGCCGGCCGGGAGGAGATCGACCGCCGTCACCCGGCGCTCCTGCACACTCTCGCCGGGCACCCCGGCATCGGATTCCTGCTGGTGCGCAGCGAACGGCACGGTTCCGTCGTGCTCGCCCGGGAGGGCGCGGGCACGGTGGAACTGCCCGTTGCCGGACTCGACGGTTCCGGCCCGCTCGCCGTGTTCGGACCGGGGGCCGCCGACGCCGTCCGGCGCACCGACTCGTTCCCGCACGCCGCCGACATCATGGTGAACTCGATGTACGACCCGGCGACGGGCGGGGTGCACGCCTTCGAGGCGCAGATCGGTTCGCACGGCGGACTCGGCGGAGAGCAGTCCCACCCCTTCCTCCTCTCCCCGCTCGAACTGTCGGAGCCCCTCCCGGACGGGGGCGAGCCGGCCGGGGCGGAACAGGTGCACGCAGTGCTGCAGCGCTGGCTGGACGAGTGCCGGGGTGAGCCCTTCGGACCGCAGGTACCGCTGGGGCCCGTGGAGGATCGCCGGTCGCCGGGCGGCCGGGGCGAAGCCCTTCCCGTGAACGGTCCGGTGCCGCAGGACGAATCCGACTGATTTGGTGGGGTGCCGCGCCGTCCCCGAACATGTTCGGGTTTGCACGGAGAGAGGCGCACCACCCCCATGACCAGCACAGTTCCCAGGACCGAACCCACCGCTGCGACAGCCGGGGAGCCGGCCGGCGAGGGCGGCGGGCACGCACGGAACTTCGGACTTCCCGTCGCCACCGCACTGGTCATGGGCAACATCATCGGTGGCGGCATCTTCCTGCTGCCCGCCTCGGTCGCGCCCTTCGGTACGGTCAGCCTCGTCGCCTTCGCCGTCCTCACCGCCGGCGCGATCGCGCTCGCCCTGGTCTTCGGACGCCTCGCCGAACGCCATCCCCGCACCGGCGGCCCCTATGTGTACGCCCGTGAGGCCTTCGGCGACTTCGCCGGCTTCCTCGCCGCGTGGTCGTACTGGATCACCGCCTGGGTGTCGAACGCCGCGCTGGCCGTCGCGGCCGTCGGCTACCTCGACGTCCTCGTACCGTTGCACGGCTCCAAGCCGGCGACCATCGCGGCGGCCCTGCTGCTCCAGTGGCTGCCCGCGCTCGCCAACCTCGCCGGTACCCGGTACGTGGGCGCGGTGCAGCTCGTCGCCACCGTCATGAAGTTCGTGCCGCTGCTGCTCGTCGCCGTCGGCGGGCTGTTCTTCTTCGACGCCGGCAACCTCGGGCCGTTCGAAGCCAGTGGCGCAGGCACCCTCGGCGCGGTCTCCGCCTCCGCCGCGGTCCTGCTCTTCAGCTACCTCGGAGTGGAGTCCGCGGCGGTCAGCGCCGGTGAGGTCCGCGACCCCCGGCGCAACGTCGGACGCGCCACCATCCTCGGTACCGCGGGCGCCGCCGTGATCTACCTCCTCGGCACCCTCGCGGTCTTCGGCACCGTCGCCCACGACGACCTCACCGAGTCCACCGCGCCCTTCTCCGACGCCGTCAACGCCATGTTCGGCGGCGCCTGGGGAGGTACGGCCGTGGCGTGCATGGCGCTGGTCTCCATGGCCGGCGCGCTCAACGGCTGGACCCTGCTCAGCGCCCAGACCCCGTACGCGGCCGCCCGGGACGGCCTCTTCCCGGCCTTCTTCGCCCGCAGGCGGCGCGGCGTGCCGACCGCGGGCGTGCTCGTCACCGTCGTGCTGGCCTCGACGCTGACCGTCTACAACTACACGGCGGGCTCCGGCGGGGTGTTCGAGGTCCTCGTCCTCATCACGACCTTCACCGCGACGGTCCCCTACCTGCTGTCCACCGCGGCGCAGATCCACTACCTCGCCTCGGGCCAGACGCACCGCGTGAGCCGGGCCCGGCTCGTCCGCGACGCCGTCCTCGCCGCGGTCGCCGCCGCCTTCTCCCTCTGGCTCGTCGCGGGTTCCGGCTACGCCGCCGTCTACCAGGGCGTGCTGTTCCTGTTCGCCGGAGTGATCGTGTACGCGTGGATGTCGGCCCGGAACCGCCGGACGGTGCCGGACGCGATTGACTCGGCCGGTCGGGCGTAGTCCGACAGGTCCGATAGGGCGAATTCCGGGCGGGGACGGCGCGCCGCGGCCGGTTCGGGGGCACAGCTGGCATGTCCAGGAGGTTGTGCCCGTGAACCGACCCGTGCGCTGTGCCGACCGTGTCGTGCTCGCCGTCCTGATGGCGCTCGTCGCCGTACTCATGACCCGGGCGGGCGCCACGGCCGTCACCCCGCCCGGCACCGATCGCCCGCCGGCCTCCGTGCCCGCCGATCCGGCGGGAGAGGCACCGCAGGACACCTCCGTGACGGAACAGCCACCGCCCGCCCGGGCGGAGGGACGGGCCGCTCGGGCCTGCGCGCCGACCGAGGACGGGACGGCGGGCGACAGGGCCCCCGGCCCGTGTCCCCGCGGAGTCGCCGGGTCCGCCGCTCCGCCCCCGCCCCCCGCCACGAGGTCCGTGGTCCTGCGCTGCTGAGGACCCGTACGGGACCGGCGTCTCGTCGTGCCGTCTCCCGTACGGACGCCCACCTTCAACCACCGTCCGAGCACCTCGTGAAGCGCAAGGAGACAGCCATGCCCATCGACCCCCTCGCCGCCGTGAACGCCCTCATCCGTGCCGAGGTCGTCCGTACCGGTCCGGACGACCACCACACCCCCGGAGCGCCCGAACGAGAACCCGAGCCTCCGGAGCACTGCGAACCCCGGGGCCGTGACGCCGGGCCGGACGACGCCCACTGACCCCGCCGTGGCCGGCACGCGGGCGCACCCGCCCCGTGCCCGGCTCCGGGCGCGTCGGCGCCCCGGCCGTCCCGGCACCCCGGGTCGGCCGTCCCCGGCGCGCCGAGCCGCTGCGGGAGTGGCACCGTCGGCGACATGACCGGGTGTCAGGAGCGCCTCGCCGTGCCGGTGCGCCGGTGGCCGGCGGCGGGCGCGGCACGCGACGCGGGCGCACTCGTCGTGGCACCCCTCGACAACGGCCCGCCCCGGCCGCCGCGTCGGCCGGCGCCGCGCTCCCGTCCCCCTGCCCCCTCGGGTACGGCGTCGCCCCCCTGCGCGTCCAGGACGGCGCGCTCACCGACGACGGCCCGGACGCACGGGTGGAACGGCTCGGCCGGGCCGAGATCCTGGACGCGGACGGAACACGGGACCGGCGCACGTTCCGCGCCGGTCCGCACGCCCGCGCCGCCCCGCGCGCGTACGTCCCCACGGCGGTCCGGGTCGCGATCGCCGACCACGGCCTCCCGTACCGCAGTCCGCTGGTGTCCACCCGCCGCCCCCCGCGGGTGGTGCGGGCCGTCAACGCCGCGAAAGCGGAACAGGCGCCGGTCTGAGCCCCCGATGTCAAGGGCGGTGGCTCAGACCGGCTTCCCGCCCCGGGCGCCGCGACGTCGACCGTCCGCCCTTCGGCCGCCGCGTTCCCGTGCACATCGGCAGCCCGTCGCCGTACCGCGCCGGGTCGGCCTGCCCCCTTCCCCGGCAGCCGCTCGGTGAGAGCCGTGCGTCCCCGCGCCGAAGCAGGGGACAGGCCCGCGGAGCCGCCCACCGCCCACCATGACCTCCGGGGTAATCGACCGCGCCGCGCCGCCCCGGCATCGTGAGGGCACCGGGTGCCGGGCGGCGCACTCCGCCCGGCACCCGGACCCGACACGCTGCCACGACATCGACGGAGGCTCCGCCATGCCCCGAACCCTGCTCGCCGGACTCTCCCGCACCGCCGACCCGCGGGTGACGCTGCGCCGGTTCCTCGCCCTCGACGCAGCCGTCACCGGCCTGAACGGAGCGGCCTACCTCGCCGCCCCGGGCCCCATCGGACGGCTGTTCGGCATCGACGGCTCCCTCCTCGCGGCGCTGGGTGCGCTGCTTGTCGCCGTCGCCGCCGGCATCGGCCTGCTGGCCTCACGGCGGGAGCCGCCGGTGGCCGCCGTCAAGCTCGTCGTCGACGTCAATGCGGCCTGGGCGCTGCTCAGCCTCGCCGCCGTCGTGCTCTGGCTGGAACCCACGGCCGCGGGCGCCGTCTGGACACCGGCCCAGGCGCTGACCGTCGCCTGCTTCGCCGGCCTGCAGTGGGCGGCGCTGCGCGCCACGGCTACGGGGTGAGGGACTGCAGGTAGGTCACCGTCGCGGGGTCGGCCGGGAGCAGCGTCTCGATGGCCAGCTCCGCGACGGTCACGTCCATCGGTGTGTTGAACGTCGAGATCGACGAGACGAACGACAGCACCCTGCCGTCGTGCTCGATCCGCAGCGGCAGCGCGAGGTACGCATGGGGCGCGCCGTCCTGCGTGCCCTCTCCGTCGGCCCCGTCCTGTGCCCCGTCCCCCGCCGGGACCTCGGCACCGGGCCCCACGAGGGGATACGCGGCGACCTCCTCGTAGAGCTCCCGCAGGGCGGGCGAGCGGACCAGGGCGATCTGGCGTTCCATCCGGGCCAGGAGATGGCCGCGCCACTCGCGCAGATTGCGGATCCTGGGGGCGAGACCCTCCGGGTGGAGGGTGATCCGGATCGCGTTCGGCGGGGGCGTGAGCAGATGCTCCGGGAGGCCCTCCAGCAGCATCGCGACGCCCCGGTTCGCGGCCATGACCGTGTACGTGCCGTCGACCACGAGTGCCGGATACGGTTCGTAGCCCCGCAGCAGCCGTTCCACGCCCGCCCGCAGGGAGTCCATCGCCGGGTCGTCGAGCGGCGTCTGCGCGAACCGAGGCGCGTAACCGGCTGCCAGCAGCAGCGCGTTCCGGTCCCGCACCGGCACCTCCAGCTGCTCCGCCAGCCGCAGGATCATCTCCTCACTCGGCCGTGACCTGCCCGTTTCGACGAAGCTGACATGGCGGGCGGAGGAGCCGGCACGCAGCGCCAGCTCCAGCTGGCTCAGCCTGCGCCGCTCACGCCAGCCGCGCAGCAGTGGCCCTACTCCCGTGTCGGGCGCGACAGTTGTCATGAGGGAACCGTAACGTCGCCGACAGACACTTCCGGAGGGAGCTCGCCCATGCCCACAGAGCCGCTGTCCCAGAAGGAGATCGAGGACCGGCTGCGCGAACTGCCAGGCTGGTCCCAGGAAGGCGACCGGATCGCCCGCACCTACCGGCTCGGCAGTCACTTCGCCGCCACCGCGCTGGTCGTCCACATCGCCCAGATCCAGGAGGAGCTGAACCACCACTCCGATCTGCTCCTCGGGTACAACACGGTCAACCTCACGGTGAACACACACGCCGCCGGCGGCGCGATCACCGAACACGATTTCGAGCTCGCCCATCGCGTCGAGGGCGCCGCCCCCGGCCACGGCGCGAGCTGACGTGCTGCACGACGACGAGCGGCGTGACACGGCCGGATCCGCCGGCGCCGGCCGTGACGCGCTGCTCGACCACGATGTGGAGGCGGCCCTGTACGACGCCGTGCGCGGCGGGGTGCACCGGGCCGCCGCGGCCGCCACGGCGGTGCTCTCCCTCGTGCCCAACCCGGCCGGGTCGCTCCTCGACGTCGGCTGCGGCACCGGCCTCGTGACCGAACGGCTCGCCAGGCACGGACTGCGGCTGCTGGGGGCGGACTCGGCGCCCGGCATGGTCAGGGCGGCCGCCGGCCGGGTCCCGCGAGTCGTCCTCGCGGACGCGCGCCGGCTGCCGCTGCCCGACGCGTCCGTGGACGCGGTCAGCTCGGTGTGGTTGCTGCATCTCGTGCGTGACGCCCGCACGGTGGTGGCGGAGGCAGCACGGGTACTGCGTCCCGGCGGCGTGTTCGTCACCACTGTGGACATGGACGCCGCGCACGGACCCGGCGACGACATCGAGGCAGTGCTCGCTCCGTACCGGGCGGTGGCACCGTACGACCGGGCCGATCGGATCGAGGCGTTCGGCGCGGCGCACGGCCTCGCCCCGGCGGGGGAGACCCGCTTCACCGGCCACGGCCAGGGCAGGTCTCCCCGGCGTACCGCCCAGGCCCTGCTCCGGGGCGAGTACGCCTCCCGGCTGACGGCCCGCGGTCCGGTCGCCGAGAGGCTAGCCGCCGAACTCCGCGCGCTGCCCGCACCGGACGAACCCCGGCCCGAGCCGCGCTACCGCGTCATCGCCCTGCGCCGCACCGCCGTCCCCTGAGCGCGCCGGGCACCCGGACCCGCCCAGGCCGAGGCCCGCCCTCGCGGACCGGTGTGCGGACCGACCAGGGGACGGCGGCGCGCCCTCGCGGACCGGTGCTTCGGGGGGTGGGCCCGCCGTCCTGTCCGCCCCGCCGCAGGCCCGGTTGGCGTCGCTGCAACGGGCGCACCCTGGGGCCCGTGCCGGACGCCGGCGGAACGCCTCTCGGCCGGCACACCCCCGGGGCACGCCGGCCAGGGCCCCGTGTGTCCACCGGCGGTCCGTGCCGCGTGGGCCCGCCCTTCCTCCTCGACCCGCCGGCTCCGGTGACCGGCGCCGTGCGCGAGGGGCTGGTCTTCGGCCTCTCGTGGCGGCGCAGGGCCATGGAGGGGCAACTGGACGCCGACGCCGACGCCGACGACGCCGACGACGCCGCCGCGCCGGCCGGCTGCCGGACGCGGACGACGAGGAGGTCCGATGCGCCGCCCGCACTGCTTCATGCCGGCGGCCCGCACCGTGCACAGGGCCCGGCGCGGACAGCAGCCGGGGCCGGACGACGGGACGGGCAGGAGCCCGGCGGCGCTTCGGAGCCGCGCGGAGCGGGTTCCGCGGTCCCCGGTACCGAGGAAGGACGGGGTTCCGGAACGGGGACGGACGGAGGCGCCGCCCGCGGCCGGGCCGCGGAGTTCCCGGAGCGGGCCGGACGATCAGGCGGTGAGCAGCACCCCCGCGTACGCCGCCGTCGCGATCAGCGCCCAGGCGGTCAGCCCGAGCAGCGCGACCCTCGGGCCGGTGCGGGACAGGGACGGCAGATGCACGGCGCTGCCGAGGCCGAACAGTGCTGCGGCCAGCAGCAGTTCCTGGAGGGCACCGGCCGCGGAGAGGACCTGCCCGGGCAGCAGGCCGGTGCTGCGCAGGGCCACCATGGCGAGGAACCCGACGACGAACAGCGGGACGAGCGGCGGCCTCCCGGACCCCGGGGTTCCCCGGCCGCGGCGGCGGGCCGCGACGACCAGCACGGCGACCAGCGGGGCCAGCAGCGCCACCCGCAGGAGCTTCACCAGGACGGCCTCGCCCAGCGCCGCCGGTCCTGCCGTCCCGGCGGCGGCCACCACCTGGCCCACGTCGTGGACGCCGGCGCCCACCCACCGCCCGAACTCGGCGTCGGTGAGTCCCAGCGGTCCGTGCAGCAGGGGCAGCACGGCGATGGCGAGGGTGCCGCAGAGCGTCACGAGCGCGACGGACGTGACCATGTCCTCGTCTTCGCTGTCGTGCACGGAGCCCACCGCCCCGATCGCGGACGCCCCGCAGATGGAGTAGCCCGCGGCGATCAGCAGCGGCTGGTCGCCCGGCAGCCCCAGCCGGCGCCCGAGCCACCAGGTGCCGCAGAAGGTGGCGGCCACCACGGCCGGCACCATCGCCACCGTCGCCCAGCCCAGCCCCAGCACGTCCGCCAGGCCCAGCTTGAGCCCGAGCAGCACGATCCCCGCGCGCATCAGGCGTCTCGCGGCCAGTGTCAGGCCCCCGCGGCAGCGGCCGCGGACCCGTGTGGCCAGCCATGGGGTGTGCGCGGCGGCGGCGCCCAGGACGACGGCCGCGGTGAGCATCGGCAGTGCGGGCACGACCCGGTGCAACAGCCAGGCGGTGGCCACTCCGGCGGCGGCGAGCGCCAGCCCCGGAGCCGGCCCGGCGGGCCGCTGCCGGGGGGTGACGCGTCGGGAGCGGGAGCCGGTGAGGGCCGTCACCGGTCGGCGGGCAGGTCGTAGACGCGCCGGATGCTGGTGCCGAGGCGGGCGATGTCGGCGCCGTACACGTGCAGGGACAGGGCCGGACCCGACCCGGAGTTGCGGACGAGATGGATGTCGCCGGGCGGGGCGAACGCGGCGACCGTCCCGGCCGGGTTCACCACGTCCCCGGTGGCGACGAGCCGGGCGGTCGTGCCGTGCGGAACCAGCCGGTAGCGCCGCTCGTGCTCCTCGCCCCGATGGACCCCCGTCACGCACCACGACACATGGTCGTGGACGGGCGTGCACTGCCCGGGCAGCCAGACCAGGGCGACCACGGAGAAGCTGCCGTCGCGCTCGGCGTGCAGCACGTGCTGGCGGTAGTGCTCCGGATCGCCCTCGCACTGCTCCGCGGTGAGCAGATCGGGCCGGCCGAGGTGCGGCAGGAGCCTCTCCGCCACCATGTAGGCGGTGGGCTCGGGAGGAAGACCGCGGTTCACGGTCTCCCGTATGTCCGTCACCAGGGAACGAAGCCGGGCGGTCGTGGCGGGAGCGGTGAGGGTGGCCGGGTTCGCAGTCGTCATGTCCGCAGCGTCCGCCCTGCCCTGCGGAAACGTCCAGGAGCGATCGCTTGCAGGGTCCTCAACATCCGCTTATGGATGGGGAGAAGGGGCCGTGCCGCGCCGGTGGCGGCGTTCGGTCCGGAAGTTGCTCCGGCGGGCGGCGGCGGGGAGGCTCAGCAGCCGGCCCTGCGCTCGGCCGCCGCGACGAGACGGTCCAGCACCAGCGCGGTGGCGGGGATGCGCAGTTGCTCCCGCAGCGCGTACGCTCCGACCCGGCGGCGGGTGTGCGGTTCCACGATCCTCCCCGTCACCTTGGCGTGGCACAGGAACGAGAGCACGAGCTGCGGGACCATGGCGATGCCCACACCCGAGGCCACGAGGCTCTGCATCACCAGGTTGTCGTCCGTGGTGCAGGCGATGTCGGGAGCGAATCCCTCCTCGGCGCAGGCGTGCAGGAAGTTGGCGCGACAGCGCAGGCAGCCCGCTATCCACCGCTCGCAGGCGAGATCCGCCAGCCGTACGGCCCGGCGCCTGGACAGCGGGTGCCCGGTGGGCAGCAGCACCGTCAAGGGGTCCTCCAGCAGTGGCACTTCGGCCAGCTCGTCGGGGATCTCGGTGGTGTGGCCGGGATAACTGAAGGCCAGCGCGATGTCGCAGTCGCCGCGGGCCACCAGCCGCAGGGAGTCGGGGGGTTCGCTCTCGGTCAACTCGATGCGGATGCCCGGGTGTTCGGCCGCGACGGCGGCCATGGTCTCGGGTATGAGGGTCGCGCAGGCGCTGGGGAACGCGCACACCCGCACGCGCCCCGAGCGCAGCCGGGCGATGGCGTCGATCTGCTGCTGCGCCGCCGAGAGGCTGTCGAGGATCGTCCCGGCGTGCCGGGTCAGCGCCTCTCCGGCCTCGGTGAGCCTGATGCCGCGCCCGACCCGGGTGAAGAGGGGGGTGCCGACATCCCGCTCCAGCGCCTTCATCTGCTGGCTGACCGCGGGCTGGGTGTAGCCGAGCGAACGGGCGGCTGCCGAGTACGAGCCGGCCCTGACCACCTCATGGAAAGTCCTGATGTACCGGGAATCGAACACGGCAGAAGCATAAGCAGAATTTGGGTGGTGGCAGGCGGCGAATGCCGGTCGTCCGTGGCGGGTTCGGGTCCGGGGTGGGCGTCCGTGCCCGCGGGCGGGCCGGACGGTGCCGGACGGGCATCCCCGGGTGAACGGGACGAACATACCGAGGCAGCGGACGGTCATTGCGCCTCGGGGGAGCGGCGACGCGGCCGCCTCCGCGGCGGCCGCGCCGGTCCGGTGAGCGCCGCTGCCTCAGGCGCCCATGCTGAACGTCGCCGGGTCGGGGCCGAGTCGCCGGTCCTCGTCGAGGGCGGCGAACGCCGCGAGGTCGTCGTCGTCCAGCTCGAAGCCGAAGACGTCGATGTTCTCCCGGATCCGCGACGGCGTCACGGACTTGGGGATCACGACGTTCCCGAGCTGCAGATGCCAGCGGAGCACGACCTGCGCCGGGGTCTTCCCGTGCTTCTGCGCGACCGCGACGATCGTCGGGACCTCCAGCAGTCCGCGGCCCGAGCCCAGCGGCGACCAGGCCTCGGTGGCGATGCCGTGCTTGGCGTGGAAGGCCCGTGCCCCGGCCTGCTGGAGCTGCGGGTGCAGCTCGATCTGGTTCACGGCCGGCACGACCGAGGTCTCGCCGAGCAGCCGTTCCAGGTGCTCGGGAAGGAAGTTGGAGACGCCGACGGCCTTGGCGCGGCCCTCGGCGAGGATGGTCTCGAACGCCTTGTACGTGTCCACATACGCGTTCTTGGACGGCACCGGCCAGTGGATCAGGTACAGGTCCACGTAATCCAGGCCGAGCCGGGAGAGGGAGGCGTCGAAGGCGCGGAGCGTCGAGTCGCGGCCCTGGTCGCCGTTCCAGAGCTTGGTGGTGACGAACAGCTCCTCGCGGGGGATCCCGGAGGCCGCGACGGCCTTGCCGGTACCCTTCTCGTTCTCGTAGACGGCAGCCGTGTCGATGCTGCGGTAACCGGCCTCCAGGGCCGCGCCGACGGCCTTCGCCGCCTCGTCGTCCGGTACCTGCCACACGCCGTAGCCGAGCTGCGGCATGGCGACGCCGTTGTTGAGGGTGATGGAGGGGACCTTGCTCACGAGCGGTCGATCCTTACGTCGGTCGGGTGTTGCTCCCATGGTCAACGATCATTCGGGCGGACGCATTCCCGAGGG
Source organism: Streptomyces sp. NPDC049887 (assembly GCF_040656535.1). NCBI lineage: Bacteria > Bacillati > Actinomycetota > Actinomycetes > Kitasatosporales > Streptomycetaceae > Streptomyces > Streptomyces sp. NPDC049887. The sequence continues at coordinate 174,152 of NZ_JBFAMM010000015.1, read as the reverse complement.
GGAACCTCCGGCGTTCCGGGCGGCCCCCCGCGGCGGGCCCGGCCGGAACCGCCGACCGGCGGTCCGCCCGTCGCGACCCTATTGCACATCGCTGAACGTGGTGCATGAATGTGAACACTGCACGCGGCCCTGTCCCCCTTGCGGCGACCCCGGGCGGGCGCCGCGGCACACCGAGCAGCCGCCCCGTCATTCAGGCCGGTCCCTGCGCCACGGACGGCCTCGTGCCCGGCGCCCGGGCTTCGCAACAGGCCCTAGCGGTACAGCGCGTCCACCTCGGTCGCGTACGCCGTCTCGATCGCCTTGCGCTTCAGCTTCAGCGACGGCGTCAGCAGCCCGTGCTCCTCACTGAAGGGATGCGCCAGTATCCGGAAGGTACGGATGGACTCGGCCTGCGACACGAGCGTGTTGGCCGCCACCACCGCCCGCCGGATCTCCGTCTCCAGATCCGGGTCGCGCACCAGGTCAGCCGGTTTCATCGGCGGCCGGCCGCGCATCGCGAGCCAGTGCTCGACGGCCTCGTGGTCCACGGTGACCAGTGCCGCGATGTAGGGGCGGTCGTTGCCGACGACGATGCACTGCGCCACCAGCGGGTGCGCCCGCACCCGCTCCTCCAGGCCGATCGGCGACACGCTCTTGCCGCCGGACGTCACCAGGATCTCCTTCTTCCGCCCGGTGATCGTCAGATAGCCCTCCTCGTCCAGGGACCCGAGATCCCCGGTGGCCAGCCAGCCGTCCTTGAGGACGGCGTCCGTCGCCTTGGGGTCGTTGAGGTAGCCGGAGAAGACCTGTGGTCCGTGCAGCCACACCTCGCCGTCCTCGGCGATGTGCACCGTCGTGCCGGGGATCGGCTGCCCGACCGTGCCGTACTTGGTGCGCTCCGGGGGGTTCGCGGTGGCCGCGGCGGAGGACTCCGTCAGGCCGAATCCCTCGAAGACGGTGACGCCGGCGCCCGCGAAGAACAGCCCGAGTCCGCGGTCCATGGCCGAACCGCCGGACATCGCGTGCCGCACCCGGCCGCCCATGGCCTCCCGGACCTTGGTGTAGACGACCTTCTCGAAGAACTGGTGCTGCAGGCGCAGGCCCGCCGACGGGCCGGGGCCGAGGCCGAAGGCGCGGTGCTCCACTGCCTCCGCGTACCGCACCGCCACGTCGACGGCCTTGTCGAACGGCCCGGCCCTGCCGGCGGCCTCCGCCTTGCGCCGCGCGGCGTTGAAGACCTTCTCGAAGATGTACGGGACGGCCAGGATGAACGTCGGTCGGAACGATGCGAGGTCGGCGATCAGGGCGGTGGCCTGGAGCACCGGCTGGTGGCCCAGCTTGACCCGCCCCAGGATCGCCGCCACCTCCACCATCCGGCCGAAGACGTGGGCGAGCGGCAGGAAGAGGAGCGTCGCGGCCTCGTCGCCGGGCTTGGAGTGGAACACGGGCTCCCAGCGGCCGACGAGCGTCTCGGTCTCGTACATGAAGTTGGCGTGCGTGAGCACGCACCCCTTGGGCCGGCCGGTGGTGCCGGAGGTGTAGATCACCGTGGCGATGGACTCCGGGGTCACGGCCCTGCGGTGCCGGTGCACCACGTCGTCGTCGATGTGCGCGCCCGCCGCGTAGAGCTCGTCGACCGCCCCCTTGTCGAGCTGCCACAGCCGCTTGAGGTGCGGCAGCCGGTCGATGACCGAGCCGACCGTCATGGCGTGGTCCTCGTGCTCGACCATGCAGGCCGAGACCTCGGCGTCGTGCATCATCCACAGCACCTGCTCGGCGGACGAGGTGGGGTACACCGGTACGGACTGGGCGCCCACCGCCCACAGCGCGAAGTCGAACAGCGTCCACTCGTACCGGGTGCGGCACATGATCGCGACACGGTCCCCGAACCTCACCCCCTGGGCGAGCAGCCCCTTGGCGAGCGCGAGCACCTCGTCACGGAACTCGGCGGACGTCACGTCGTGCCACGCGCCGTCGCCGTCCTTGCGGCCGAGGGCCACCCGGCCGGGGTCGGTCCGGGCGTGGTCGAACACGGCATCCGCCAGCCCGCCGACAGGGGGTGCCGTCGCCAAGGGGGGAACCGTGAACTCACGCAATGACCTGCTCCTTGTGGCGCTCCGCACAGCGCCGGTGACGGTACCCCACCGGGCGTTCGTGCGGGAGAGCCTTCAGCAACTCGGTATGTTTCGCATCGACGCTGGTCAGCCGCATCAATCCGGCCAACACCGTTGCGGTCGGGCCGTGTTCTGACCGAAGAGTAAGTGACGCTTGCGCGAATCTGCACCGAATCTGTACGCGGCAAGCACGCCCCGGTCTGCCTTCTGTGTCCGGTTTGGCTGTCCGTGGACGGAGTTCGGAGGTCCCGACCGGGGCCGGGGCCCTCTGGTTTCGTGGCCGGTGGCCGGTGGCCGGTGGCCGGTGGCCGGTGGCCGGTGGCCGGTCGCCAGGCGTGGCAGCCGGCGCCGGCGGTCCCGCTCCTGCCGCCGCCAGGGCGCCGGGTCAGCGCGTGCCGTCCGCCGGGCGGTGCAGCCGGTCGACCCCGGCGAGGATCGCGGCGGCGAGCGCGTCCGCCGCCTCCCGGGTTCCGGGGCGAGCGCCGGCCCGGTGTCCGTGCAGCAGGACGAAGTCCACGTCCCCCAGCTCCGGCAGTCCCGCACGAGCCGGGACCGGGACCAGACCGGGCGGGATCAGCCCGCGCGTGTGGGCCATCACACCCAGCCCCGCGCGAGCCGCCGCGACCAGTCCGCTCAGGCTCCCGCTCGTGCAGGCGATGCGCCACGCCCGGCCGTGTGACTCCAGCACCTCCAGCGCCCGGGCCCGGGTGATGCCGGGCGGCGGGAACACGATCAGCGGCACCGGACGCTCCGGGTCCAGCCGCAGCCGAGGCGCGCCGATCCAGGTCAGCGTGTCCTGCCACACCAGGTCGCCGTGGGTGCCGCCGGTTCGGCGCTTGGCGAGGACGAGGTCGAGCCGGCCCGCCCCCAGCTGCTCGTGCAGCGTGCCGGACAGCTCGACGGTCAGCTCCAGGTCGACCTCGGGATGCTCGCGGCGGAACGACTCCAGGATCTCGGGGAGCCGGGTCAGCACGAAGTCCTCGGAGGCCCCGAAGCGGAGCCGGCCCCGCAGCCGGGTGCCGGTGAAGAAGGCGGCCGCCCGTTCCTGGGCCTCCAGGATGGTCCGGGCGAAGCCCAGCATCGCCTCGCCGTCCTCGGTGAGCTCCACGCTGTGGGTGTCCCGGGTGAACAGCGGCCGCCCCACCGCCTCCTCCAGCCGCCGCACGTGCTGGCTGACGGTCGACTGCCGCACACCCAGCCGGTGAGCCGCCCGGGTGAAGCTCAGGGTCTGCGCCACTGCGAGGAAGGTCCGCAACAGACCGGGGTCGTACACGCCCCTCATGCTAGCCGCTCATCGCAGTGCGTGATGACAGTCAGAGCGGTGTGCGGGATTCCCGATCGCCCCGGGGGCGTGGAGCATGGAGAGGCACGATCCTCACCAAGAGCAAGTGGAGCACATGAGCCGCCGCACCTCCCCCCGGCCGCCGTTCCGGCTGCGGGTCGATCCGTACGTCCTCATGCTGCTCGGCACGGTGCTCCTCGCGGCGCTGCTCCCAGCCTCCGGATCCGCGGCCACCGTCGCGGGCTGGGCCTCCACCGGGGCCGTCGCCCTGCTCTTCTTCCTCTACGGAGCCCGGCTGTCGGCCGGCGAGGCACTGGAAGGGCTGCGGCACTGGCGGCTCCACGCGACGGTGCTGGCCGCCACCTTCGTCGTCTTCCCGCTGCTCGGTCTCGCCGCGGGCGGTCTCGTCCCCACCGTGCTGACCCCGTCGCTCCACGAAGGGCTGCTCTTCCTGTGCCTGGTGCCGTCGACGATCCAGTCCTCGATCGCCTTCACCTCGATGGCCCGTGGCAACGTCCCCGCGGCGATCTGCGCGGGATCCTTCTCCAGCCTCGCCGGGATCGTGCTCACCCCGCTGCTGGCCGCGCTGCTGCTCGGCAGCGGCACCGGCGGGCTGTCGGCGGACGGGCTGCTGAGGATCGTGCTCCAGCTGCTGGTGCCGTTCCTGGCGGGGCAGTTGCTGCGCCGCAGGATCGCGGGCCTCCTCGCGCGCCGGCGCCGGCTCATGGGCGTCGTCGACCGCGGCTCGATCCTGCTGGTCGTCTACACCGCGTTCAGCCAGGGCGTGGTCTCCGGCATCTGGCACCAGGTCACCCCGGTGCGGCTGGGCGCGCTGCTGCTCGTCGAGGCGGTACTCCTCGCGGTGATGCTCGCGCTCACCTGGTACGGGCCGAAGCGCCTCGGCTTCGGCCGCGCGGACCGGGTCGCCGTCCAGTTCGCCGGGTCCGAGAAGAGTCTGGCCGCCGGGCTTCCGATGGCGAGCGTCCTCTTCGGCGCGCAGGCGAGCCTGGCCGTGCTGCCGCTGATGCTGTTCCACCAGCTGCAGCTGATGGTCTGCGCGGCCATCGCCCGGCGGCGGGCGGCGGACCCGCGCCCTGCGGAGGACACCGTCGGGTCCGGCCCGGCCCGGGTCTCCGCGCGCTGAGCCCCTGTTCCGCGGACAGGGACCGGCCGGCGTGGGCGCGCCCCGGGCCGGGTCCGTCACACTCCCGAGTGAAGGGCGATGCGTTCCCCGCCCGCGTACACGTTCATGTCCGGACCGCGCAGGAAGCCCACCAGGGTCAGCCCGGTCTCCGCGGCCAGGTCGACGGCCAGCGAGGACGGTGCGGAGACCGCCGCGAGCACCGGAATCCCCGCCATGACCGCCTTCTGCGCCAGTTCGAACGACGCCCTGCCCGACACCAGCAGGACCACTCGCGACAACGGCAGCAGGTCCTCGCGCACCGCGCGGCCGATCAGCTTGTCCACGGCGTTGTGCCGGCCGACGTCCTCGCGGACGTCGAGCAGCTCGCCCTCCTCGGAGAACAGGGCGGCGGCATGCAGTCCTCCGGTCCGGTCGAAGACACGTTGCGCGGCTCGCAGCCGGTCGGGGAGCGCGGAGAGCAGCCCGGGCTCGATCCGGACCGGGGGAGTGTCGGCGATCGGGAACCGGGCGACGGTGCGCACCGCGTCGAGACTGGCCTTGCCGCACAGTCCGCACGAGGACGTGGTGTAGACATTGCGTTCGAGCGTGATGTCGGGGACGGGGACACCGGGCGCGAGCTGCACGTCGACCACGTTGTAGGTGTTGGTGCCGTCGTCCCTGGCGCCTGCGCAGTACACGATCGACCGCAGTTCCGAGGCGGAGCCGACCACTCCCTCGCTGACCAGGAAGCCGGCGGCGAGGGCGAAGTCGTCGCCCGGGGTGCGCATGGTGATCGCCAGCGGGCGGCCGTTCAGCCGGATCTCCAGTGGTTCCTCGGCGACGAGGGTGTCCGACCGTGCGGTCACCGATCCGTTCCTGATCCGGATGGTGCGGCGGCGCTCGGTGACCCGTCCCATGGTGATCAGTCCCGACTCTGTGCGTTGGAGCGTACGCGGCGCGCCGCGCGGCCTCGTGCGGGTGCGCGAGGCGCCCGGCGACGATCTCATTGTCCTGCACGGTCCGCCGCGCCCGGCGCGCGGTGGCCGCCCGCGCGGTCCCGTGCCGTCGCCGCCGGCAGCGCCTGTGGCAGCGTGGACGGCGACATCCCTCGTCGTACGACAGGAGCCGGTGATGGCCGGAGAGATCTCGTTCTTCGAGCTCGGCGTCGAGGACCCCAGGAAGGCGCGCACCTTCTACGGCGGACTCTTCGGCTGGACCTTCGAGGACGTGCCGGACGGCACCGGCTTCGCGGTCACCACCCCCACCGTCCCCGGCGGGGTGCACGGGGCCGACGCCGAAGCCGTGCCGTACGTCTTCTTCAAGGTCGACGACCTCGCGTCGGCGCTCGAACGGATCGTCGAGCTGGGCGGCACCGTTGAGGGCCCCGACGCCGAGGCGGAGGACGACGTCGCGCGCTTCGGCCGCTTCCGGTTCTGCCGCGACGACCAGGGCTCGCCCTTCGGCATCCACGAGCCGCCCGCGCGCTGAGCCCGCGGCACGGGATCCGCGCCCGGCGGCCGGGCACCGCCGACTGGGTGGAGCCTCCAACACGCGCGGGTGAATCCTGTCGGTTCGGCCGCCCCCCTACCCGCCGGTCGCTGACGAGACTGGATGGCTCCTGACCTCGACACAAAGGGGGTGCCCGGGCATGACCGGCACTCGTATCGCCGCGCTCGGGCACCACCGGCCCGCCCGGGTACTCACCAACGAGGACCTGGCGCGGATGGTCGACACCAGCGACGAATGGATCACCAGCAGGGTCGGCATCCGGACGCGCCACATCGCGGGCCCCGACGAGCCGGTGGACGAACTGGCCGCCCACGCGGCCGCGAAGGCCCTCGCCGCCGCCGGGCTCGGCCCCGACGACATCGACCTCGTCCTCGTCGCCACCTCGACCGCGACCGACCGCTCCCCGAACACCGCGGCCCGCGTCGCCGCCAGGCTCGGCATGGGCTCCCCGGCGGTCATGGACCTCAACGTCGTCTGCGCCGGCTTCACCCACGCCCTCGCCACCGCCGACCACGCGATCCGGGCCGGTTCCGCCCGCCGCGCCCTCGTCATCGGCGCCGACGAGATGTCCGCCGTCACCGACTGGACCGACCGCACCACCTGCGTCCTCGTCGGCGACGGGGCCGGCGCCGCGGTGGTGGAGGGCTGCGGCGAGCGCGACGCGGGCATCGGCCCCGTGCTGTGGGGGTCGGTCCCCGGGATGGGGCACGCGGTACGGATCGAGGGCACTCCGCCCCGCTTCGCGCAGGAGGGCCAGTCCGTCTACCGCTGGGCCACCACCCAGCTCCCGCCGATCGCCCGCCGGGTCTGCGAACGGGCCTCGGTGGCGCCCGAGGACCTCGCAGCCGTCGTACTGCACCAGGCCAACCTGCGGATCATCGAGCCCGTCGCCGAGCGGATCGGTGCGGTGAACGCCGTCGTGGCCCGTGACGTCGTCGAGTCCGGCAACACCTCGGCCGCCTCGATCCCGATGGCCCTCGCCCGGCTGCTCGAACGTGGCGACATCCCGTCGGGAGCGCCCGCGCTGCTCTTCGGATTCGGCGGAAACCTGTCGTACGCGGGCCAGGTCGTCCGCTGCCCCTGACACCACGAGCGGGAGTCCTGACCTCCGCACCCAGCGTGGCGCGCGGACCCCGGACGTGGCGCTCGAAGCACGAGCGCGAAGTCCCGGGGCCGCCCCTCGGTTCGCGGGGGTGACGTGGCAGGCCGGCGCCCGGCCGCGTGCCCGAGAACGGAGTCCACGCGCCCATCGCGCCCGCGCCCGGCGGCCTGAGGTGCGCGTTCCCGCGGCCCTGGCGCATCCTTTCTATGTGACCCGGTACGGCGCGGCCAGGCCCGGCGCGCGCTCGGAGCGCGGGCCGCAGCGCGGGACGAGCGGCGGCGCGGTCCACCCCCTGGACGAGCTCGGACTCGTGCTCGCCGAGGCCGCGGTCCACTCGATCGGCACGGTAGGGGGCCATGCCGGCGGCGTGTATCTGCGCTCCCGGACGCCCGGTCTGCTGCGCCTCGCCGTGGTCGTGGGACTCCCCGGGGAGCTGCTGCGCCCATGGTGGCGCATGCACGTCAACAGGCCCCTTCCCGTGGCCGAGTGCCACCGCCGCTCGCAGTTCATCCACCTCGCCGACGGCGAGGAGGCCATGCAACGCTTCCCGCAGCTCATGGCGGGTCTGCCGTTCCCGTTCAGCTCCCTGTACGCGCCGGTCAGAAGCGGCGACGAGCGCTTCGGCGTTCTGGTGGCCCTGGGCCCGGCCACCGCCGGGGAACCGGTCGCCGAGGCCGACCGGCGGCGCTTCACCGACGCGGGCACCCGGCTGGGCGCCGCCCTCGGCGAACTCCACCACGACGGCACCCCCGTCCGCTGGGACGGTGAGCCCTTCGCGGTCCAGGCCCCCGATCCGACGACCCGTCCCGTGCGCATCGGTACGTTCGACTGGGACCTCGGCAGCGGGGCGCTCATCGCCGACGAGGAACTCTGCGCCATCCTCGGAGTCGACCCCGCCGACTTCCCCGGCACCATCGGCGGGCTCACCGCCCATCTCACGCCCGAGGACGCCTACCAGCTGTGGGCGGTGGCCCGCGAGGCGTCCCAGACCGGCCGCCCCGTGGTGCGCAGGATGCGGATCCGCCGCGACGACGACCCGCCGTCACTGGTGGAACTGACCGGACGCCCGGTCCACGCGGCCCCCGGCATCGGCACGCGCCGTGTCACCGGGTCCCTCGTCGACCTCGGCACCGGAGTCGTCTCCGGGGAGGCCGGTGACCGGCTCCCGGACGGGCTCTTCTCCCTCGACCGCTCCTGCCGCATCACCTATGCCAACCACAGCGCCGAGGACCTCATCGGGACGCCCCGCGACCAGCTCGTCGGCCGGGTGCTGTGGGAGGCCGTGCCGTGGCTCGACCGCCCGGGCCACTGGGACCACTACCGGGCGGCTCTGCTCGCGCACACACCCGTCCAGTTCCGCGCCGGCCGCGGGGAGGACGACTGGATCACCGTCTCCCTCTTCCCCGGCCTGGAAGGGGTGACCGGAACCCTCGCCGCCGCCGAACGCCCCGACTACACACCGGGTTCCGTCAGCTCCGCCGGCGCCGGCCTGGGCACCTTCGCCTCGCCCGCCGACCGCGTCAGCGCCCTGTACCGGCCGGTCGCCCTCGCGATCGCCCTCACCGAGGCCGTGACCGCGCGCCAGGTGTCCGCGGTCGTCACGGAGGAGCTGCTGCCCGCGTTCGGCGGCCGGCAGCTGGCCATCTACGTCCTCCACGAGCGCCATCTGTACCTGGCCTGGGAGACCGGTTTCCCGGCCGGTTTCCTCGCGCCCTTCGACGGGGTCGGGCTCGACGCCCGCATCCCCGGCGTGGAAACCCTCACCACCGGTCGGCCGATCTTCTTCGAGTCCATGGACAAGCTGGCCGCGGCCTATCCCGGGCTTGCGATCGACGCCTCCGTCGGTGCGCGTGCCTTCCTGCCGCTGATCGCCTCCGGCCGGCCGGTGGGTTCCTGCATCCTCGGCTTCGACCACCCGCGCGGCTTCGCCCCCGAGGAACGGACCGTCCTCACCGCCCTCGCCGGACTCATCGCGCAGGCCCTCGAACGCGCCCAGCGATACGACAGCGAGTCGGCGCTGGCCCGCGGTCTCCAGGCCGCCCTGCTGCCGAACCGACTGCCCGTCGTCAAGGACGTCGAGACGGTCGGCCGCTATCTCCCGGGGACGCAGGGCATGGACGTCGGCGGAGACTGGTACGACGTCATCGACACGGCCCGCGGCCTCGCCCTCGTCATCGGCGACGTCCAGGGCCACGGGGTATCCGCCGCGGCCATCATGGGCCAGCTGCGCAGCGCGGTACGGGCGTTCGCCCTCGCCGACCGGGAACCCGACGAGGTGCTGAGCGGGACCAACCGGCTCCTCATCGATCTGGACCCGGCGCAGTTCGCCACGTGCTGCTACGTACTCCTCGACCCGGTGACAGGGACCGCGAGGGCCGTGCGCGCCGGGCACCCCCAGCCGCTGCTGCGCGGGCCCGACGGTACGACCGAGGTGCTCGACCTGCCCGGCGGGCTCATCCTCGGCGTCGACGCGGAGGAGCGCTACCCGGTCTCCGAACTCACCCTGGCACCGGGGGCGGTGCTGGCCCTCTTCACCGACGGGCTGATCGAGGAGGCGGGGACCGATATCGACGCGGGCGTCGAGCGGCTGCGCGCCACCCTCAGCCGGGTCAGCCGGATCACGATCGCCGACGCCGCCGACCGGCTGATCCGGGAGGCGCGCCAGGCCGAGGACCGCCCGGACGACATCGCACTGCTGCTCACCGCCCGCTGGTCACAGCGGGAGACGGACCGCACCCTCGCCGGCCCGGGACGCCCGTGACGGACCGCACCCACGACATCCGGCCGACCGCCAGCCCGCTCCGCACCGCCCATGTGGACCGGCTGCCGCCCGGGAAGCAGTCGGCAGGTCCGGCCACCGGTCCCCTCGGGACCGCCACCCGCGAGCGGCTCCCGTGCCCGCGCGGCCCGGCCGCCCCCGTGGCCGCGGGGGGTCCGGGGCCGCGGCGTGCGGGCGGCCGGAGGACGGGGCACGCTGGTCCTGGGGCTGCCGACCGCCCGGCCATGGCCGCGGAGGAAGGGGAGCTGCGATGTTCGCGAGACTGAGCAGGTACGAGGGGTCGCCCGTGCCCCCCGGGGGCGATCTGTCCGCGCACGCGGAAACGGTCGTCCAGCAGGTCCGGGGACTTCCCGGCTTCCTCGGCGTGTACTGGTTCGTCGACCGTGCCACGGGGCGGTCCGTCTCGCTGACGCTGTGGGAGGACGAGGAGACCATGCTGGCCAGTGAGGAGAAGGCGGATCGCCTGCGTGTGGACACGGCCCGCCGGGAGGGCCAGCGGATCGTCTCGGTCGACCGCTACGAAGTCGGGTTCAGCCACCTCAAACCCTGACGGTGCGGCGCGGAGACCACGATCCGCCCGGCGCCCTGTTCGCCCACCCCGCCCCGGCTTTGTCCTGGGTGTGGAGAAAGTTGTGGTGGATTGCTGCTCAACTTCTTCCCCCTCGAGGAAAGCGCTGCTACGTTCCCCTCGAAAGCCCGACGAAACGGCTGACAGGGATGCCCCGGGCCGACGGCCAGGGAGGGGAGGGGCGCGTGAGACGCATGACGGCTCGACCCGCCAACGCGCACCAGGCGCGACTGCTCAGGCTGTTGCGCGACGGCGGCCCCAACTCCCGCGCCCAGCTGGGCGACCAGGTCGACCTCTCCCGTTCCAAGCTCGCCGTCGAGATCGACCGGCTGCTGGAGACCGGGTTGGTCGTCGCCGACGGCCTCGCCGCCTCCCGGGGCGGACGCCGCTCCCACAACATCCGGCTCGCCCCGAACCTGCGCTTCCTCGGCGTCGACATCGGCGCCACCTCCGTCGACGTCGCCGTCACCAACGCCGAACTGGAGGTCCTCGGCCACCTCAACCAGCCGATGGACGTCCGTGAGGGCCCGGTCGCCGTCTTCGAGCAGGTCCTCGAGATGGCCGCCAAACTGAAGGTCTCCGGCCTCGCCGAGGGCTTCGACGGCGCCGGCATAGGGGTACCCGGACCGGTCCGCTACCCCGAAGGCGTCCCCGTCGCACCGCCGATCATGCCCGGCTGGGACGGCTTCCCCGTCCGAGAGGCCCTCAGCCAGGAACTCGGCTGCCCCGTCATGGTCGACAACGATGTGAACCTGATGGCCATGGGGGAGCAGCACGCAGGCGTCGCCCGCTCCGTCGGCGACTTCCTCTGCATCAAGATCGGTACCGGCATCGGCTGCGGCATTGTCGTCGGCGGCGAGGTCCACCGCGGCACCACCGGCAGCGCCGGCGACATCGGGCACATCCGGGTCGAGGCAGACGGACGCGCCTGCGCCTGCGGCAACAGGGGCTGCCTGGAAGCCCACTTCAGCGGCGCGGCACTCGCCCGCGACGCCGAGGAGGCGGCCCGCAACGGACAGTCGCCCGAACTCGCCGCGCGGCTGGAGGCCGCGGGCCGGATCACCGCGGCCGACGTCGCCACCGCGGCCGCCGCCGGCGACCCCACCGCACTCGAGCTGATCCGCGAGGGAGGCAACCGCGTCGGCCAGGTCATCGCCGGGCTCGTCAGCTTCTTCAACCCCGGGCTGGTCGTGATCGGCGGCGGCGTCACCGGCCTCGGCCACACCCTGCTCGCCAGCGTCCGTACCCAGGTCTACCGGCAGTCCCTGCCGCTGGCCACCGGAAACCTCCCCATCGTGCTGGGCGAACTGGGCCCCACCGCCGGAGTGATCGGCGCGGCCCGGCTCATCAGCGACCACCTGTTCTCCCCGGCCTGATCCGCCCGGACCGGTCGGTCCGCAACGCACCACGGCACCACGCACCCGGTTCCACCCTGCCCGCTCACCGGCCGTACCCGCCGAGGGGATCCGTCATGGCGCCAGAACCGTCCGCACCGCCTGCACCGCACGTCCCGTCCGCACCACCGCTGCTCACGATGTCCGGCATCACCAAGTCGTTCCCCGGCGTCCGCGCCCTCGACGGCGTCGACCTCGACGTCCAGGCCGGCGAGGTCCACTGCCTCCTCGGGCAGAACGGCGCCGGCAAGTCCACTCTCATCAAGGTCCTCGCCGGAGCCCACCAGCCCGACGACGGACGGATCACCTGGCGCGGCGAACCCGTCGCGCTGAGGTCGCCCATCGCCGCCATGCGCCTCGGCATCGCCACCATCTACCAGGAACTCGACCTGGTGGAGGGCCTGTCGGTCGCCGAGAACGTCTTCCTCGGCCATGAGCCCACCGCCGCCGGGTTCGTCGTCCGCGGCCGCGAGGCCCGCCGCGCCGCCGCCGCGCTGCTCCGCCGCCTCGGCCACCCCGAGATCGACCCCGGACGCCGGGTCGGCGGACTCTCCGCCGCCCAGCAGCAGATCGTCTCCATGGCCCGCGCCCTCTCCCACGACGTACGCCTCATCGTCATGGACGAACCCTCCGCCGCCCTCGACCCCGACGAGACCGACAACCTCTTCCGCATCGTCGCCGACCTCACCGCCGCCGGGGTCGCAGTCGTCCACATCTCCCACCGCCTGGAGGAGATCCGCCGCATCGGCGACCGGGTCACCGTTCTCAAGGACGGGCGGGCCGTCGCCGGTGGACTGCCCGCCAAGGACACCCCCGCGCGCGACATCGTTGCCATGATGACGGGCCGCAACGTCGAGTACGTCTTCCCCGACCGCCCCCCGGCCCCGCCCCGGGCCGAACCCGTGCTACGCGTCGAAGGCCTCAGTCGCGAGGGCGAGTTCGCACCCGTCGACCTCGAACTGCGCCCGGGCGAGATCCTCGGACTCGCCGGACTCGTCGGCTCCGGACGCTCCGAGATCCTGGAGACCGTCTACGGGGCGCGCAAGCCCACCACCGGCCGCGTCACCGTCGACGGCCGTACCCTCAGGCCCGGCAGCGTACGTTCCGCCGTACGCGCCGGCCTCGGCCTCGCCCCCGAGGAACGCAAGGCCCAGGCCCTGCTGATGCTCGAGTCCGTCACCCGCAACGTGTCGGTGTCGTCCCTCTCCCGCTTCTCCCGGGGCGGCTGGCTCGACCGCGGCGCCGAGCGCCGCGACGCCCGGCGGGCCACCCGGGAGCTGTCGCTGCGGCCCGACGACCCCGAGGCCCGCATCCGCACCCTGTCCGGCGGCAACCAGCAGAAGGCCGTCCTCGCCCGCTGGCTGCTGCGCGGCTGCCGCGTCCTGCTGCTCGACGAACCCACCCGCGGCGTCGACGTCGGCGCCCGCGCCGAGCTCTACGCCGTCATCCGCCGGCTCGCCGGCGAAGGACTCGCCGTCCTCCTCGTATCCAGCGAGATCCCCGAAGTGCTGGGCCTCGCCGACCGGGTGCTGGTGCTCCGGGAAGGCCGCGTCGTCCACACCGCGCCGGCCGGGGAGCTGGACGAGCACCGCGTACTCGACCTCGTCATGGAAGGGAGCCCGAGCTCATGACGCAGCCCGCCTCCGAGGCCCCGCAGGCCCCGCCGCCCGCGGTCACGCCCCCGGCCGCCGGGCCCGCCCGGCCCGCCCTGGGGCTGCGCGCCGACATCCGCAACCTCTCGCTCCTCGGCGTCCTCGCCGTGCTCGTCGCGGTCGGCGGCATCACCAGGCCCGACACCTTCCTGGACACCTCCAACCTCCAACTGGTGCTCACCCAGGCGTCCGTCATCGGCGTCGTCACCGTCGGCATGACCTTCGTCATCACCAGCGGCGGCATCGACCTGTCCGTCGGCGCGATCGTCGCCCTCGCCTCCGTGTGGGCGACCACCGTCGCCACCCAGGAGTACGGCTTCGCCGGCATCCTGTTCACCGCGATCGTCGTCGGCGTCGGCTGCGGACTGGTCAACGGCCTGCTCATCGCCTACGGCGGGATGGTGCCGTTCATCGCGACCCTCGCCATGCTCGCCTCGGCCCGCGGCCTCGCCCTGCAGATCACCGACGGCAGGACGCAGATCGTCACCGTCCAGCCGGTGCTGGACCTCGGCGTACCCGACTCCTACCTCCTCGGCATCCCGCCGCTGGTGCTGGTCTTCGCCGCCGTCACCGTCCTCGGCTGGCTGCTGCTGAACCGGACGACGTTCGGACGCCGCACCGTCGCCGTCGGCGGCAACGCCGAGGCGGCCCGGCTCGCCGGCATCGACGTACGTCGCCAGCGGCTCCACCTCTACCTGCTGTCCGGACTGTGCTGCGGCATCGCGGCCTTCCTGCTGATCGTCCTGTCCGGCTCCGGCCAGAACACCAACGGCAACCTCTACGAACTCGACGCCATCGCCGCCGCGATCATCGGCGGCACCCTCCTCAGCGGCGGCCGGGGCACCATCGTCGGCTCCGTCCTCGGCGTCCTGGTCTTCACCACCATCACCAACATCTTCGCCCTCAACAACCTGGAGAGCGCCGTCCAGCAGATCGCCAAGGGCGCGATCATCGTGGCCGCCGTCCTGGTCCAGCGCAGCACCCTGCGCAACGGCGAGACGTGACCGAGCCCCGCTGACACCTCCTCCGCCCGCCCGTCCTCCGACCCCGCACCTCCCGGCCCGCCCGCACGCCCGAACCCAGAGGGGTTGAACCGCCATGCCAGAAATCCCCGCCACCAGCCGCAGAGGACTGCTCCTCGGCACCGCCGCCGTCTCCGCGGGCGCCCTCCTCACCGCCTGTACCAGCAACGAGCCGAAGAACGCCGGCACGGCCACCGGCGACGCGCCCGCCGCCGACGACAAGCCCGGCAAGGCCGTCACCATCGGATTCGCCGGCCCCCAGGCCGACCACGGCTGGCTCGCGGCCATCAACGCCAACGCCAAGCAGCGCGCCGGGAAGTACGCGGACGTCACCCTGGAGATCACCGAGGGCTCCAACGACACCGCCGCCCAGATCGGCCAGATCCAGACCCTCATCAACAAGAAGGTCGACGTCCTGGTGATCCTGCCGGCCGACGGCAAGGCCCTCACCCAGGTCGGACTGCAGGCCATGAAGGCCGGCATCCCGGTCGTCAACCTGGACCGCGTCTTCGCCTCACCGCAGGCGTACCGCTGCTGGATCGGCGGCGACAACTACGGCATGGGCCTCAACGCGGGCCGCTTCATCGGCGAACAGCTCAAGGACAAACCGAACGCCAAGGTTATCGAGCTGGCCGGCATGGACAACCTGGAGCTCACCAGGCAGCGCACCCAGGGCTTCGACGACGCCCTCAGGAACTACCCCAACATCCGCAAGGTCGCCCGCCAGGCCGCCGAGTTCACCGTCGAGTCCGGTCAGGCCAAGATGGCCCAACTGCTGCAGGCCCAGAAGCAGTTCGACGCGCTGTGGAACCACGACGACGACCAGGGCGTGGGCGCCCTCCGTGCCGTCCAGCAGGCCGGCCGGGACGACTTCCTGATGGTCGGCGGCGCCGGCGCCAAGTCCGCCATGGACGCCATCAAGGCCGACAACGGCGTACTCAAGGCGACCGTCCTCTACCCGCCCACGATGGCCGCCTCCGCCATCGACCTCGCCCGCGCCCTCGGCCAGGGCAGGGGCGTCGGCGGCATGGCGGAGCTCGAGATCCCCGCCTCCGTCACCCTCTACTCGGCCGTCGTCACCAAGGACAACGTGGACCAGTACCTGCCCACGGGCTTCAACTGACGTTCCGCCCGCCCCCACCGAGCAACCGACGAGGAGGACCCGTATGGCCGGCAAGGGACAGAGGGACAGCGACAGCGAGGCCGCACCGCCGACGCTCGGCGTCGGCATGGTCGGATACGCGTTCATGGGCGCCGCCCACTCACAGGGCTGGCGCACCGCGGGGCGCGTCTTCGACCTGCCGCTGCGGCCGGTCCTCGCCGCGATCGGAGGGCGCGACGCGGTCGCCGTCCGGGCCGCCGCCGCCAAGCACGGATGGGCGGCGGCGGAGACCGACTGGCGGGCCCTCGTGACCCGCGACGACGTGCAACTGGTCGACGTCTGCACCCCGGGTGACAGCCATGCGGAGATCGCCGTCGCCGCCCTGGCGGCGGGCAAGCACGTCCTGTGCGAGAAGCCGCTGGCCAACTCGGTCCGCGAGGCCGAGGCGATGGTGGCCGCCGCCGAAGCGGCCGCCGCGCGCGGCCAGGTGGCCGTGGTCGGCTTCAACTACCGACGGGTGCCCGCGATCGCGTACGCCCGCCGGCTGATCGCCGACAACCGGCTCGGCGCGCTCCGCCATGTGCGGGTCACCTACCTCCAGGACTGGCTCGTCGACCCCGATTTCCCGCTGACGTGGCGGCTGGAGCGCGAGCACGCGGGGTCCGGGGCGCTCGGCGACCTCGGCGCGCACGCCGTGGACCTCGCGCAGTACCTGGCGGGCGAGCCGCTGGTCGGAGTGTCCGCACTCACCGAGACCTTCGTCCGTGAACGGCCGCTGCTCGCCGGGGCCTCGACGGGACTGTCCGCCACCGGCGCCGACCGGCGCGGCCAGGTCACCGTCGACGACGCCGCCCTGTTCACCGGGCGGCTCGCCTCCGGGGCGCTGGCCTCCTTCGAGGCGACCCGGATGGCGGCCGGCCGCAAGAACGCGCTGCGGCTGGAGATCAACGGCGAGCTCGGCTCCCTCGCCTTCGACCTGGAACGCCTCAACGAACTGTCCTTCCACGACCACACCGAACCCGCCGCGTCGGCGGGCTTCCGGCGGATCCTCGTCACCGAACCCGGCCACCCCTACCTGGAGGCGTGGTGGCCGCCCGGCCACGCACTGGGCTACGAGCACACCTTCGTGCACCAGGCACGCGACGTCGTGCACGCCGTCGCCGCCGGGAACACCGCACCGGCGCCGTCGTTCGCCGACGGACTCCAGGTGCAGCGGGTGCTCGCCGCCGTGGAGGAGAGCGCCGCCAGGAACGCCGTCTACACCCCCGTCCCGGCGTCCGTCGTCTGACGCCCCACCCGGCCCGTACACCGGCGGGGAACCCGGGGGCCTCCCCGCCGGAGTGCCCCGTCCCCGGACCGCCGGTCCGCGGGCCGCCGTCCGAGGAGGTCCTCGCCGTGCCCCGTCCGTTCACCCTGTTCACCGGCCAGTGGGCCGACCTGCCCCTGGAGGAGGTCTGCCGGCTCGCCCGCGACTTCGGCTTCGACGGTCTCGAACTCGCCTGCTGGGGAGATCACTTCGAGGTCGACAAGGCCCTGGCCGACCCCTCGTACCTGGACGGGCGGCGCGCGCTGCTCGACAAGTACGGACTGAAGTGCTGGGCGATCTCCAACCACCTCGCCGGCCAGGCCGTCTGCGACGACCCGATCGACGAGCGGCACCGGGCGATCGTGCCCGACCGGATCTGGGGAGACGGCGAGCCCGAGGGTGTCCGGCGGCGCGCCGCCCGCGAACTGCAGGACACCGCCCGGGCCGCGGCCGCCTTCGGCGTGCGCACCGTCATCGGCTTCACCGGATCGTCGATCTGGCACCTGGTCGCCATGTTCCCCCCGGTGCCCGAGCGGATGGTCGAACGCGGCTACGAGGACTTCGCCGAACGCTGGAACCCGATCCTCGACGTCTTCGACGCCGAAGGCGTCCGCTTCGCCCACGAGGTCCACCCGAGCGAGATCGCCTACGACTACTGGACCACGCACCGCGCGCTGGAGGCGGTGGACCGGCGGACGGCGTTCGGGCTGAACTTCGACCCCAGCCACTTCGTCTGGCAGGACCTCGACCCGGTCGGTTTCCTCTACGACTTCCGCGACCGGATCTACCACGTGGACTGCAAGGAGGCCCGCACCCGCCTCGACGGCCGAAACGGCCGCCTCGGATCCCACCTCCCCTGGGGCGACCCGCGGCGCGGCTGGGACTTCGTGTCCGCCGGTCACGGCGACGTGCCCTGGGAGGACGTGTTCCGCATGCTGCGTTCCATCGGCTACGACGGTCCGGTGTCCGTCGAGTGGGAGGACGCCGGAATGGACCGGCTGGCGGGCGCGCAGGAAGCGCTTGCCACTCTGAAGCGGTACGACTTCGATCCGCCGTCGGCGTCCTTCGACGCGGCCTTCGGGGGCAACGACTAGGGCGTTCCCGCAGGCCGGAGCCCGGCGGCGGCACCCGCCACCGGGCGGTCCGGCCTGCCCGGCAACGGCTTTGTCCTGATCCGGGAAGAAGTTCAACTTCCCTGCCGCACAAGGGCTTTCCGTGCTGGACGAACCCGGCTACCGTCCCTGAGGTGTACAGGACACAGCCCTGAAACGCGGCTCACATCCTGAACGAGTGACACGACCAGCGTGACGGCGCACGCCGGTCCCCGGACCTTCCGCACGGCAGCACCACCCGCCCGTACGACCGCTCATTCCGGAGGACACACGTGCACACAAAACGGCCCGGAGCGCAAAGAACCCTCGTCGGCAAGGGTGTCGCGCTCCTCACCGGCGGCCTGCTCGCCGCGACCTCCCTCGCCCTCGCCGCCCCCGCCGGCGCCCTCGCATCCGCCGGCGCCGCGGCGCCCGCCGCGGCCGAGGAGTTCCAGCAGGTGACCCTCGCCAAGGGCGAGACCGAGGTTGGCGAGCCCATGTCGCTCGCCGTACTGCCCGACCGCAGCGTCCTGCACACCTCTCGCGACGGCGAGTTGCGCATGACCGACGCCGCCGGCAGCACCCGCGTCATCGGCACCGTCCCCGTCTACTCGCACGACGAGGAGGGACTCCAGGGCGTCGGCATCGACCCGGGCTTCGCCCGGAACCGGGCGATCTACCTCTACTACGCGCCCCCGCTGGACACCCCCGCCGGCGACGCCCCCAATGAGGGCACCGCCGCCGACTTCGCCGAGTACGAAGGCGTCAACCGGCTCTCCCGCTTCGTGCTCAGGGCCGACGGCACCCTCGACAACGCCAGTGAGAAGAAGGTCATCGACATCCCCGCCACCCGCGGCATCTGCTGCCACGTCGGCGGTGACATCGACTTCGACGCCCAGGGCAACCTGTACCTGTCGACCGGCGACGACTCCAACCCGTTCGCCTCCGACGGCTACACCCCCATCGACGAGCGCCCCGACCGCAACCCGGCCTATGACGCCCGCCGCACCTCCGGCAACACCAACGACCTCCGCGGCAAGATCCTCCGCATCAAGGTCGCCGACGACGGCAGCTACACCGTCCCCGACGGCAACCTCTTCGCCCCGGGCACCGCCAGGACCCGGCCCGAGATCTACGCGATGGGATTCCGCAACCCGTTCCGCTTCAGCGTCGACAAGAGGACCGGCGTCGCCTACGTCGGCGAATACGGTCCCGACGCCGGCGCCGCCGACCCCAGGCGTGGACCGGCCGGACAGGTCGAGTTCGCCCGCATCACCGGGCCCGGCAACTTCGGCTGGCCGTTCTGCACCGGTGACAACGATCCGTACGTCGACTACGACTTCGCCACCAAGGTGTCCGGCGCGACCTACGACTGCGCGGCCCTCAAGAACGACTCGCCGCACAACACCGGCCTCGTCGACCTCCCGCCCGCCGAACCCGCCTGGATCCCCTACGACGGCGGCTCGGTCCCCGAGTTCGGCACCGGCTCGGAGTCCCCCATGGGCGGCCCGGTCTACCACTACGATCCGGACCTCGACTCCCCGGTGAAGTTCCCCGAGGCCTACGACGGGGACTTCTTCGCCGGTGAATTCGGCCGCCGCTGGATCAAGCGCATCGAGCACGGTGCCGACGGCGCCGTCCGGTCCATCAACCCCGTCCCCTGGACCGGGACCCAGATCATGGACATGAGCTTCGGTCCCGACGGTGCGCTCTACGTCCTCGACTACGGCACCGCCTGGTTCGGCGGCGACGAGCACTCCGCGCTCTACCGCATCGAGAACGCCACCGGAGGCCGCTCACCGGTCGCCGAGGCCACGGCGAACAAGACCTCGGGCAAGGCACCGCTGAAGGTCGCGTTCTCCTCCGCGGGCACGACCGACGCCGACGGCGACGCCCTCACCTACACCTGGGACTTCGGCGACGGCGGCACCTCCACCGCCCCCAACCCCACCCACACCTACCGCAAGAACGGCACCTACACCGCCACCGTCACCGCCGAGGACCCCACCGGGCGCACCGGATCCGCCGGCGTCCAGGTCGTCGTCGGCAACACCGCGCCCAAGGTCACCCTGGAACTCCCCGCGGACGGAGCCGTGTTCGGCTTCGGCGACGAGGTCCCCTTCAAGGTGACCGTCACCGACCCGGAGGACGGCGCCGTCGACTGCGCCAAGGTCAAGGTCACCTACATCCTCGGCCACGACAGCCACGGCCACCCCGTGACCTCCGCCAACGGCTGCACCGGCACCATCAAGACCTCCGCCGACGGCGGCCACGACCCCAACGCCAACATCTTCGGTGTCTTCGACGCCGAGTACACCGACGGCGGAGGGGGCGGCCAGGCCGCCCTCACCGGCCACGACCAGGCGCAGCTGCAGCCCCGCCACCGCCAGGCCGAGCACTTCACCGCCCAGTCCGGCATCAGCGTCATCGACAAGGCGCCCGCCAACGGCGGCAGGACCGTCGGCGACGTCCATGACGGCGACTGGATCTCCTTCAAGCCCTACAACCTCACCGGCACCACCAAGCTCACCGC
The DNA here is from genome assembly GCF_040656535.1 of Streptomyces sp. NPDC049887. Taxonomy (NCBI): domain Bacteria; kingdom Bacillati; phylum Actinomycetota; class Actinomycetes; order Kitasatosporales; family Streptomycetaceae; genus Streptomyces; species Streptomyces sp. NPDC049887. Next base: position 153,596 of record NZ_JBFAMM010000015.1, on the reverse strand, counting down.
CCGCATCTCCTCCGGCGGCGCCGGCGGCTTCCTCGAGGTCCGCACCGGCTCCGCCGGTGGCCCCCTCCTCGGCTCCGCCCCCGTACCCGTCACCGGTGGCTGGGAGACCTTCCAGGACATCGACGTGCCCCTGCGCGCCGTCCCCAGGAAGACCACCGAACTGTTCCTCGTCTTCAAGGGCGGAGCCGGGGCCCTCTACGACGTCGACGACTTCGAACTCTCCAGCACCCCCGTCGACCGGAGCGCCAAGCGGGTCCTCGTCTTCTCCAAGACGGCGGGCTTCCGCCACGACTCCATCCCCACCGGTGTGACGGCCCTCCAGGAACTCGGCACCGGCAGCGGCATCACCGTCGACGCCACCGAGGAAGCCGGCCAGTTCACCACCGCCAACCTCGCCCGCTACGACGCCGTCGTCTTCCTCTCCACCACCGGTGACGTCCTGAACGCCGAGCAGCAGAGGGCGTTCGAGAACTACGTCTCCACCGGCGGCGGATACATGGGCGTCCACGCGGCCGCCGACACCGAGTACGACTGGGAGTTCTACGGCGGACTCGTCGGCGCCCACTTCCACTCCCACCCGCAGATCCAGAAAGCCACCGTTCGCGTCGAGGACCACGACCACCCCGCCACCTCGCACCTCGACGCGGCCTGGGAACGCACCGACGAGTGGTACAACTACCGCACCAACCCCCGCGGACAGGCCCGCATCCTCGCCACCCTGGACGAGACCACCTACCAGGGCGGCAACATGAAGGGCGACCACCCGATCGCCTGGTGCCAGACCTACGAGGGCGGCCGCGCCTTCTACACCGGCGGGGGACACACCAAGGAGTCCTACGCGGAACCCGCCTTCCGGCAGCACCTCCTCGGCGGACTGCGCTACGCCTCCGGCCAGGTCAACGCCAACTGCAAGCCCTCCACCGGCCACCGCGACCTCTTCAACGGTCACACCCTCGAAGGCTGGAAGCAGGCCGGGCCCGGCACGTTCGACATCGTCGACGGCGAACTGCGCACCGTGGGCGGCATGGGCATGCTCTGGTACCAGGCCAAGGAGCTCAAGTCCTACTCCCTCAAGCTCGACTGGAAACTCGACGGCGACGACAACTCAGGAGTCTTCGTCGGCTTCCCCGCCTCCGACGACCCCTGGTCGGCCGTGAACAACGGCTACGAGGTCCAGATCGACGCCACCGACGCCCCCGACCGCACCACCGGGGCCGTCTACGGCTTCAAGTCCGCCGACCTCAAGGCCCGCGACCGGGTCCTGCGGCCGCCCGGGCAGTGGAACAGCTACGAGATCAAGGTCCAGGGCGAAAGGCTCCGGGTCTTCCTCAACGGAGCGAAGATCAACGACTTCACCAACACCGACCCGGCACGCAGCCTGAAGGACGGCTACATCGGCATCCAGAACCACGGTGCCGACGACCAGGTGTCCTTCCGCAACATCCGGCTCAAGGAGCTGCCCTCGTCGTCGTAGGGCGGCCCCTCCCGGACCCACAAGCCGGCGGCGGGCGGGGAGACGCCGTACCCCCGCCCGCCGCCCCACCACAGCACGCAGGGAGGCAGCCCGTGACGAACACCGACGAACGCCGCACCGGGGTCTGGCTGATCGGAGCCCGCGGCTCCGTCGCCACCACCGCGATCACCGGATGCGCGGCCGTGACCGCCGGACTCCACCCGGCCACCGGCATGGTGACGGAGACACCGCCGTTCGCCGCGGCCGGCCTGCCATCGTTGTCATCCCTCGTCTTCGGCGGCCACGACACCACCGCCTGTCCCCTGCCCAAACGCGCCGAACACCTCGCCGCCGGCGGCGTCCTGCCGCACGGACTGCCTGCCGCCCTGCGGGCCGAACTCACCGCCGCCGACGAGGAGATACGCACCGGCGGCCCCCTCCCCGGCGACACCCGCACCGACGCCGAACTGATCAGCGGCTTCGCCGCCGACATCACCGCCTTCGTCCGGCGCCACGACCTCGCCCGCGCCGTCGTCGTCAACGTCGCCTCCACCGAACCCGCCCCCGCACCCGGCTCGGCACGCCTGCCCGCCAGCTCCCTCTACGCCGCGGCCGCCATCGGGACCGGCAGCCCGTACGTCAACTTCACCCCCTCGACCGGGCTGCGCACCACCGCCCTCGAGGACGCCGCCCGTACCGCCGGACTTCCCCACGCCGGCCGCGACGGCAAGACCGGCCAGACGCTGCTCCGGTCCGTGCTCGCCCCCATGTTCGTCCAGCGCGCCCTGACCGTACGGGCCTGGTCCGGCACCAACCTGCTCGGCGGCGGCGACGGAGCGGCCCTCGCCGATCCCGCGGCCGCCGCCGCCAAGAACGCGGGCAAGGAACGCGTCCTCGCGGACACGCTCGGCACCACGCCCGAAGGCGAGGTCCACATCGACGACGTCCCCGCCCTCGGCGACTGGAAGACCGCCTGGGACCACGTCGCCTTCGACGGGTTCCTGGGCACCCGCATGGTCCTCCAGACCACCTGGCAGGGCTGCGACTCCGCACTCGCCGCCCCTCTCGTCCTCGACCTCGCCCGACTCGCCGCCCGTGCCCACGAAGCCGGCCTGTCCGGCCCCCTCCCACAACTCGCCTTCTACTTCAAGGACCCCGACCCCACCGCCCCGTCGTCCCTCCCCGACCAGTACGCGACACTTCTCGACTTCGCCGACCGCCTCGGGAGCACCCGATGACGCCTCGCCGCTTCCCGGCCGCCCACCCGGCACCGGGAGCCGCGCGCACCCTGGGGCTCCTCGGCGCATTGGGCGCGGTCGCCGCGGGCGCCGCGGTCCTCTTGGGCGCCCTGCGTGGCACCCCGCCACGCCGCCCCGGCGCGCCCGCCCGTACTGCCGACGGCCCGGGCCCGAAAGCGCGCGGCGACGACAGGCCGCCGCACGAGCGGCCCCCCTTCCCGCGGACCTCGGCGGCAGTCGGCCCCGACCGCGCAGGCAGAAGCGAACGCACCCGGCACACCGCCGGGTTCCCGCCGCCCGCGCCTGCGCCCGTCCGGGGCGCAGGCACGGCAGCCGGGGGAGCTGAGGCTCCAGGGGGAGCTGGGGTTGCCGGGTGGGGCCGTTCCGGCGGAGCACCCGCCGAAGGTGGGGGTCCTTGCGGTCCCGGCTCCCAGGGCCCGCGCGCCGACCCGTCCCCCGTCGGCGGCCCGCACACCGGCGGTCCGGGTTCCGGCGGTCCGGGCGCCGGAAGTCCGCGCACCGCCGTCCCGCGGCCCGGGCGGCTCGCGGCTTGGGCCGAACTACTGCGCGTGTCCGCCCTGTTCACCGTCCCCGGCGACGCAATCGCCGGCGCCGCGGCCGCCGGGGCTCGCCCCTCCCGCCGCACCCTGCTCGCCATCGGCACCTCCCTCTGCCTCTACGAGGCGGGCATGGCCCTCAACGACTGGAGCGACCGGGACGAGGACGCCGTCGACCGCCCCCACCGGCCCATCCCGTCCGGCCGCGTCAGCCCCGCCGCCGCCCTGGCCGCGGCGGGCGCCCTGACCGCCGCCGGACTCGCGCTCGCCGCACGCGCGGGCCGGGCACCGCTCACCGTCGCCGCCACCCTCGCCGCCGCGGTCTGGGCGTACGACCTGCGCCTCAATCACACGCCCGCCGGCCCCGCGGCCATGGCCTCCGCCCGCGCCCTGGACCTCCTTCTCGGCGCGGCGGCCACCCGATCCCGCGACTCCGCACCGGCCCTGCGCGCCGCACTCCCGCACGCGGGACTCATCGCGGCCCACACCTACGCCGTCACCGCCGTTTCCCGCCACGAGACCCGGGGCGGCTCCACCGTCGCACCCCTCGCCGCGCTGGCGACCGGCGTCGCCATCACGGCCGCCACCACCCGCCACGCCCTGCACGCCGCCGCTCGGGGCCGGCCCCCCGCGGAGCAGGCGCCCGTCGCGCTCACCGGCCTTCTCTACGCCCGCGCCGCCCTCACCCCCCTCCTCCATGCCGTCCTCAACCCGTCCCCACCGCTCACTCGGCGCGCCGTCGGCGCCGGCATCCGCGCCATGATCCCGCTGCAGGCCGCTCTCGCAGCCCGTGCCGGAGCACCCGCCGTCGGACTCGCCCTGCTCGGTCTCGCCCCCCTCGCCCGCCGACTCGCCCGGAAGGTGAGCCCCACATGAGCCTGCGTCTCGGCTACGGCACCAACGGCCTCACCGACCTGCGCCTCGACGATGCCCTCTCCCTCCTCGCCGACCTCGGGTACGACGGCGTCGGCCTCACCCTGGACCACATGCACCTCGACCCCCTCGCCCCCGATCTCGGCGCACGCACCCGCCGCCTCGCCGGCCGTCTCGCCGATCTCGGGCTCGAGGTCACCGTCGAGACCGGCGCCCGCTACGTACTCGACCCGCGTCACAAGCACGGACCGTCCCTCCTCGACCCGGACCCCGGCGCCCGCACCGCCCGCGTCGATCTCCTCCTGCGGGCCGTGCAGGTCGCCGCCGACCTCGGCGCCCACGCCGTGCACTGCTTCAGCGGCACCACGCCCGGGGGCACCTCGCCCGCCACCGCGTGGCGACGCCTGGCCACCGCCCTCACCCCCGTCCTGGAGGCCGCCGCCACCGCCCGCGTCCCCCTCGCGATCGAACCCGAGCCGGGCCACCTCCTCGCCACCCTGGCCGACTTCCACCGGCTCCGTACCCTCCTCGGTGATCCGGAAGCCCTCGGCCTCACCCTCGACATCGGCCACTGCCAGTGCCTGGAGCCCGCCCCGCCCGCCGACTGCGTCAAGCAGGCCGCGCCCTGGCTGCGGCACATCCAGATCGAGGACATGCGCCGCGGCGTCCACGAACACCTCCCCTTCGGCGACGGCGAGATCGACTTCCCGCCCGTCCTCGAAGCAGTCGCCGCCACGGGCTACCGGGGACTGACCGTCGTCGAACTGCCCCGCCACTCCCACACGGGTCCGGAACTCGCCCGCCGTTCCATCGACTTCCTCCGCGCCCACGTCCCCACGAACGGAGCACCGGCATGGCGATCGTGACCCTCGAGGACCTCTCCTCCCGGCTCGACGCCGCCGCCCGGGTCTGGCTCCAGGAAGCGCTCGCCGAAGCCGCCCGCGCCGCCCGCGCACCCCGGTACCCCACCAGCCAGGGCACCGTCCCCGTGTGGGAGGCCCGCTTCGCCTCCGCCGGCCGCCACTGCGGAATCGAGCACACCGACTCCGTACGCACCCATCTCCTCCAGGCGGCCCGCGCCGACGGCACCACCCTCACCCGCCTCTACCGGCAGGGCACCGCCGCAGAACGCCGCGCCGTTCTCCTCTCCCTCCACCACCTCGCCCCCGACCCCGCCGACGGCATCCCCCTCGTCGAGGACGCACTGCGCACCAACGACACCCGCCTCGTCGCCGCCGCCGTCGGCCCCTACGCCACCCTCCACCTCCCCCCGCACTCCTGGCGCCACGCCCTCCTCAAATGTCTCTTCACCGGAGTGCCCGTCGGCACCGCCGACGGCCTCGCACACCGCGCCCGCGGCGACACCGAACTCGCCCGCATGCTCACCGACTACGCGGCCGAACGCACCGCCGCCGGCCGGCCCGTCCCCGCCGACCTCCACCGCGTCCTCGCCCTGACGTCCAACATGGAGGAGTCCTGATGCGCATCTTCGACCCGCACATCCACATGACCTCCCGCACCACGGACGACTACCGGGCGATGTACGAAGCCGGTGTCCGCGCCGTCGTCGAACCCTCCTTCTGGCTGGGCCAGCCCCGCACCTCACCCGCCTCCTTCTTCGACTACTTCGACTCCCTCCTCGGCTGGGAACCCTTCCGCGCCGCCCAGTACGGCATCGCCCACCACTGCACCATCGCCCTCAACCCCAAGGAGGCCAACGACCCCCGCTGCCGCCCCGTCCTCGACGCACTGCCCCGCTACCTGGAAAAGGACAACGTCGTCGCCGTCGGCGAGATCGGCTACGACTCCATGACGCCCGAGGAGGACACCGCCCTCGCCGCCCAGCTGCAGCTCGCCGCCGACCACGGACTGCCCGCCCTCGTCCACACCCCCCACCGCGACAAACTCGCCGGCCTGCACCGCACCGTCGACGCCGTCCACGCGTCCGCCCTCGGCCCCGAACGGGTCCTGCTCGACCACCTCAACGAGACCACCGTCAGGGCCGCCGCCGACAGCGGCTGCTGGCTGGGCTTCTCCATTTACCCGGAGACCAAGATGGACGAGGACCGCATGGTCGCCGTCCTCAAGGACCACGGCACCGAACGTGTCCTGGTCAACTCCGCCGCGGACTGGGGCAGAAGCGACCCCCTCAGGACCCGGAGGACGGCCGACGCGATGCTCGCCGCCGGATTCACCGAGGACGACGTCGACAAGGTGCTGTGGCGCAACCCCGTCGCCTTCTACGGCCAGAGCGGCCGCCTCCAGCTCGACGCGCCCCCGCCCGAGGCCCTGCACGAGGGCAACTCCATCCTTCGCGGCGGGGAATGAGGAGGCCGCCCCCATGCGCTTTCGTCACCCCGACGGCACCACCGTCCACCTCTCCTACTGCACCAACGTCCACCCCGCCGAAACCCTCGACGGCGTCCTCGCCCAGCTCCGCGACCACTGCGAACCCGTCCGCAGACGCCTCGGCCGCGACCGGCTCGGCATAGGACTGTGGCTCGCCCGCGACGCCGCCCGCGCCCTCACCACCGACCCCGCGGCGCTGCGCGGCCTGCGCGCCGAACTCGACCGGCGCGGACTGGAGGTCGTCAGCCTCAACGGCTTCCCCTACGAGGGCTTCGGCACCGGCGAGGTCAAACACCGTGTCTACCGGCCCGACTGGGCCGAACCCGAACGCCTCACCCACACCACCGACCTCGCCCGCCTCCTCGCCGCACTCCTCCCCGACGACGTCACCGAAGGCTCCGTCTCCACCCTCCCGCTCGCCTGGCGCACCCGCTGGGACGAACACACCGCCGCCATCGCACTCGCCGCCCTCACCACCCTCGCCGAACGCCTCGACGCCCTCGAGGAACTCACCGGCAAATCCATCCGCATCGCCCTCGAACCCGAACCCGGCTGCGTCGTCGAAACCACCGCCGACGCCATCGGCCCCCTCACCACCCTTGCCGGCCCCCGCATCGGCATCTGCGTCGACACCTGCCACCTCGCCACCTCCTTCGAGCAACCCGGCCCCGCCCTCGACGCACTCACCGCCGCCGGCGTCACCATCCCCAAAGCCCAGCTCTCCGCCGCCCTCCACGCGGAACACCCACACCTCCACGAGGTGCGCGAAGCCCTCGCCGCGTTCGCCGAACCCCGCTTCCTGCACCAGACCCGCACCCTTCCCCGAGCTCTTCGAGCAGGGGAGACCCCGTCCGCCGGACTCCGGGGCACCGACGACCTCCACGAAGCCCTCGCCTCGGACGTCCTCCCCGACACCGCCCCCTGGCGAGCCCACTTCCACGTCCCCCTCCACGCACCCCCCGCCCCGCCGCTCACCTCCACCCTGCCCGTGCTCCGCGACACCCTCGCCCGGCTCGCCGGCGGCCCCACCCCGCTCACCCGCCACCTAGAGGTCGAGACCTACACCTGGCAGGCCCTCCCCGTCGCGCTGAGGCCGCGCAGCCGCGCCCAGCTCGCCGACGGCATCGCCGCCGAACTCACCCTCGCCCGCGACCTGCTCACCGACCTCGGCCTCAAGGAACTCCCATGAGCGACACCACTCCGGACAACACCACCCGCCCCACCCCGCTCCTCGTCCTCGATGTCGTCGGCCTCACCCCGCGCCTCCTCGACCACATGCCCCACCTCAAGCGCCTCGCCACCACCGGCTCATACGCCCCCCTCGACACCGTCCTGCCCGCCGTCACCTGCACCGCCCAGTCCACCTTCCTCACCGGCGTCCTCCCCGCCGAACACGGCATCGTCGGGAACGGCTGGTACTTCCGCGAACTCGGCGACGTACTCCTCTGGCGCCAGCACAACGGCCTCGTCGCCGGCGACAAACTCTGGGACGCCGCCCGCCGCGCCCACCCCGGCTACACCGTCGCCAACATCTGCTGGTGGTACGCCATGGGCGCGGACACCGACATCACCGTCACCCCCCGCCCCGTCTACTACGCCGACGGCCGCAAGGAACCCGACTGCTACACCCGACCGCCCGCCCTTCACGACGAACTCACCGACCGGCTCGGCACCTTCCCCCTCTTCCACTTCTGGGGACCCGGCGCCGACATCGTCTCCAGCCGCTGGATCATCGACGCCACCCGCCACATCCTCCGCACCCGCACCCCCGACCTCGCCCTCTGCTACGTCCCCCACCTCGACTACGACCTCCAGCGCCACGGCCCCGACGACCCGCGCTCCCACCGGGCCGCCACCGATCTCGACACCGCCCTGACGCCCCTCCTCGACGACGCGCACGCCGAAGGCCGCACCGTCGTCGCCCTCTCCGAATACGGCATCACCCGCGTCACCCGGCCCGTGGACATCAACCGGGAACTGCGCCGAGCCGGACTCCTCGAAGTCCACACCCAGGACCGCATGGAATACCTCGACCCCATGGCCTCCCGTGCGTTCGCCGTCGCCGACCACCAGATCGCCCATGTCTACGTACGCCGCCCCGAAGACCTCGACGCCACCCGCGAAGCCCTCAGCGGCCTCGACGGCGTCGCCGAACTCCTCGACGACGAGGGCAAGAAGACCCACGGTCTCGACCACCCGCGTTCCGGCGAACTCGTCGCCGTCGCCGAACCCGACGCCTGGTTCACGTACTACTACTGGCTCGACGACGCACACGCCCCCGACTTCGCCCAACTCGTCGAGATCCACCGCAAACCCGGCTACGACCCCGTCGAGCTCTTCATGGACCCAGAGGACCCCTACGTCCGCGTCAAAGCCGCCACGGCCCTCGCCCGCAAGAAACTCGGCATGCGCTACCGCATGGCCGTCGTCCCCCTCGACCCCTCACCTGTTCGCGGGAGCCACGGCCGCCTCCCCACGAGCGACGACACCGACAACGGCCCGCTCATCCTGTGCTCCACCCCCCGCGCCCTGACCGGCCGCGTCGCGGCCACCGACGTGAAATCCCTGCTGCTCTCGCTCGCAGGACTTCACTGAACCACACCCCACTGACAGTGAGGAGTCGTCCCACGTGAACCGCCCCAGCAAGCACACCGACCCCGAGCTCTCCCACAAGCTCAGCAGACGCGGCATGCTCGGCGTCGCCGCCGGTGCCACCGCGGCCGCCCTCCTCGGCACCCCCACCGCCGCCGCCCACGGCAAGGACCGCGGCCGCCCCGTCCTGCCCCCCGGCCGGCTCGGCATCCAGCTCTACTCGCTCCGCGACAAGGTCTCCACCCTCGGTTTCGCCGCCGTCTTCGCCGAACTCCAGAGATACGGCTACGACGAGGTCGAGTACGCCGGCTACACCCAGGGCTCCGCCGGCCCCATCACCCTCCGGCAGCTCCGCCGCCTCACCCGCGACCACGGACTGCGCGCCATCGGCAGTCACGTCGGCTACCACAACGACAACGACCCCGGCGCGTACACCTTCGCGCAGAACCTGGAGAAGGTGCTCGACGACGCCCAGGCCCTCGGCCTGGCACACATCGGTACCGCGTCCGGCCCCTGGCGCTACGGGGCCACCGTCGACGGCTGGAAGCGCTGCGCCGAGGAGTTCAACCAGTACGGCGCCGCGGCCAAGGCCCGCGGGATGAAGTTCTACCAGCACAACCACGCCGAGGAGTTCTCCTTCGCCACCGACGAACCCCACGTACGCCTCTACGACGTCCTCCTCGCCGAGACCGACCCCGACCTCGTGTACCTCGAAATGGACGTCTACTGGGCCTACGCCGGCCAGTTCCGCTTCTCCCGGCGCGCCGACGGCACTCCCGCCCCCTTCGACCCGCTGCGCTACGTCCTCGAACAGCCGGACCGCTACCCCCTCTTCCACGTCAAGGACGGTGAGCGCGACATCTCCGCCCGGGACGGCTACCGCATGGTGGACGTCGGGGACGGAGACATCGACTACCGGCGCTTCATCTCGGCCGTGACCCGCACCCGGGGCGGCCGACTCGACCACCACTGGCAGGCCGAGCACGACAACCCCGTCGACTCCCTCACCTTCGCCCGCAAGTCCAGCGCACACCTGCACTCACTGCGCGAGAAGGACTGCTGACACCGGGACCGTTCCACCCGTCCCCTCTGACCGGCCGCGGGTCCCACCTGTCTCGCCGGACCCGCGGCGGCCGCCCAGGCGGATCGAGCCCAGGCGTCGGGGGTGAAACGGGGGAGCGGCTTCCGGGCAGGTTCCCCGTCCGCCGGCTCCATGGACCTCACCTTCACCGACCACGACAAGCCGGTCGACACCACCCCGCCGCCGCCCGGACAGATCCTCGCCCCCACCGGGTTCCGCTGATCCCGGGCGGGCGGTGGCACAAGCGGCGGGCGCGCCCGTACCGGCCCACTTCGTGTGGGGTTCTCAAGGGCAGGGGAGTTGCCTGCCCTTCTCCGGGCCCCAGGTGGTGCGCTCGTCGCCGCGCCTCACCACGCCGCACAGCAGCTCCGTCACGGGACCGCTGTCAGTGCCCCGGAGTATTGCGAGCAGTTTGTCCTCCGTCAGCCGTCCACCGCTCGCCGCGCCGTGCGCGTCGATGCGGCCCGTGGCGCCGTCGAAGCCGCCTCCCCCCAGGCCCTGGTAGAGCACGCCCTGCACGAGTCCGCGGTCCAGTCGGCCGTCCTGTCCACCGGTGGTGCGCCAGGCCTGGTCGATGCCTTCGGCGAGGTAGCGCAATGCGTCCCAGGCGAGGGCGACATGGCCGTCCTCACGCATCGCCCTGCTCCTGGCACTGCGGTCACTGCCGTACGCGCGGTCGTACGCGGCAAGGAAAGCCGCCGCCTCCGGGCTGCTCGCCGCCAGTGTGGGCGCGTATCCGTGCGAGACGTAGAAGAGGGACAGGCCCTGGAAGTGGTCCCAGGGACGCTGGTCCTCCATGAGCGCGTTGGTGACGTCGTCTCCCGCGAGCACGTTGAGCCGGGGGCAGTTGCCGGACATACGGGAGATCTCGGTCAGGAACAGTTGGAACTGGCTCGCCCGCGCCGACCACACCACCGCCGTCCGCGGCTCCTCGGCCACCGCACGGCAGACCTCACGGGCCAGGTCCTCCACGGTCGGGACCGGCCGCCCGCCGAGGGCGCCGGGTATCGGTTCCGGCTCCGGCGCGTCGGTGGGCGTGTAGAGGAGGACGTCCGTGCGCCCCGGCCCGTACGCGGTACGGAAGGAGGCGGCGAGGCTGTTGCTGTACGCGTCGGTCGTGTCGGCGACCAGACTCACCCGGCTCACCGGCGGGCCGCCCGCGGTGATCCCGGCGCCTGAGGCGAACGCGGCCATCAGCTCGGCGGCCCGTGCGTCGGTCGCCGCCGTCTGGTAGTAGTGCGTGCCCTGTTGCAGGAGTTCGTCGGCCGTGCCGGAGGTGCCGACCATCGGGATGCCCGCCTCGTCGAGGATGCGCATCGCCTCGTAGGTCTTGCGGCGGCTCTGGCCGAAACCGACGACGCCCGCGATGGTCGGGTCGCTCGCCGCGAGTTCCACGATCCGCTCCGCGACGGCGGGCGCGTCCTTGAAGCGGTCCCCGGCGTTGGCGGCCAGGACGCGCAACGGGACCCGCTCGCCGGAGCGCAGCGCCTGCGCGTTGATGTGCCGTTGGGCCACCGCGATGCCCCGCAGTTCGGCGAACGTGCCCCCGCGGACCGGGTCCTCGGCGTCCTTGCCTCCCGTGAGCGGGCCGAAGTAGACGACGGTGCGGCGTCCGGGGCGCGGGTCGCCCGCGGACCGGCCGGAGAGTTCCCGGTCGACTTCCTCGTTCTGCCGCTCGATCTGCTCCAGCACGGCACGCACGGCCTGCTCGCTGGGTCCCTTGCCGAAGTCGGCGGAACCTTCGCCGACCCCGACGCACTGGCCGTCGGTGCCGAGGAAGGTGGAGCCCTGACAGGGGTCGTCCTCCTCGCGGTTCCAGGTGCCCGGTACGAGGACGAGGGCGCCGGTGACCGCGAGGGCGAGCGTCGCCGCGCCCAGCGCCCCGGCCACCTCGGCACCGGGACCCCAGCGCGGCGACGGCGTCACCAGAGTCGGCCATCGGCCGAGCCAGTACACCGCGGCCTGATCGTCCTCGGGGCCCTCGGCGACCGGTACGACGATGCCGGTCGGCTGGTCCGGCAGCATCCCGCGGCGCTCGATGTTGATCAGCTCGGCGCCCGCCTGGGCGAGACCGGTGGCCTGGATGTCGGGGATGCGTGCGGCCAGCGAACGTACGCCGCCCGCCACCGCGAACACCGAGGTGCAGCGCAGGTCGTCAACGGCGGAGCGCAACTCGCGGAGGAATCGCTGGACGCGCGAGTCCTCGGGCCCCGCCTCGTCGAAGAGCAGCACGAAGCGGCTGGTGCGGCGGCGGCGCCACGGGTTGAGCAGACGGGTCCGGCAGGCCTGGTCGAGATCGGAGAGCACGGCCTGCATGAGCACCCGGTCCATGCGCTCGGGCTCGTTGACCAGCTCGCCCTGGACGAGGTCGAGGGCGGAGCGGAAGAAGTCGGTGGGTGGACTGCCCTGCTGCTGGCGCACCCAGCGTGCGTACCAGCGAGGGCTGCGCGCCTTCCCGAGCATGTGACGGTTCGCTCGCCGGCCGTAGAGGGCGCGCGGCAGCCGCTGGAAGAGCGGGCCTGCCACGAAGTTCCACAGCAGCTCCAGGAGCGTGCCGCCGTTGGCCTGGTCACGACCGCCGAGCCACCACAACGCCTGGGCCAGGGGCGACCATTGGCGATGCTGTGCGTAGCAGTGGTTGCGCAGTTCGGTGTGGCGGCGCTCCATGAGCCCGTCGAGCGCGGGGGCGGTGACGACAGAACGCAGTAATCGGTAGCTGTGCAGGTGCAGTTCACCGGTGCCCGGCGGCATGGTCTCCCTGAGCTGGTTCGTGATCAGCTCGAAGAGGTGGAGCGGCGGCGGGTCGGCCCCGTCCGGTATCTGCGGGATGTGCGCGTGCGGGGCGAGGATCTCGCTGCGGCCGCGCATCCGTGAGCGGAGCCCTGCGACGATCCGGCGCCCCGCCTCGCCGCCGCCCGGCTCGTGGAGCAGTACGACCGGAACCCTGCTGCGGCTGCGCCGCGGCTGTACCACGAGCTTGTCGAAGGCGTCGACGAAACGGTCGACACCGGGATAGGCCGGAATGCGGTTCCGAGGATCCCCCGTGGTCATGCGTTGCCCCCTCTGCGCCCCCGAGAATCAGGCGTTGTCGTCGGCCACTGCTCTACCCGTGCGCAGAGTCAATCATCTGGCAGTGACAGCCGGGGCGGCTCCCGGCCAGGGAGCGCGACCGGACCGTTCCGGACCCCGCTCCACGGCCGCCGGGCCTGTCCGTGGCATCGCCCGTCGGCACGGCCGCCCGGCCATCGATTGCCGTCGGCGCGCTCGGTCTCGCCGATTGCGGTGCCCGGGGCTCACGGGGTTCCCGGGTGATTCGGGTCGGGGCTTTCTGCTCGCCTGCCGAGGCGTGCGCCTCCGGTGACGAACTGCGTGCTCCGCTTCCCGAGCCTCATGGCTCGGACTCCGGTGCGCGGGCTGCCCGCTCCCGTCGCGTGGCGGCGGTGGCCCCGGTCACGACGGCGAATCCGGCGGCTGCGGCGCCTGCCAGGACGGGCTGCCCGGCGCTCGCAGCTCCCAGCATGGCGGTCAGCAGACCCCATCCCGCGGCGAGGGCGTAGGGGAGCAGACCTCGAGTCCAGCGCACGATGACCACGGCAGTCGACGTCGCGCCCGCCAGCACCGCCAACTGCCCCGCGACGCCCGCCCCGCCGTCGACGGGGGCGCCGGAACCTGCCACGGCGGTGGTGAGGTTCACCCAGACCGCGATGGTCGACCACCCGGTGTAGATGCCGAGCATCCACCACAGGAGCGCCCTGGGCACGGGCCGCCAGGCGGCGATGGCGAAACGGTGCTCCAGCGCCACTGACATGCCCCGTACAAGACCGGACATCATGACGGCGAACACCGCGACCGTTCCCCACACCGGTGCGACCTCCGCCGCCACAAGCCAGCAGCCGAATCCGGCGAAGACCACCGAGAGCGGCACGGCCAAGCGGTTTCGAACCTCCGGATCCGGGCGACGCTCGGGTAGCGCCCACAGTGCGTAGGCGATGCAGAGCAGTACCACCAGCGTCCAGATCGAGAACGCCCACCCGACCGGAACCATGGGCGGCTCGCCCGGACGGTCGGCTGTCGTGAACTCACTGCCGTGGAGCCGGCTGAGGACGGAACCGGCCACCTGCCCCAGCGCGAGTACCAGCATCACCGAGCGCCACGCGGCCACCGGGCCCGCGGAACGCCTCAACGAAGGGGCTTGCACCATGGGTCGTACCTACCGCCAGGTCTGATTTGTCGATGTAACACTGCACTCACTTCCCGATGCAGACGGGGAACGGATGCAGGTGCGGCTGACGGCCCCTGCTTTCGAGAGGCGCTCGGCATGGGCGGATCATCGGAATGCCCGGTGGAGTCAGTCAGTGGAGGCCGGCGGACGGTGCTGTCTCCGGAGTGGTCGGGTCGGCTGTTGCAGGTCTGGATCGCGACGTCCACGACCGGGTACTCGACGAGGTCGGTGTGGGCCGGAAGGCATGGCCGCCCGGCCGGCCGGGCCGAGGACGTCCACGGACGTGATCTGTTCAGCGAGACCGAAGAGCGTCTTCGGCGAGCGTCTGCGTTCAGCTCCCAGCAGGGCCCTGCCATTCGCCAAGCGAGGCGGAGAGCGGAGCCGGTGGAAGGAATTGCGTGGACGGCGCCCCTCCGCGCCCTGCAAGGTGGCTTCCGTGACGAGCAGTGAGCTGTGGACCCGTGCGATGGCCGACCGCTACGACGGCGAGGAGACCGAGATGACCTCGCCCGCCGTTCTCGGACCGACTCTCGCCTTCCTCGCCGAGCTCGCCGGAGACGGCCGTGCACTGGAGTTCGCCGTCGGAACCGGACGAGTGGGCGTCCCACTCCGGGAACGCGGCGTGCCGGTAGTGGGAATCGAACTGTCCGAGCACATGGCGGCGGTCCTGCGGCGCAAGATCGACGAGGACATGCTCCCGGTCGCTGTGGGGGACATGGCCACGACCGTCGTCCCCGGCGAGTTCACCCTGGTCTATCTCGTGTACAACACCATCTCGAACCTGCTCACGCAGGACGAGCAGGTCGAGTGCTTCCGCAACGCCGCACGTCATCTTGGGCCCGGCGGCCGATTCGTCGTCGAGCTGAGCCTGCCGCCGCTGCGGTACCTGCCGCCGGGCCAGCTCGCGGTGCCGTTCGATGTCTCCGAGCGGCATCTCGGCTTCGACACCTTCGACCTGGTGGAGCAGACGCTGGTCTCGCACCACCTCACCCGCGACGGCGACGACGGCCGCTACCGACGCGGCAACTCCCGGCACCGGTACGCCTGGCCGGCGGAGCTCGACCTGATGGCCCGGATTGCCGGCCTCGAGTTGGAACGGCGTGTCGCGGACTGGGAGGGGACGCCGTTCACCCAGGACTCCGCGAAGCACATCTCCGTGTGGCGCAAGCCGACCTGACGCCCGCCCGTCCTCGTTCCGGCCGGGTTCATCAACGAGCGGGGACCGGAGCCCGGTGTGCTTCCCTGCGTCGTCCACCCAAGGCAGTCGAGGCCGAATGCCCCCACAAGGCGGACGAAGCCCGAGACGGAGCGACGGAGACATCGGCACGGCCGCGATGGTGAACTGACCCGCATCTTGGTCTGGATACCCCCGGCACGACGGCGCCCCCGACCCCCAGGTGCGGGTCGGGATGATCCGTGAGCGCCGGCTGTTCGGCAGAATTCGGCCTGCTGTGCCGAGCACGAAGTGATGGTCTTCTCGACGCCTTGCACAGCCGCGGGACCACTGAAAATCCTGGGGACGCACACAACGCGTCCGAGCGTGGGCGCCGCCGGCGAGGGCCCGCTCCACGAAGCCCTCGACGCCACCACCGGCTGCGACAACGCGAACGAGGACCGCGACCGTAAGGTCGAGGTCCTCGCATCGGTATCGCCACAGTGAGTGTCCGAGGGGGGATTCGACCACTGACGATACGAGCGTGATCGCACAGGGGCGTCTCGAAGAGCAATATCCGACGAGCACGGCCTCAGCAGGAGGGCTGTCGGAACCTCTCCTGCAACGGCACGCCGACAGAAAGAGGACTACGAGGAGGGCGTGAAGTACGGAGACTGACCGGTGGTACTGAGAATGCCAACCGCATGGCCCTGGCTGATGAAGGCCGTACCGGCGCCCGTTCGACCCGCGCGCCGACTACGCGGAGTTCAAGGAGCCGCTCACAGAGCCCGGTACCGATGATCGTCGCGCGTACGACGGGAGCCGCCACTTGATCTCGCAGCCCATCGCTCACCGACTCAACGAGCACGGAGGCTTATCGACCTTGACCTCGACCCGTACGCGCCGGTCCACTTGGCGCATGGGCGCCGCGGATGGGATCAGGAAGATGGCTCAAAATAGGGAGCCTCCCCGGTTGCGCCAAATCCACCAAAACCTCCGAACGACGCATCCGCCACCATGCGATACACGAATTCACTCATCGACATTTCGAAGCGCTGAGCATACTGCGCGTCGTCTCGCGCCAGCACAGGCCAGGAATCCGGTGACACGGACGGGTCGGCAAGCCATGCAAACTCGTCACCACCAATACTCGCGCCCCACTGAAGAAGACCGGCCTGCCGTTTCGGTCGAAACAGGCCGTGCGGGAGATAGTAGTTCCGTCCCGATTCATCTTCTTCGGCGATCTGCCAGTTTTCCTCGTACGTATTGACTAGCTCCGAGTCCGCCTCCCCCGCACAGGCATACACGTTGAGGAATTCACTGAAATAGCCGCCGCCGAATACCTCACAAAATTCCTTATAGTCAGAGGGCAGCGCGGTGCCCATCCGAGACTCGATCGCCGACCAATCGACCGCAAGCCCGCGTGGGCGCTCACCAACAGCCGCCATAAGCCGATCAACCCAGGACATCGATTCCTCCCCTACGGCACATTATCGATACGCACACCACCGGGACCTTCAATACTACCGAACCATTTGAGCTCCAGATAGTCTGGAATTTGACTATTTCCCTCATAGTGGGGCGTAACCTGATAAAAAATGGTCTCCCCGCCCTCCTGGACTCGCCTCGCCAATTCATTCTCATGGCGAGACATGCGCGGCGTATTCACTTTCTTGTAAAGCGGCACTAGATTGCGAAGGTCGGTACCATCGCCTCCCAACTGGCGGGCCAGCAGGTGACCGCGATGATGGCCCTTATTATTACCCCCATAGCCCGGAGGGATGTGCTCCCAGTTGGTGGGGTACTCCGTATGCGTACCTACGATCATCGTCTCACGACTGTCCAAAACCCAGTCAGTTTGCACCCCTAGAATGTCACCGATCTTCTCGGAGTGTACGTAGTTGTAGTCACCCCGGTTCAGACATGCCACTACTCCCTGCGCACGGCCCAGGTAGTCCAGGGGCATGTAGTGCACCGCCGTGTTGCCCTTGCGGCAGTCCTCGCGACGCACGGGGGTGCCAGCCTCAGGTTCATGCTCGCTGTCCTCTTCCGTCGTCACCAGGCGAGACATGCTGTAGTCAGCACCAATGCCAAGTGCTGCAGGATCAAACGGCTCTGCACCGGCCGAGGCTAGCTCGACGATCTCCTCGAGCTGGTAAACAACCGCCCGGGCGATGGCACGCTGCTGAATCCGCTTGACATCAACCCTCGGCTTTGGGGCCAGCCTTGTCGGCGCGGGGTGGGGGTTCTTGCCTCGGTTGGGGTTCTGCAGGGGGCGGGGCGAGGGCGGGCGTGTGGTGGTTGCCACGTTCGAGGTGCCGCGATTGCTGCCAGCGCCGCGGTTCAGTGACGCGCGGGTGACTCCCGTGCCACAGGAGTAGGTGCAACGGTTCGTACCGCGGGAGCTGCCGTTGCTTCTGGTAGCCGGACGGCTGCGGACAGGCGTGCGGGCGGCGTCGTAGCGGCGCATTTCCTGGATGTTCTTACGGTTCTGGGCCCTGGCCGCTGTGCTGTTTCCGCGGTAGGCGGGACGGGCTGACGGCCTCCCCCTGTGGGCCCCCATGTTCCGCGGGGCGACCCCGTCGTGTCCGCCCCTGGCGCTGGTGGGGCGGCGCCATCCCGATCCTGAGAGCCTCGGGCTGAGCGAGGAGCCACCGCCGCAAGCGCAGGCGTGGCCGGTGGGGTCTGTGCCGTTCACGGGGTCGCTGTTGGCGTAGGTATACCGGTTGGCTTGGGCGGAGGGGTTGGGGTTGAGGAGCCAGGTGTCGCGGGAGGCGAAGTCTCCGGTGCCCGGCTGGTACCAGCGGGCTGCCATGTTGACGTCGCCGGAGGCCGGGTCGGTCCAGCCGGATTGGTAGCCGAGGGGTGCGGCGGCGCCTTGGGTGGCGGTGACCTCGCCGAAGGGGGTGTATGCCTTTGAGCCGGTGACAGTGGTTCCGTCGGGGCTGATGCCGGCGACGAGGTCCGTGTGCCGGTCGGTGATGGCCCACTGCTTCGCGGTGCCGTTGTCCATGGCCTGCAGATCGCCCGCCGGCGTGCGGGTGAAGTGGTTGGTGCCGTCGCTGGTGAGGTTGTTGGAGCCGCCGTCGTAGTTGAAGGTGGTCTGGCCGTGCTGGCGGACGCGGTCGAGTGAGTCGTAGGCGAAGGTGGATGTGCCGTCGCTGATCTTGCGTTCGAATGCGTCGAAGGTGAGGGTGCGGATAGGTGCACCCTGCTTGGTCACGGAGGCGAGGGTGCCGCGGGGTGTGTACGCGTAGGTGGATGTGCCGTCCGAGAGCAGGCGGTTGCGTTCGTCGTAGGTTGCCGAGAGGCCTGCCGCGGACGTGCGGTTGCCGGAGTTGTCCCAGGTGTAGGGCGTGGTGGTGGTGCCGTTGGTCCAGGAGGTAAGACGGCTCGCGTGGTCGTAGCCGTAGGTGTTGTTCGCGGCTCCGGCGGTGCCCTTGGTGTTCTTCTTGGTCAGGCGGTCGTCGAGGTCGTAGTCGTAAGTGGTGGACGCGGTCTCGGTGGTGCCGGAAGGGTTTGTGATCTTGTCGCTGGTCAGGCGTCCCAGGGCGTCGTGGCCATAGGTGCGGCGGGCGGTTTCGGCCCATGTGCCGTTGTCCTGGGGGTCGGTGGCGTAGCGCTCGAGGGTGGGCCGGTCTGCGAGGTCGTAGTCGTACCAGATCTCGCTGCTGGTGATGGAGTCCCAGGTCCAGTCGAGGCGGCCGGCGCCGTCGAAGCCGTAGTAGGTGTCTCCGCCCGGAGTGGTGCGGCGGGTCATTTGGCCGTCGGCGTCGTAGGTGTAGGCGGTGGTGCCGCTGGGGCCGTCGCTGGTGAGGAGCTGGCCTCGGTCGTTGTAGGTGTAGGTGTTGCGGCCGAGGATGCCGTCGGTGCCGGCGGCGGTCATGCGTCCCGCGAGGTCGTACTCGAAGGAGCGGGTGGTGGTTGCGGCTTCCGCGCCGGTGCCGGTTTCTGCTGTGAGGCGACCGAGCGTGTCGTAGGTGCGTTGGCGCCTTACCCCGCCGGGGAGGACTTCAGTGGTGCTTTGGCCGGCCGCGTCGTAGACGGTGGTCCAGGTGCGGTCTGAGGCTGCCGGATGGGCCTGGGTGGCCGGTTCGATGGTGGATTCCGGCTGGTTCCAGGGGGTGAAGGTGTAGAGGGTGGTGTTGCCGCGGCCGTCGGTCATGCGGGTGCGGTTGCCGACGGGGTCGTAGCCGAAGGACATGGTGATGGTCTTGCCAGCGGAGACGGGCTCGACCTGGTGGGTCATGCGTCCGAGGGCGTCGTAGGCGTACGTGGTTCGGGCGCCGGTGGCGGAGACGGCTGCCGTCTGGTTGCCGTCTGGATCGAATTCCGCCGAGGTGGAGCGGATCGGGGTCGAGCCTGTTCCGTAGTCGGTCGTGCCGGTCGGGTTGTCCAGGACGTCGTAGCTCGTGGTGGTCTTGCGGCCGGTGGCGTCGGTGGTGGCGGTATGCCGACCGAGCCCGTCGTAGTCGAAGCGAGTGGTCCCGCCGACCGGGCTGGTGATCGACGTGATTTCTCCGGCGGGGTTGTATGCGGCGGAAGTGGTCCGGTTGTCCGGGGTGGCGGAGGCAGTCTGGTTGCCGGCGTCGTCCCAGGTGTAGCGGCTGGTGAGGTTCTGCAGGGTTGGGCGGCGCTCGATGGTGGTTGCGGTGAGCTGTCGGCCCAGCTGGTCGTAGGTGGCCTCGGTGCGGGCACCGGTCGGGTCCGTGGCCGAGAGCTGGAGACCGGTGGGTGCCCAGGTGTAGCGGGTCACACCTGCGCCGTCGAGGTCCGTCGAGGTGGCGCTCAGAGAGCTCGATTCAGTCTCGGCGAGGGTGGGCAGGCCGGACGCCACGACGGGGTCGGTCTTCGCGGACAGGAATCCGAACTGGTCGTAGGCGTACCGGGTGGTGTGGCCCAAGGGGTCTGTCGTGGCAGCGACCCGGCCGGCTGCGTCGTACTCGGTTCGCGCGGTGGCGGTGATCTTGCTGCCGCCGGGCGGGGTGTAGTCGGGCAGGGTGATGGCCACGGGGTTGCCGAGCTTGTCCACCTCGGCCTGGGTCAGCGCTCCGCGTGAGTCCCGCGTTTGCGTGGCCTCGCCGAACGTGTTGTATCCCGTGAGTGTGGCGGGCCTGGTGGACTGAGGCGCGGCGCCGTTCACTTCGGTCTGTACGGGAGGGGCCGTCGCCTCGACGAGGCGGCCGAGTTCGTCGTAGCGAAGCGTCGTGGTGAATGAGGCCGGGTTGGCGCCGGAGTCGTTGCCGCGAGGGCTGACGGTCGAGGTGATCAGGCCGCGGTCGTCGTACGTCTGTGTGGTGATCCGTGTGCTGGACCCGTCGGTGAGCGTCGACTTGGTGGGGTTTCCGGCCGCGTCGTAGTCGGTGGTCGCGGTGAGCTTCTTGCCTGAGGGGTCGATCGTCTGGGTCTGCTGGATGATGCGGTCGTCGCCGTCGTAGTCGTACGTGGTGACGCGGTTGAGTCCGGTCGGGTCGAGGGTGCTGCGTGTGGTGCGGCCCGTGGCGTCGACGGCGTGGGTGACGGTGGTGCGGCCTCCGCCGGTGGTCTCCTGGATGAGGTTGCCGGCGCCGTCATAGGTGTTTGTTGCCAGGACGATGTCACGCTTGCTGCCGTCTGCCTGGGTGACCTGCCTTGCAGTGGTGGTGGCTGGCAGGCCGTCATCGAAGTAGGTATAGGCGGTCGTGGCGCCCATGGCATCGGTCGTGGACGCGAGTCGGCCTGCGGGGTCGTAGGCGTTGGAGACGACGACCAGGTCGCGGGTGCCTCCGGACGGGTCGCCGGTCCAGTCCTTCAGGACGGTTTCGTAGTGCTGGCCGCGGGGCGTGTAGGCGTAGACGGCCTGGTTGCCGACGGGGTCGGTCTGGCTCTTCACCCGGCCGAGGGCGTCGTGCTCGAAGGTTGTGGCGTTGCCTTCGGCGTCGGTGACGCGGTCTTCCAGGCCTCGGGTGTTGTAGCTGTGGGTGGTGGTGCGCTTGGCGTCGCCGCCCGTGGTGTCTTCGGTCGACTCGGTGAGGAGGTTGCCGTCGTCGTCGAAAGTTCTGGTGATCTTTGCCTGGTGGTTCGTGCCGGTGAGCTCGTTACGGGTGGCTGCGCCGGTTTCGGTGACGATCCGGGACATGGCGTCGTACTCGTAGTCGGTGGTGACGCCGTCGGGGAAGCTGTCGGAGATCTGGGTTTCGCTGCTCTTTCGACCGATACCGTCGTAGGTGAATTTCGTGACGAGGCCGCTGGGTGACGTCACCTGTGCGAGGTCGCCGTTGGAGAAGTACGCGAACGTGGTCGCCGCGGTGCCGGGGGTCTTTTCGGAGGCGACCAGACCTGCTGGCAGTGTGCCGCCGCCGACGGCGGCTTCGGTGCCGGTGGTGTACGTCTTGGTGCTCACTCGACCGTCGGCCAGGGTCGTGGACAGGGGCAGGCCGCGGGTGGTGTACGCGATGGATGTCTTGTAGCGGTCGTCGGTCGGCTTGGTGGAGCGGGCGTCGCGTACCGCGATCGGCTTGTCGTTCCTCAGGTCGAGCGGGTCGGTCGGGTTGAGGTAGTACTCGGTGAACGAGGTCCAGCAGGAGTTGGCGTCACGGCACGTGGTCTGGGAGACGACATTGCCGCGTGCGTCGTGCCCGGTGATGGTGGAGTGGCCGTTGGCGTCGGTGACGGTGTTGAGGAAGCCGCCGGTGTCGTAGGCGTAGGTGGTCAGGCCTCCGTCGGCGTCGGTGGTGGCGTTTGTGCGCTGGCCGCGCAGGGTGTCGTACGACGTGGTGGTGGTGTGGCCGAGGGGGTCGGTCACGGTGATCGCGGCGGCGAGGCCGGAGGTGCTGGTTCGCGTCCGGGCCTGGTAGTGGGCAGCGACCTGGTCTTCGGTGAGACCGTGCTGGTAGACGGCGGCCTCGTCGAGGTGACCTGTGAATCGGTAGGTGCCTGCGGTGGTCACACCCATCCAGGCGGTGTTGGCGTAGCCGCCGCCGAGGTAGGCGTGGACGCCGGGCAGGTGGCGGGCCGCGCGGTTGAGGGTGCCGACCTTGATGCCGTCGAGGTAGAGGGCTTGGCTGCTGCCGGAGGCTGTCAGGACGGCGTGGTGCCACTGGTTGTCGGTGACGGTGGTGGGGGATTTCATCGGTGTGGCGCCGGATGGCTGGTCGGCGGTCCAGAACTGGCCGCGGAGGAGGCCGTCCGCGCCGACGTTCAGGACGGGGCGGGCGTCCGTCGGAGTGCTGCCGATAGGAGCGTTCTGCAGGCCGAGCAGGACTCCTCGCTGCGACGTACGGAACCACAGCTCCACCGCGACGTCCGTGGAGTCGGTGACGAGGCGGCTGGGGATCGCTATCTGGCCTGTGCCGGCGAGCTGGGCTGCATGGCCGTCCTCGACACCGAAGATTCCCGTGGTGGCGAGGGTGGTGTTGGTGTAGGTGCCGTTGCCGTCGTTCACAGCGACTTCGCTGACGGCGGTGGTCGCCTCTTCCGGCTCGTCGAGGCGCCAGTATCCGGCCGGGGCGTCACCGGTCACCGCCCCACGGTAGTGCGGTCCGTCGCCGGAGATCAGGCCGGTGCGGGAGCGGTAGTGCTGGCCTGCGCCTCCCACTCCAAGTGCGGTGGTGTACAGGGCGGCCTCGTCGATCTGACCGGAGAAGTACTTGGTGCCGGCGAGTTGCCCGTCCCACGGGGTGGTCACGTAGCCGCCGCCCAGGTGGGCTTGGGGCAGCGTGATGGGCTTGATGGGGTTGGGCAGGGTCCCGACACGGACGCCGTCCAGGTACATGGCCTGGCCGCCGCTGTAGCCGGTGAGCAGAACGTGGTGCCACTCGTTGTCGGTCACCACGGTCGTGGAGGCGATGGTGGTGCCGGCCTGGCTCTTGTCGAGCTGGCCGCGGAGTTTGCCGCCCCGGTCGATGAGCAGCGCAGGCGTGATGGAGGTGGGGGTCTGGCCGAGTTCGGCGTTCTGGAATCCGAACAGGACGCTCTCGGGCTTGGAGGTGCGGAACCACAGCTCCAAGCTCATGGAGCTGGTGGTCTCCAAGGGATCGGACGGGATGCTGACCGCGCCTTCCGTGCCGTCGAAGTCGACCGAGGTGTTGTCACCGTCGGCGAACACGCCCGGGTTGCCCAGGCTGACGCCGTCGCGGTAGGAGCCGTCCATGCCGGTGCCCGCGGTGCTGACTGCCTGGGCGCCGTGCCGTTCTCCCAGCCGCCAGTATCCGGCGGGTGCTGTGGCCATGACGGCGTCCCGATAGGCGGCCGATCCCGAGGAGTAGGAGGCATCGGACAGCTTCCACTCGCCGCCGTTGGCGTCCGTCGTACTGGTCACACGCCCGCTGGCGCTGTCGTAGGAGACGGTGGCGTGGGTTCGGCCGGACGGCAGGGTGACCTTCGTGATCCGCGGTGCCTTGGCCCGCGCCGCGTAGTGGGCCGCGACGGTCGCCGCATCGAGGGCCTGATGGTAGACAGCGGCCTCGTCGAGAGTTCCGTTGAAGTGCCGTACGCCTGCGGCCTGGCCGTCCCAAGCCGGGCTGGACCAGCCGGCGCCCAGGTAGGCGTTGGCCTTTCCGTAGTGGTCGATCGGTCCTGTGAGGGATCCGACCGCGGCTCCATCCAGGTACAGGGTCTGGGTGGTGCCCGCTCCGGAAAGGACGACGTGGTGCCAGGCTCCGTCGGTGACCGTCTTGGACGAGACCAGAGGGGTCACGGGCTGGCCGGTGATTTCGAACTGGCCACGCAGCTTGCCGTCAGTACCGATGGCCAGCGGGCTGGCGTATTCCGGCTGACCTTCGTGGAGGTCCCCTCCCTGGAACCCCAGGAGGACACCGGGCGCAGTGGTCTTGAACCAGAGCTCGAGCGTGAGGAACGTCGAGGTCCGCAGCGTGTTCTCGGGGATCTCGGCGTAGGAGTCGGCACCGTCGAATCCGGCTGCCTTGTCGCTGGTCCCGTCGAGGACACCAGCCTGTCCGAGCAGGATGTCGTGGTACGCGGCGTCGTTGAGGCCCGTGCGGGAGGGTGTCTGGCTTGCACCGGTGGAACCGTCCTGCTCGCCCAATCGCCAGTAGGCCACCGGGTTCTCGTCCATCACCATGGACCGGTACGGGGAGCCGTCCTCGTACGTGTACACCGTGCATGCGGTGGCCGAGGTGGGAGGGCAGACCTTGGTCAGGGTGTCACCGTTGTAGTGGTAGGTCCATGCCAGTCCTGGCGCGCTCGGGCCGATGGCGCTGGTCGTCACCCTCGTGACGTGTCCGCCCGACCAGGTGAAGTTCAGCGACCGTCCGGAGAGCGTGTCGGTCACGGAGACGAGCGGCCCGCCGTCCTCGTCCTGGTACTGGAGCTGCTGGGCTCTGCCGGCGGCGTCCTTGATCTGTGCCAGCAGGCCGTTGGAGGTGAAGTGGTACGTGGTCCCGGACTGTTCTCGCAGCACCCAGCCCTCGACCTCGCGCTGCAGGGTCAGGCTGTCTCCCGAAGGGCCGACGTAGGTGCCGTCGGCGTTGGTGCCGAAGCGAGCACGGGAGCCACCGTCCAGGGTGACGAGGATCGTGTTGGTCTGGGTCTCCTCGTGAAGCCTCATGTCCCAGCGAGTGGCCCAGCCTGTTCCAAACGCACCGTCACCGCGTGGGTCCTGAGAGTTGTAGGTGCGTTGTACGGCGAGTTCGGGGCCGATGGTGGGGATGGAGGCGTCAGTGGCCGAGGTGGCGTAGTTGCCGGATCGCGGGGAGAACTCGTTCCCCTCGTCCGCTCCCAGATGGGCTGTCACCACCGGTTGGGGCACCTGTGTCGTGAACAGGGCGGGATGCGGTTGTGGCGAGGTGAGCCCCGTGTCGAAGACATACGCGTACCACGCATACGTCTTCCCCCACGTCAGCCAGCCAGAAGGAACGCTCCACTGGCGGGCCGTGCTTCGGGTGCCCGTGCGGCAGTTCTTGCGGGTGTCCTTGCCTTCGACCTCGCATACTTCGAAGGTGTACTGCAGCGGCTTGCCGGGGTAGTGGTCGCTGTCCTTGCCCTCCGCATACAGGGTCGGGGTCAGCGAGTTCAGCATGGCCCCGCTGGCTGGAGACTCCTTCGTCAGCTGCGGAGGGATGTTCACCGCGGAGAACTTCACCCCGGCACCCGGTATACCTTCGTAGGTGAAGAGCGAGGCATTGTTGGCCATCGTCCACAGAACGGTGTAAGTACCCGGAGCCAGAGGCGCGATCTTGGGTTCGAGGGTGACGCTCTCGCCGGGCGAGACGTCCGTGGGCATGGTCGTCCAGCGGATCTTCGAAGCGTCGGTGATCGCCTTGCCGTCGGCGTCGAACAGGCTGTAGGTGAGCTTGAAGGTGCCACCCGAGGGCCAGGTCTGCTGGCCCTGGTTCGTCACAGTGACCTTCATCGACCCTTCAGCGGTGGCCGTCACCGGAGTGACGAACCCTCCGACCTTGTAGGCCGCGCCGTAGCGGCTCCACATCACGTCCAGACTCGGCTTTCCACCGGGGTAGTCGTCCGAGCCGAACTGCTTCCAACTCTTCGAGTCCGTCACTGAAGCCTTGACTGCCAGGCCGTAGTTCTTCTTGCGCCCGTGCGTCCAGTCGTCCACCAGCCTCCGGCCCGCCGGGCCCAGGTCGATCCCCTCCCAGGCCGGCGCGCAGGTCCACGATTCACTGCCGGAGGGGCGCCAGCCGTGCGCGAAGCTCTTCGACGCAAGTGAGGCGCCCGTGGGAGGACCGGGGTAGGTACTCGTCGTGCTCTCCGACCAGTTCGATGTGATCGGGTGCACGGTCACCGGACGCGCCGTACACGACTGCGACCACGTGTTGTAGAGCGCCAGGTTCGCGTTCAGGACGTAGCCGTTCTTCAGCGTGGTTTCCAAGCCGGAGAACCGCAGGAAGCTGACCGCCTTGTGCCCGCCGCCATCGTAGGTGCCGGCTTTCAGCACGGTGTCACTGGAGAAGTTCTGGTTGTAGGGGTATTGGACATAGGTACCGGAGGTCGCGTCGATCGTCGTCACGGACGGGTCAACGCGGACAGGGAAGACCCGCTCGGGCGCGTGCAGCCACTCCTCGTCCAGCGAGACCGTGAGCACCTGTTGCCCTGACTCCTCCGTCAGGCTGTAGCGCACCCCGGACGAGATGGCGCCCTCGTTGGAGCCTCCAGCCTGATTCGAGTCTTCCATCCAGCCCGGCGGCATCCACGCCCGCCGCACGCCCTCCGCATCGGTGAACGCCACACCGCCGTGTCCATCGAGCCCGGCAGTCAGCCCCTCAGAAGCCAGTGGGAACCGCCATTGTGTCGGGGCTTCCATGCTCTTGAGGATGAGAGTCTCTTTCACCGACTCGCCACCGGCGATCAATTCCAGATCTGCCGCTGGCCGAACGTCGGTGTAAGTGACGAGGCTGCCCTCGGCCTTCCCAGCGACGCGATCAGCTCCCTCAACGGCATAGGCAACCGAGAGTCCGTCACCTGTCGACAACCGGACCAAGGGCTGGGCGTCCGCATACTCGCCCAGGGTGATTGGCTCCGCAGTCTGGCGTGTCTCCCAGCCAGTATCCGAACCACTCAGCGTTCGAGCCCCCGGCACCCGCACAAGCGTGGCGTCGATGGGCAGCCAGCGCCCGTCTTCTCCCTTGAAGTTGACCGGCTCGTCGTAGAAACGAGTGGTGTAAGTGCCGTCCTCATTCAGGAAGGTCCGGGAATGCTCGTTGCGCTTGGCTGCCGTCTCCTTGCTCCGCTTCGCGTCGAAGCCCTTGGGTTTGACAGGCGGCACGACCACTGCTTGTGCAGTCACCGGGCCCGTGGCCGCGATAGAGCCGCCGCCTCCTCGCCCGTCAGCCAAACCTGACTCGAGGGGGAGTTCACCAGGCGCCTTCAGCGCACCGTCACGCCCGCCCTTGGCATCCTCTTCCGTCGCGTCAACCATGGCGCTACGGCTGCGGCCGTCGGCCGACCCCCACCGTTGTTCCGGCGCCTCCGCAGCACCTCCGAGGAGTGAGGCCCCGGCCCACTGGCTCGCCGCAAGCGCGGCTTGTTCAGTGCCCGCGAGCACAACCATCAGCAACGCGACGGACACAACGACTGGACGCGCGGCACGCACGGTAACCCCCTGGGCCATGGAGACTTGCCCGGCGATCTTTCCCCTTCACACCCTCCACACGCCAGACACACATGTACGGAATATGACCACCCGCATGATCACAATTTCGCCACGGAGTAGTAGGTCCCTGGCCGATGAACCGCCCGACCAGGGACGGAGGTGCGGGAGGCGCAAAGTCAGGAGGCCGGGCTCTGTTCGCCCTTCCACCGCAGCCGAAACGATCGTGATGCGTCGGGCCGTTCGCCCCAAGGGATCTGACGGAAGCTCTGATCACGCGCGCAAGCGCCCCAGACGCCTTCGACGACAAGGCGACCTCGCCAGAGCCGAGGACCTCGCCGCTCCCCATATGGTCGGCTCGGGCGAGGTCGCATGTGCGGGCGATGTCCGGGCAGGCGCGGCGGGCTTCGAGGAGTCGCTTGTCCTGGCTGTCGGTGAGACTCTCGCGGGGTCTCATGATCCATGAGGTGATCTTGCGCGGGCTCGGGATGTCGGCTCGGACCGGCTCGGCGGTGCCTGACCGCAGTGCGGCGAGATGCTTGCGGACGACTTGGCGGCTGCCTCGGTAGCCGCGTTCACGGAGTTCCAGGAACAGTCTGCTGCTGCTGACCTGACCTTCGGTCACGGTGAACCGGGTGTTGAGGTAGGGCTTGAACGGTTCCAGCACTCCGGCGGGATGTCACTCGCGGGCCGAGGTCAGGAGCTGGTCGAGGTCGGTGTCGCGGAAGCGGCGCACGGTCTTGCGGTCCAGGTTCAGCCGACGGCCGATTGCACTGATGGTCCATCCGCCTTCGACGAGGATTCGACGGCTGTGGACAGGTTCTGCAGCAGGTGCCCGCGGTCGGCGACCTCCACTGCATGCGGGGCTGCCTCGCGGATCGCGCGGGTGTAAGCGGTGGCCCGGTCCCTGCAGATGATCTCGACTCCAGGGTGTGCCCGCAGCCAGTCGGCGAACGTCTCCGCGGTGCGGTCGGGAAATACGTCCACGACCCGGCCTGCTTCGACGTCAACCAGCACGGTGCCGTAGGTGCACCCCTTGCGGAAGGCGAACTCGTCCCACGCCGAGCACCCGCGGCGCGTGCTTGGGGACCGGCGGTGCTTCGAGCAGGCCGAGTAGCTTGCTGCGGCCCGCCGACAGGTGCAGCCGACGGCACAGCCGTTCGCCGGCCCGGCCGCCCAGTTCGACGGCGACCGCCCGCAGCCACTGCTTCGTACCCAGGCTGGAACGACGGCACCGCTCACTCAGCCCGTCGACCTGTTCCACGAAGGTCTTGCGCCGGCAGGACGCTCGGTCGCAGAAGAAGCGCCTCACCCTCAGCCTGATCTGCAACTTTCTACCGGTCAACGGACGTTCTGCCAGGCGACGTTCGTAGGTGGAGTGCACCCTCCCAGCTCGCGCCCGGCAGCCCGGGCATCGAGGAGGCCGGTCGCAGGCCACCGCCGACACCACCAGCACGTCCGCGGTGAACGCCACCTCGTCCAGCCCACGTCCATCCCCGGGAACAGCAACTCATCCAGCGAGCAGACCCCCATACGGCAGAGATCCCCTGCTGAATCGTTCACGCAGTCCAGCGCTGACCTGCGGATTCACGGAACTCCGGCCAGAGCCCTGAAAACGGCCGGGGTCGCTCCTCGCCTCACTTCCTTGGTCTTTGAACTGTGTGAGGAGGATGGGGATCGAAGAGTGGTCCTTGATCACCGGAATGTAGGTTTTGGCCATGACTGGTGACTGGCAGATGGACCGGATCGGGACTGCGCTGAGGGGCGAGAACCCGACTGTGCTGCGTCGGCTGACGTCGGGGTTCGCGGTGATCGGGGACGTCCAGTTCCTGCCTGGCTACTCGGTTCTGCTCGTGGACGAGCCGGATGTGCAGCGTCTGTCGGACCTGCCGAGGGCGAAGCGGCTGTCGTTCCTGTCTGACATGGACCAGCTCGGCGAAGCGGTCGAGCGTGTCTGTCGGCGGCTGGACCCGGCCTTCCGGCGGGTCAACCTGGAGATCCTGGGGAACACGGACCCGTTCTTGCATGCGCATGTCTGGCCGCGGTTCGAATGGGAGCCAGCCGATGTGGTGGGCAAGCCGGTGTGGCTCTATCCACGTGAACGGTGGAGAGACGAGAAGTCCCGGCTCGGTCCGCAGCATGACGCGCTGCGGGATGCGATCAGCGACGAACTGGACCGGCTGCGCTCGGTGGCCTGACGCTTCGGGCCCGCCGACCTTCAGGTCGGCGGGCCCGGTGATCGGGTGACGGTCAGTCGAAACTCATGAAGGCGTCTGAGCGGGGCGATGTCGGCGACGCGGTTGGTGATCGTGGGGCGGGCGGCTTCCTGGGTCGCGGGCAGGGCGACGATCGTGACGGGCTGGTCGCAGTGAGGGCAGCTCCGGACTGCTGTCGGTGCCAGTGGGTCGATGGGGCCGGGGTTGCCGGCTGCGAGCCGGGCGGTAGTGCTCGGGGGTGTTTCGCCGAGGCGGCGTGCTCGTTCTTCGTCGCGGGTCCGGTTGCGTTGTTTTCCGACTCGCGACGGCATTCGGGCGAGCAGTAGATCTGGCGGAGTCGGGGGTTGGCGGTGAAGATGCCGTCGCAGACTGGGCAGGTGTGTGCGGCCAGGCCGGCGGGAGCGCGTCGGTGGGCAGCGCTCTTGCAGCGGGTAGAGCAGTAGATCTGTCTCGGGCTCGGCATGAACTCGCGCTCGCAGACTGGGCAGTTGGCGGGTGCGGGGTTGAGCTGTTCGTGGAGGTCAGGAGACACGTTGTCGACGTACTCCTGTGAGTGGCCCTGGCAAGATTTCCGTGAAACCGGGATGTGCCACCGTGCGCAGGTGACGCAGCGTCATCGGTGGTGACGTCGAAGCAGGGCCATGAGGATGACGCGGTGGCGCAGTAGGGGGGACTCCGGCGCGGCCGGCCATGATCCGTTTCTGGAGCTTCAGGTCGGTGATGCGGCCTTCGTTGACGCCGGGTCTCGGGGTCGGTGGCCAACCGACCCCACGGCACCAGGGGCAGCTGCTCTTCCGGCATGGCGTCCTCCTCCCTCGCGGGCGCTGGAACGGCGCCCCCGTGCTTCCGGCTCACCATGGGGTCTGACCCAAGTTGTGTGGGCCGGTGACGCTGAGTTGAGACTGCGCCCTTCAGTTGGCACCTGACCAGCTCAGTTGGCCTCAGGAGCACCTCAGCTGGCACCGGGCGGTTCCTGCACGGCCTTGACCGGGTGCTTCAGCACCGTGAATGGAGCCGCCCAGGCCTCTGGCGCGCCATCCGCCTGCTCTGGGAATCGGCGACTCGGGCACAATCAGGGACCATGCCTACCCCTCCCGATCCCTCCGTCCTGTACCCCGACGTCGCGGCCTGCGGCAGCCTCGCCGCAGCGCTCCGGACCGAGGCGGACGGCTGCCTCGGTGCCGTCCCCGTTACGTCCCCGGACTTCGCTCCGCTGCGCCACGCGGCCGTCGCAAGTACCCTGCCGCACCGCGAGCCGCTGGCGATCAGCGCCTGGTCGCACGAACGGCGGTGGTCGATCCGCGGCGAGGAACCGTTCCAGAGCATGGCCCTCATCGACGGCAGGACGGACGACCTGGCGGAGGTCGCCAGGGCCGCCCGAGCGTGGCACGACGGGGCGCCCCTGGACGACATCCGACAGGCGGCACCCTTCGTGCACCTGACCGGCCGGTTCGAGGTGCCCGACAACGATCCCGCGCGCTTGACGGAATCCGAATGGCAGGGCAAGCGCCAGGAGGCGGCCGAACTGGAATACGCCTGGCGGGAGACGTACCACAAGCTGGTCGAGGCGGCGCACGCCGAGCCGGCGCTGCGCGTCCTCTACCCATTCACGAGCCACTGGGCACTGCGCTTCTCGACCACCACCCGCCCGAACCTGACCGTCGTCGGACCATGCCTGAGCGCCAACAGCGACGGCACGTACGGAGTGGGTAGGGGCTTCATCAGCCAGGACCTTGGCCAATTCGCCACGGCGCAGGAGGCCGTGGCAGTTGCAGTGCGCCAGCTGCCGTCCGGCCTCGGCCCAACCACGCTCGGCGGATATCCCGCCCGGCAAACGACTCGGTCGACAGCGCAGCAGCGGACTGCGCCGTACTTGGCGAACGGTGCCACCTGAGCTGCTCAGTCACATGAGTCAGGCGAGGAGGACGCGTTTCCGGAGGAGGGGGAATCCGGCGCGCCCGAACATCTGCCGTTTGAGCATCTTGATCCGGTTGACTGTTCCTTCGACGGGTCCGGAGTTCCAGTCGGTGGTGAGTCCCGCGGTGACCGCGTCGAAGTCGCTTTCGAGTCCGGCCGCGAAGGTGCTGATGCCGGGCAGGCTGGCTGTCATCGCCTCGGTGATCCACTCGGGCAGGCGCAGGCCGTTGAGCGTGGTGAGCATTTCTGCGAACGAGCTGGTCAGCTCGGCGGCGGAGGCCAGTTCCGGGATGCGGTCGAGGACTGCCTTGCGGTGGAGTTTCTCCTCTTCGGTCAGGGTTGCCGGGTGCCGGGTGAGCCAGCCGGTCACCTGCCGTACCGACGGTGGTGACGGGGCAGGGGTGAAGCCTTCCCGCTGGGGCAGGTCGCGGCGGACCCAGTCGCAGACGATGGAGTAATGGCCGCGGAAGCCTTGGGCGGTGATCTCCCGGAAGAGAGCGAGGACGGTCACTCTTCCACCTGTCTCGGCCCAGCGTGCGGCCAGGTAGGGCTTGAACGGGTCGAGCTTGCTCGGAAGCTGCCGTTTGCGCCCTTGACCATGTCCTGCCAGGACGCGGCGCGGGCGTATCGCTGCACGGTGTGCCAGCCCCAGCCCCAGATGCGCACAATTCGCCACCAGCGCCACGCACCTCTTCATCCAGGCCGGCAAGAACATCAGCGCGTACAAACTCACCAACCCCTGAGCGTCCCCGCGCCGCCGAGGATGGGGCTGCCGCGCAGGCCGCGTAAGCCGCGGTGCGGGATCAGCCAGGGCCCTGCACTGCTCCGTCCGGGTGGTCCCGCACGCCGGGGTGAACCACCGGACGTGAGGCAGCCGTCGCCCTCATAAGAAGGAAATCGACGCGCAGCACATCGCCGAGCCCGGTTTGGTCGTCCTCGACATCACCGCCGCGGACGAAGACACCCTCCGCATCGTGATGGACAGCCTGCAGCGGCAGTGGCCACCTCCGGCGTCACTCCGGCCTGGCGCACCCCGGGCCAGCCCGGCATCACCGCCCGGGTCCACGCCGACATCCGGCGACCCTGCGGGAAGTAGGGATCACTGTGTCCACGTGCGTCTGAGGGGCGAGGCTGGGGCTGTCGCCAATTGGCGACAGGCCCCCCGCCGCTCGGTGGACGGGTCCCACACGACTACAGGGCTGAGCGGAGCGCCCATGACGGGCCCGGCCACATACCTTTCCTCAGTCTGTTCCTCCCAGTGGAAGCGGGCAGCCATGTCTGGCTGCGCGACGTGCAGGACAGGGAGAGGCGGCAGCGACGTCATGCTTTGGCGTCGGCCATGCCACTGGTGACGACGATCGCGGCCACGTCGCCGGTCTCGGTCCGCCCCAACCAGACAACGCCGCCTGACTGTGCCGTGAACGTAACCAGATCGGCTTGTTGTGACTCGTCGCTGATCCGCTCGCAACCGTCCGGCAGCTGTCCGCTGTCACGCGGCTCCCAACGGCCATCCACACATGTGCGAAACGGCGCGGACAACGTCGTCCACGCGCCGGCGTCGGCGAAGCAGCCAACATTATGGTCCGCGCCGAACCGGGGATGCTCACCCGGCGGAAGCCGGTCGACGTCCTCGCCGACACCCAGGCCCATCTCCCACCCGACTACAGCAGCATCACTGATGCGCAACCGGGTCGCCGCGCACTCGACGCCATCGAAGTGTTCGCCGAAGAACTCGTACGGGCCCGCCGTCCACGCGATCTCCACTCGGTAGACGCCCGGTGGAATGCGCACCGCCAGCTCCCGCGGGGGCCTCGTCGGCAACCCACGCTCATATCTCCAGGTGTCGTCATCGTCCCACGGCGCATCCACCACAAGGCGGCCGCTGGGTACACGGATGGTCGTTACCTCCTCGATGCTCGTCACAACGACGGGTGTTGTCAGATCGTCGTACACCGTCCCCAGGTGAGCACCGGGCGTGAAAGCCGTCTCCAAGTACCAGGCGGCCTCAGGCCCGGCTGCCAGCCGCGCGTCCCCGACCCACTTCATGTCTCACCCTCCTCGCCGCCCGGCCGGGCGGTCAGCCGAAAGCTACGTGGGCCCGCTGACATCGACACTTCGCGCATCGTCACGATCCGTGATCGCTCCCCAAGATCTGTGCCAGAACCGAGTTTCGACAGCGGTTGTTCACCATCTCGGGAGGCATCCGGATTGGCCCTGGGGCGAGGTTTACGAGAACGGGAGTCACCTCAAACCCGCCGGCCAGCCGGGCCGAGGTGGGCGTCGGCTGGCCTCACGCCTGACGTCAGCGCGCCCCGTAGGGTGGTCTGATGTTCGATCGTTTGGAGATCAGGGTGTTGCCGCCGGGACCCCGGTTCGCTGCCCAGTTGCGGTTCTGGGTCACCGGCGAGGACGTGGTCGAGGCGGCGGTCGGCGAGGGCGGCCGCGGACCGTACGCGGCTGATGCGCTGCCGGCCGGCCATCCCAGCCCTCTCCGGGCGACCAGCGACGCGCGCCGCCTGGAGCTGGGGGAACGGGACTGCACCGGCGGCTGCTGCGGCTTCCTGACTGTGGTTGTGCAGCGGTTCGGGGAGATCGTGCAGTGGTCGGACTGGGAGGTTCCGTTGGGGACGGGGATGACAGCGCCCTACCCGCCGCCGGAGCTCCACTTCGATGCGCGTCAGTACGACGCCGGATGGTGTCCCGCCGAGTGGTGTAGCAGCGATCTCCGCATAGCCCCTGGTCATGAGGCGGCCATCGCGCAACTCTCCGAGTAGCGAAGCTCGTTGAGAGAGGTGACGCGATGGCCTTGTCCCAGCATGACTTACTCCGGCTGATGGAGTCACTGCGTACGGCGGACGGAATCGAGTTGATCAGGGTCCTGGCCCAGCGGAGCCTGCAGGAACTCATCGAGGCCGAGGCCACCGCCCACATCGGCGCGGAGCCCGGCGAGCACGCCGAGACCCGTACGACCTGGCGCAACGGTCACCGCGACAAAGTGCTGACCACGCAGGCCGGAGACCTGGACCTGGCCATCCCCAAGGTCCGCACCGGCACCTTCTTCCCCAGCCTGCTCGAACGCCGCCGCCGTATCGACCGGGCCCTTTACGCCGTCATCGTTGAGGCATACGTCCACGGAGTGTCCACCCGCAGCGTGGACGACCTGGTCAGGGCCCTGGGCGCGGACACCGGGATCTCCAAGAGCGAGGTCTCCCGGCTCTGCGCCGGACTGGACGCCGAACTCACCGCCTTCCGCACCCGCCCGCTGGACCACACCCGATTCCCCTACATCTACCTGGACGCGACGTACTGCAAGGCGCGGGTGAACCACCAGATCGTGTCCCAGGCCGTGGTGATCGCCACCGGCATCACCGAGGACGGCGGACGCGAAGTGCTGGGACTGATGGTCGGCGACAGCGAGACCGAGGCGTTCTGGAGCGAGTTCCTGCGCTCCCTGCGCGAACGGGGCCTGAACGGGGTCCGCCTGGTCATCGCCGACCACCACTCGGGTCTGGTCAAGGCCGTGCGCAAGGTCATGCTCGGCGCCGGCTACCAAAGATGCCGCGTTCACTGAAGCCGTAAAGAATCAAGGTGCTGCTTTACGAGTGTGGGCTCGTTGTCAGGGTATGGCGGTTCTGGAGGAAATACGTTCCCAACTCCACTGCAGGTTTTCGGTGTTGTTGCCGCATCTGAACGAGCGACAGCGGCGACTGGCCTTGGCCACCGAGGCCCGGCTGCTCGGGCACGGCGGCGTGCGGGCGGTGGCGCGGATTGCGCAGGTCAGCGAGACCACGGTGCGTCGTGGCGTGTCGGAGCTGGAAGCGGGGGCCGGGCCACTGCCCGGCGGCCGGGTGCGGGCGCCCGGCGGAGGCCGCAAGCGGCCGATGCCAACGATCCGGCCCTGCTCAAAGCCTTGTTGGGCCTGGTCGAGCCGGACGAGCGGGGAGATCCTCAGTCTCCGCTGCGGTGGACGACGAAGTCGCTGCGGAACCTGGCCGAGGAGCTGACCCGGCAGGGGCACCCGGTGTCCGCGCCGACGGTGGGTCGGCTGCTCAAGCAGGAGGGCTTCAGCCTGCAGGCGAACGTCAAGACCCTCGAGGGTGCCCAGCATCCCGACCGGGATGCCCAGTTCCGCTATATCAACGAGCAGGTCAAGCAGCACCAGGCCGACGGAGAGCCGGTGATCAGCGTGGACACGAAGAAGCGGGAGCAAATCGGACGGCTGCCCATGGCCGGCCGCGAGTGGCGACCCAGGGGCGAACCGGTCGAGGTGGAGGACCATCACTTCTTCTTCAGCGGCCCGGACGTTCAGCAGGCGATCCCGTACGGGATCTACGACATCGCCCGCAACACCGGCTGGGTCAACGTCGGTGTCGACCACGACACGTCGGTCTTCGCGGTCGAGTCCATCCGCCGCTGGTGGCGCTGTCGCGGCAGCCTGGACTACCCGAAGGCGTCACGGTTGCTGATCACCTCGGACGCGGGCGGCTCCAACGGTTACCGCTATCGGGTCTGGAAGAGTGAACTGGCTGCTCTGGCCGCCGAAACCGGACTGACGATCACGGTGTGTCACTTTCCTCCGAGCACAAGTAAATGGAACAAAATCGAGCACCGACTGTTCTCCCATATCACCCACAACTGGCGCGGCAGGCCGCTGACCAGCCACGACGTCGTCATCGAGACAATCGCAGCCACCCGCACCCGGGCCGGTCTGCGCGTCGAGGCCCACCTCGATACCGGCGACTACCCCACCGGCATCGCGATCAGCAAGGACCGCTTCGCCGCGCTGCCACTGGTCCGGCACGAAATCCATGGCCAGTGGAACTACACCCTGCTGCCCGAGTCCTCCGCGCCGCAGGCCCTGCCCGCCAGTGAGACGCGCGGCGTCGCCGACCGGCGCCGTGAACTTCTGGCCCGCCTGGCAGACCCGCGCCTGACCGGCATGAGTAGTACGGAACTCGCGGATCTGTGCACCGAGTTGGCGCCGCTGCAGGCTGCCCGGTCCCAGGAACGCTACAGCGAGCAGCGAGGTGGACGGGCCCGGCGGGCCACCGGCAATCAGCGGGCCAAGCCGCTGTTCGACGACGCCGCCCGGGTGATGCTCACCCTCCTCTACCAGCGGCAGGTCTGCTCGATGAAGCTGCTGGGCGACATGCTGGAGGTCACCCCCACCTGCATCGGCCACCTCGTCGCCGAGACCCGCCGGGTCCTGGAGGACCACGGCCATCAGCCCGGATACGCCTCCAGCCGGTTCACCACGGTGGACGCGCTGATGGCCTTCCTCGACACCGACCAGACCCCGACGCGCACCCGGATCATGCAGAGCTTGTCCCATCCACGGCTTACCGGCATGTCCCGCGCGCAGCTCGATGAGCTCACTCGCCGCCTCGCCCCACGCCAGGCCGCCCAGGTCGAACGTGCCTCCTACCAGCGCCGGGGTGCCGATCGCCAGCCAGGCAGCCGCGGCGGCGTCTTCCCTCAGAAGCTCGGAGACCGAGAGCGTGTCGTGGTCGCCATCCTCTACCTGCGGAAACTGTGCACCCTGGACGTCCTTGCCGATGCGCTGGGGGACGTAAGCAGGTCTTCGATC
Organism: Streptomyces sp. NPDC049887; assembly: GCF_040656535.1. Classification (NCBI taxonomy): domain Bacteria; kingdom Bacillati; phylum Actinomycetota; class Actinomycetes; order Kitasatosporales; family Streptomycetaceae; genus Streptomyces; species Streptomyces sp. NPDC049887. Next base: position 116,312 of record NZ_JBFAMM010000015.1, on the reverse strand, counting down.
GGGAACTTCGTCCGGGAGATCCGGCCCCTGCTTACGGAAGGGGGACTCCTTCCGCCCCCGGCCACCACCCGCTACCGCACCGCCCCCGACCTCCTCGCCGCCGCCCGCGAAGAAGCCGACACACCGACAAGTTGATTCTTCACGGCTTCACTTCCTGCGCAACGTCTTCGCGATGATCCCGAAGGACTCCGCGGAAATGGTGGCCGCGACCATCCGCACGATCTTCGCCCAGCCTGACGCCGCATCCGTCCGGGCCCAGCTCGACACCGTCGCCGACATGCTCGGCCGCCAGTTCCCCAAAGTCAGGGCCATGCTCCTGGAGGCGAAGGAGGACCTGACCGCGTTCGCGGACTTCCCTGATCGGCACTGGAAGAAGATCCAGTCGACCAACCCGCTGGAGCGGATCAACCGCGAGATCAAACGCCGGACCGACGTCGTGCAGATCTTCCCCAACCCCGACGCCCTCGAACGACTCACCACCGCCGTGCTCATCGAGATGCACGACGAGTGGATCGCCTTCCCACGCCGCTACCTCCCCGAAGGCAGCATGGACAAGATCTACCCCAACAACGACCAGATCGGTCCGGCTACACCACCACAGGGGGCATGACCCAGCCGAGAGGAGCTGGAACGGCGCATCGCCGCCCTGGAAGAAGAGAATCAACCCTTCGAACCTCTGGCTGGGGGGGCCGGCGCCGCAGGTAGGGGGAAGCAACGGGCCCTTTTCTAGCGTAGTTCTCGGTCGAAGGGGTGCATGCCAAGACCCGCCCTGGTCACGTTGGCTCGCGCCGCGGGGGACGGCGGGGCACCTGGGTGACCAGGGCGGGGGCTTAGCCTCGGCGGAGGAACCTGCTCTGGCCCCGATGCTTGCCGGTCCTCCTGCCGGAGGTCGGCTGTCCCACTGCGGCGGCTTCGCTCGGCCGAGCGGAGCGTTCCGGCCGGTCCTTGCTGAGGAGGGACTGCCAGACCCGTTCTTGCAGCTCGTGGATGCAGGGGCCGCACGCGTACATCGGCGCCTGGGCGCCGGCGACTCTGGCGGGGCCGATCCACAGGACGCGCGTCCACCGCTGCCCGCAGTAGAGCCAGCAGAATCCGTCGACCCATTCGTTGCCGTCGTCGGTGGCCGCCGGTGCGGGCAGTCCTCCGCGGGCGAACTCGGCGATACCAGGGATCACCCTGTGCTGTAAGGCGACTTCCATCAGCATTGCTCGTCCGCCTCCGTCATCAATGGTTCGGGACCGCCGTAGCAGCGCCCTCTTGCTTCTCGGCGTCGGAGAACAGGAGGGTGGGCTCGGCGAGGATGTCGCGGCCGGCCTCGCTCTTGTAGATCTCGTCGACGCTGCCGAACCGGGCTTCGGAGTAGTCGAGGTCCAGCAGCGCGGCGGCCTGCCGCACCGACGCCTCGTCGGGCCCCTCGATCTCCAGGAAGGTGGGAAGGTCGGGCCAGGAGTCGAAGTCGAAGGCGACCTCGCCCAGGCGCCACTCCTCGCGGTAGTTCTCCTGGTAGCGCACCTCGGTAAGGCCGACCCGGCGCAGGATGTCGGCCATGGCATGTAGGTCGGCGACCACGGTCTCGATCTCCTTGGTGCCGTCGATCGTCGTGGCGTCGGTGACCTGCTTGAGCGTGAGCGTCGAGCGGGTGCCCTCGTCACGCAGCCGAATCCAGGCCCCGCCATCCAGGGAGTCGTTCTCGAAGATCTTGCGGGTGAGGAGCGTGCGGGGGAACGCCTGGACGGCGCCGAGGGCAGTCAGCTTGGCCTGGAGGCCTGCGGCGTCGACGGCCAGGAACTTCGCCTCGTACTCGTGCTTCATGGGTTTCCTCTCTCAGAAGTGGTCGGTGAGGGCGGACATCCGGGCTGCAATGAGCAGGCCCATGCGGTGGGTGTGGTCGTGCAGCTGACCGACGTGGGGCCGCTCGGTGAACTCGGTCGTGCGCAGGGTGAGCAGGACCTCCCAGTCGCCGAGGAAGTGGTAGCGAAGGCGCTCGGGAGAGGTGTAGTGCTCGATCATGTGGTGGCGTCTTTCGACGGGCATCATGAACTCCGCGCCGAACACACCGCCCGGGCGGACCAGGCGCTGCATGCGGTCGACGAACTCGGCGAGCGGGCGGTGGTGGTTGGCACTGTAGTGCCACGAGCAGCTCGTCCAGACCGCCTCGCACTGCAGGCCCAGGGGTTCGCCGTCGAGGAAGTCGTCCTCAACGACCTGTACGCGTTCGTGGAGTTCTTCGAGCTTCAGTCGATCGATCAGGCCCAACGCGTGTGCCTGGCTGTCACCCGGGAGGTGGACGTCGCCCCCGTGCAGGGCGACCGAGTCGCGTTCGACGGCGACGACGTGGTAGCCGGCGGCGGCGAGGGGCAGGACGAACTTGCCGTCGCTCGCGCCGACGACCGCGATGGTGGCGTCATGGGCGACGCGTTCCCGCAACGTGGCGAGGAACTGTGGGAAGAAGGTGAGGGTGTGCTCCCACAGGCTCTGTGTCGGCATGGGAGTGCGCTCCTTGCGTGTCGGTGTCCGTGATCACGCGGAGGACCTCGTCGGGGCTGCGCCCCGTGGTATCAACGCGGTGCATCGGGAACGAGGCATAGGCGTCCGTCACCCGGTGCGTGACGGTCTCGATCAGTGCGTCCCACCGCGATGCCGGCTTGTTTCGTCCAGCGAGGCGGCGCTGTCGTTCGTCGTCGTCGCAGACGAGGTGGTACGTGACGGGTGTCGGCAGCCAGCTCGGCAGGGTGATACCGAGATGGGCGCCCAGGGCCCGGTGGGTGGCGAGGCACCGGGCGAAGTAGCTCTCGACGACGACCGGGACGCCGGCGTCGAGATGGTGCTGGATTTCCTCGGCCGCGGTGAACAGCGCGGAAAGGTAGAGGCACATCCGCGCGTCGACGTTCGTCCGCTCGTCCACCGCGTGTCTGAGCGGCTGGTAGAGGGACGGGACGGTGGCGACGAGGACGGCTTGTCGGGCGGCGGCGAGCATCGGCGCCAGGGTGGACTTACCGGTGCCGCGTAATCCCTCCAGGCTCTCGAAACGCGGGTGATCAGGCACGGCCGTACACCACGTCCGGCACCGCGAGGGCCAGTTCGTCTGTGGCAGAGGGCTTGTGGACGATGCGGCCTTTCGCCTTCTCGTACCAGAAGGCGTGCGCGTCCTTGCCCACGGCCTTGCAGGACATGGTCAGCGCACCGCGCGGGTCGGCCTCGATGCGGTCGATCTCGCGAGGACCGTCGGAAGGTGCGCAGACCTGCGGGGCGCCGTGTTCGGAGAGGTCCTCGTCGACGATCACCTCCAGGGGGAGGTCGACCGACGCGAGCTCTCCGCGGAGCCGGCCGTAGGCGGAGGGGGCGGTGACCAGCAGCTCGGGGTGGTCGGCGGCGTTGCCGACCGGCCGCAGGTGGTGGAGCTTGAGTTGCCGGACCCCGAGTTGCGCCAAGACTCTTGCGAGAGGGAGGACCTCATCGATGTTCCGGGAGGTGACGGTCATGGTCGCGCCCGTCGATACGCCGAGGTCCCGCGACAGACTGAGCGAGTTCAGGGCGCTCTGGTAACTGCCCTGCCTGCGGATGCCGTCGTTGGTCGTTCCGACGCCCTCCAGCGAGACCCTGAGCATGTCCACGTGCGGAGCGATCTCGGTCAGGCGGCGCTCGATCCGGTACCCGTTGGTGCAGATCTCGACGCGCTGGCCCAGCTCCTCCTTGGCGTGGCGGACGACCCGCGGGAGGTCCCGGTGGACGAACGGCTCCCCGCCGAGCAGAGTCACGGCCTCCGTACCGTACTCGTCCCGCATCAGGGTGAGGAGGCTCGCGGCTTCCTCGGCGGTGAACGCGTCGGCGTACTGGAGCCGCTTGCCGTGGAAGCAGTGCAGGCACGTGAAGTTGCAGCGGTAGAGCAGCTGCAGGTACAGCATTCGGATCTTCCTGATCCCGGTGACTTCCCCGATCACATCGGCTCCTTCGGCTGACTGCCTGTTGGGAGCCTGATAGTGGCTTTCTGCCTGGGGACCGCGGCACCGCGTTCAGGGACGGTCTGAGGACGTCCTGGGACGTTTTCAGTGGCCGGCGAAGGACTCCAGGATGCCGAGGACGCGCTTCGTGTCCGACAGGTCGGGCAGGACGTGAGCAGCGCCGGCCGCGGTCAGTTCCTCCGGCGTGTGGATGCCGGAGGCGACGGCGAGGATCCCGGAGCCCGTGGTCAGAGCTGCTTCCACGTCACGGGGAGTGTCTCCCACCAGGACCGTGGGGACGTCAGCTGGAACACCATGAAGCCGCTGCGCGCGCTCGCGGGCGGCAGCGACCAAATGGGGACGGAGTTCAGCGTCCGCTCCGTAGGCGCCCACCGGTAGATCCAGCAGTGGGTCGAGGCCGAACGCGGACAGCTTCACACGGGCGTTTGCGGCGATGTTGCCGGTGAGGACGGAGGAGATCCAACCGCTCTGAGCGGAGGCGGCCTTCAGCGCCGTATCGGCGCCGGGCAGGGCGGTCCCGCGCCTGCGCAACTCCTCCAGGCGCGCTTCTCCCGCCTGGGCCAGCGCGGTCTCGATGAAGTGCCAGGCAGGTACGGGCAGCCCTTCGCGGACGAACATGTCGCGCATGATCAGTCGATCCGTACGCCCCTTGGTACGCGCCGGCTCCGTGGGCTCGCGCCCCGACAGGGCAGCGAAGGCAGCAGCGTAGATCTCCTTGCTCACCCCCGCGTTCTCGATGAGGGTGTGGTCGATGTCCCACAGGACGAAGAGCTCCATGTCGCCAGAGTAGGCAGTCGGCGAGGTTCCGCTTCAGCCACCGCGTCCCAAAACGTCCTTGCGCGATCACGCGGTGCGCCGATTCGATGGTTGCTGTGAACGACCGACTGCGCACTGTGCTCGGCCAACGCGGAGTCTCGCCCGACTCGCTTGCCGAGGTCTGCGAGGTAGATCCCAAAACGGTGAGCCGGTGGCTGGGCGGGCGGATTCCCCATGCCCGGCACCGCTTCCGCGTCGCGCGACACCTGCGCGTGGAAGAGACCTTCCTCTGGCCCGAGCCATCCAAGCGCCCCGGCCAGCCGCGGGACGGGTTAGGTACCGAACTGGTCGGCACCTACCAGAACAGGGCCAGCGTGCCCCGGGACGTCTGGCTCGCGCTGCTGCGAGAGGCTCGGCACGAGATCGGCGTCCTCGTCTTCTCCGGCACCTTCTTCGCCCAGTCCAACCCCCACGTCGCCAAGATGCTCTCCGAACGTGCTGCCGAGGGAGTGCGGGTGCGCCTGTGCTTCGGTGACCCTGACGGGCAGGCAGTCGCCATCCGGGGCCGCGAGGAGGGAATCGGCGACACCCTCGCCGCCAAGATCCGCGCCTCACTGACGTACTACCGGCCCCTGCTGGGCGACCCAGGGTGCGCCGTACGGCTCCACGACACCACCCTCTACACGTCCATGTTCCGCTACGACGACAACCTGCTCGTCAACCCCCACATCTGGGGACAACCGGCCAGCGCCAACCCCCTCCTCCACCTCAAGAAGGCGGACGGCACAGGGTGGTTCGACAACTACGCTCAGAGCTTCGACGCCGTCTGGGCCGCTGCGCGGCCATGGGCACCCGACCAGGAGAGGACCGCCGACCATGGGCAGGACTGAGTACTACAACGACCCCACCGCCCCGAAGGCGAACACCCTCATTCCGGCCAGCAACCTGCTCGTCGTCGACGAGACCGGCGCGATCCTCCTCCAGCGCCGCCGCGACACCGGCCAATGGGCGCTCCCCGGCGGGGCCCAGGACATCGGCGAAACCGCGGCCCAGTGCGCCGTCCGCGAGTGCTTGGAGGAAACCGGCATCATCGCCGAGATCACCGGCTTCCTCGGCGTCTACACCAACCCGAACCACATCGTCGCCTACACCGACGGCGAGATCCGCCAGCAGTACGAGAACACCTACATCGGCAGCCCCATCGGCGGGGCACCTACGATCAACGACGAGGCCGACGGCGTCCGCTTCATCCACCCGACCGACCTGGACCAGTACGACATCCACCCCAGCATGCGCCAACAGATCGGTGACTACCTCGCCGGCACCTACCCCTACCTCGGCTGAGCCGCCAGGACGGCCTCCACCCGCCCCACAGCGCCGAAGATCTCCGGAGCGGCCCGGCGGATGAACCGCCCGACCACACTGTCGTCTCCGTATCGACCAAGAATCTCTGCGACACGCTCCTCGGCAGTCGTAGGGCCGCCGTCGGGAGTGGTCGTCATGTCGCAGTACACGAGCGCGTCCACCAGCAGACGCTCCTCCAGCAGGGGGAACTCGCTCGCGAGTTCCCCCCGCAGCCCCCGCTCCTCGGCTTCCAGAAGCGCGAACGAGTGGTTGGCCACCAGCCGTACCAACCGCTCGTCAGCCCCATGCTCGTCCCGAAGGAACCGCGCTCCGTCCAGTGGATGGAACCCCGTCACGGCCAGCCGTGGCGCGTACCCGACGTCGTGCAGCGTGGCGGCAGCGACGAGGAGGCCGGCGTCCTCGCCGAGAACCTGACCTACTTTGACCGCGCGTTTGGCCACTCCCTGCGTATGTGCCCACCTCCGTGGAAGCGTGCTGCTGAGCTCGGCCTCCGCGACGTGGGTGGCCCATACCTCGGTCAGATCAACCATGCGAGCTCTCTGCCCGGGGCGTGGACCGCACAAGCCTGGCCAAGGGCAGGGTTCGTCTCGGCTCCGACCGAGGCTGGCCACACCCGTTTAACCACAGATCAAAGATCAGTTTCGTACTTCCCACCTGCCATTAGGCTTTTCGCTTGTGGTGATTCGACACAGCAGGCACGCACCACGGCCCGTGTAGCGCGGAATCCCCTGAGCGCGACAAATCTGCCGTACGACACCTCCATGAAGGTCATGTCAGCAGCAACCGCACGGAGCCAAAGAGCATGACCGGGCACGCACCTGAGCACCGATCCGGTGCAGGTAACCCCGGGGAGGTCGACGTAGCCCTCCCTGCTGAGCCGCCTCTCGTGACCGAGTCCGTCGCCACCAGCCTTTTGGATTTCCTTCGCGTACTTGGCGGCGACCCGAGTCAGGCTTGTCCGAGAGCAGGCGGCAGTGCACCACAGGGCTGAGGGTCCGCTGGCGCTTCTCGGCCCCTCCGGGTAGGACAGAACGCCATCAACTCACGTATCCCAACCGCTGCACCGAACCGCCGTGGAGGTCTCAGCGCTCGTGATCCGTTTCGCCTTCGCCGGACGCTGCTCAACCGAGGACCTTCAAGACCCCGAAGCCTCACGGAACTGGCAGCTCACCCGCGCCCGCGCCCTGATCGAACCCGCCGAGGGCCACATCGTCGCCGAGTACTTCGACATCGGCCACAGCCGCGCCCTGCCCTGGCAGCGCCGCCCCCGCGCCAACGAACTCCTCAAAGCCCTCCGTGACCCTGGACGCGGGTTCGACGCGGTCGTGATCGGTGAGCCCCAACGCACCTTCTACGGGAACCAGTTCGGCAACACCTTCCCCGTCTTCATCCACTTCCGCATCCCACTGTGGGTGCCCGAGGTCGGCGGCCCCATCGACCCGGACAACGAGGCCCACGACCTCGTCATGTCCGTCTTCGGCGGCATGAGCAAGGGAGAACGCAACCGCATCAAGATCCGGGTACGGACAGCCATGAGTTCCCAGGCCCAACTACAGGGCCGCTACCTCGGCGGACGCCCACCGTACGGGTACCGCATCGCCGACGCCGGACCACATCCGAACCCGGCCAAGGCCGCCGCCGGCCAGCGCATCCACAGACTCGAACCCGATCCCACCGCCGCGCCCGTCGTCCAGCAGATCTTCTCCCTGTACCTCGAGGGCCTCAGCGACAAGGGCATCGCCGCCCGCCTCACCCGCGACGGAGTCCCCTGCCCTTCGGCTCACGACCCGGACCGCAACCCCCACCGGGCGAAAGTCGCATGGCAGCAGGGTGCAGTGAGAGCGATCCTGCTCAACCCCCGCTACACCGGCTACGAGGTCTGGAACAAACAGCGCAAGGAAGAACGCCTCCTCGACATCGACGACGTCACCCTCGGCCACACCACCCGCATGACACACAACCCCACCGAGAAGTGGATCCGCTCCAACGAACCCGCCCACGAAGCGATCATCAGCCCCGACCGTTTCGACGCCGTCCAAGCCCTCCGCAAACAGCGAGCCCGCAACCAGGGACGACAGGAACGAGCCGCAAAACCCAGCGCCCGCCCCTACGCGCTGCGCGGCCGCGTCCGCTGCACGCTGTGCGGGCGGAAGATGCAGCCCGCGACCATTCGCGACCGCGTCTACTACCGGTGCCAGTTCACCGAGCACGAAGCAGCACTCCACCCCGGCCTCGACCACCCCCGCACTGTGTACCTGCGGGAAGACATCGTGTGCCAGGCCCTGGACCAGTGGATCGTTCGCGCCTTCGCACCCGACCGGCTCACCGCCACGATCCAAGCCCTGGCCCAGGCCAGCGCCGCCGCAAGCGCCGCCGAGTCGCAGACACCCGAGCAGGCCCAAGCCCGCAAAGCGATCAAGGACTGCGACCGCCGCCTCGCCCGCTACCACGCCGCCCTCGACGCCGGCGCCGACCCCGCCGTCGTCACCCAATGGATCAACGAAGCTCACCGAGACAAGGAAAGCGCCCAGAAGCAGCTCGACACGCTCCCTCACGCGAACCGACACAAGGAGCCACCACTCGACGCACACCGCATCCGACAGCTCACGGACAGCCTCGGCGACATCGCACAACACATTCACGCAGCCAGCACCGACACAAAAGGGCCACTCTACGAAGCCCTCGGCATCACCATCAGCTACGAACACGAAACGAGGACCGCAACCGTAAGGTCGAGGCCCTCGAATCCGTATCGTCAGTGGTTGTGTCCGAGGGGGGACTTGAACCCCCACGCCCGATAAAGGGCACTAGCACCTCAAGCTAGCGCGTCTGCCATTCCGCCACCCGGACCAGGTGTGCAGTCGGCCCCGGGGTGTTCCCCGCGGCGACATGGACAACTCTACCAGGGGTTCGGGGTGCCTCCGAACCGCATTTTCCGTGGTCAGTGGGGTGGGGCGGGGAAGGAGCCGCCCCATCTGCCCGTCTCTCGCGCCCACCGGAACCCGACGCACGGAGAGTGATCGCGCGCGCACGTGGCGTATGTCGTCGTCTAGCCTCACGGCGTGAGCCGTGAACTTCGTCATCGCAGGCCGCGTGCACTGTCGCCGCTTCGGGAGCATCTGCGCGACACCTTCTGGTTCGCACCCACCACGGCCCTGACGCTCGTCCTGCTGCTCTGGGGTGTCGCCGACACCCTCGATGCCGCGATCGTGGACGCGCTGAGGGAGGACGGGGACCTCGAGGGCATCCGTCGGCTGATGGCCGTCGCGGAGGACGCCCGGACCATCGTCACCACCGTCAGCGCGGCGATGATGACCTTCATCGGCGTTGTCTTCAGCATCTCGCTGGTCGCCGTCCAGATGGCCGCCGGGAACTTCACACCCCGTATCGTGCGGATCTTCATCCGGAGCAGGATCAGCAAGCTCACCTTCGCGGTGTTCCTCGCGACGTTCCTGCTGTCGCTGCTGGTCCTCACCTCGTACGAGGGCGAGGCCGACCCGCGGAACGTCATGACCGTGCCGGTGGTGCAGAGCGCCCTGACCGTCGTCCTGGTCGTGCTCAGCCTGGTGCTGTTCATCGCGTACGTCACCCAGACGCTGCAGCTGATGAAGGTCGGGCCCGTCGTGGAGCGGATCAACAAGGAGTCGCTCGGGGAGGTGGCGAGGATGCCCGTGCAAGGGCCCGACGGGGCGCCTCTGGCGCCCGAGATCGCGCGCATGAGCCACCAGGGGCGTGCCGGTGTACTGCGGGACGTGCACATCGCACGGCTGGTGCGTGTCGCACGGCGGAACGGCGTGGTGCTGCGGCTCATCCCCCGGATCGGGGATCACGTGGTGCCCGGTACGCCCGTGCTCGCGGTGCACGGGCCGCGCGTGCCCGCCCGGTCGGCGCTGCGGCACAGTGTGTCGGTCGGGGTGGAGCGCACCTTCCACCAGGACCTCGGCTTCGGACTGCGGCAGCTGTCCGACATCGCGCTTCGGGCGCTGTCGCCCGCCGTGAACGATCCGACCACCGCCGTGCAGTGCCTCGACCGGATCGTGGAGTTCCTCGCGGCGGTCGCCGTACGCCCCCTGGGCGCGGTGCACCACCGGGACCGCAAGGGGGTCGTGCGGCTGGTGCAGAACGTCCCCGGCTGGACCGATCTCGTCGATCTCGGGCTCACCGAGATCCGCGGGTGCGCCACGGCAAGCCCGCAGGTCTCCCGGCGGATGCTGGCCGGCATCGACGATCTGCTGCGGCTGGTGCCGGAGGAACGGCGCGCCCCGCTGGTACGGCACCGGGCGCTTCTGGTGCAGGCCCTGGAGCGGACGCTGCCCGAGGCGGCCGAGCGCGTCTTCGCACTTCAACCCGACCGCCAGGGCATCGGCTGAGCGTGGGGCGGAAGGCCGGTCCGGTGCCCTGCTGCCGGCCCTCCGGGGCAGCGACGTATCCGCCCGGCGCGCGTTCAGGACACCGGAGGCGGTTCGCCCAGCCGTCAGTCGCACGGTGCGCAGGCCGCCGCGTTCGACCCCGACGTCCGTCACCTTCAGCCGGGTCCCCGGCAGGAGGACGAACCCGTCCTCCCCGGTGAACGCGGAGAAGCCGCGGATTCACGGCCCGGGCGGGGACCGCCTCGAACGGCGCCCGCTTGCCGCGGCTGCCGAGGACCGCCTTGGCAACGCCGCGCTCGGCAGTGCACGAGGGCACACCCCACCAGGTCACGGCCCGGCCGAGGGGATGCTGCGCGGACAGCTCGAGGGACACCGCGCGCCCCAACGGACGTGTGATGGCGGGAAGCTGCGACACACCGCGGTGAACAGCAGCCGCGGATACGTCAGATACGGGACGAGTCAGGTCCGGGGAGCAGTGCGGCGTTGGTCTCCCGGTGGAACGCGGATTCGCAGGTGCGGAGGTGGACGGCGACGCCGGCCCACCGGGGCCGGGAGCCGAGCGGACGGTGGCACTGGTGTGCCGATCCGCCGCGTTCGGCGGAGCCGGAGCGCGCTGATGGCGCGGGAACCCGCTGGTAGATTCGTCCGCCATGCGTTCACGTGAGTACGATCTCGACTTCCGCGACAGGGCCGCCCGGATACGCGCCTGGGGGATCGGGCTGTTGGCTGTCGCGGCCCTTCAGTGGGCATGGTGCGCCCTGCTGCTGCTCACGCCCTACACCGTCGACGAGGAGCCCGACGACCAGCACCCCGCGAGGTGTGAGTCGCGGTTGCTGACCGAGGACGGTACGGCCAACGGGGGGCTGCGGAGGGGATATCGGTGCCAGAACGAACGGGACTGGCCTGAGGCCCTGGCCGTGCTCGGACTTTCCGTACCGGTGTCGGTGGCCGGTGTCGGGCTCTTCACGAGCGGCAGTGTGAGCCGCCGGATGAGTGCCCACGCCGAGGCCATGCGCGAGCTGGACCAGCTCGTCGACGCACGGAAGGCGTAGCCAGGGGCGGCCTCGGCCGTCCCCGCGCGACCGGCCGGAGCGCCTCGTCCCGCGCCCGCAACCACGCTCCGTCCGGTCACCGGGACCGCTCCGGCCCGGACTCCGGTCGTGATGGTGCCCGTCGACGGGGCGGGGGCGGGCGGTCCGGTGCCGGCCGGGCCCGGGCGCCGTATGCGTTCCTCATGCCGGTGTGAGATCTTCATGTCCGGTCAACGGGCGGCTTCTTCATACGCAATCGGTGATGTCGGCACTACCGGGCCTCATGGGCGTTCACAAGAATCGGTGTGACATCAGGTTCACCGGTTGCCGGGACGCAGGGTCGTGCATCCGGGAATCCCGCGGCTCCGTCACGAGGAAGTCAACGACAGAGGCTCTCGCCAGGACGAGCGCACTCGCGCTCGGGTACTTCGTCCGGGAACAGGCCGGGAACGCGGGATGCCTGTTCCTTTCCGGCCCAGCCACGCGCCGCGCAGGCCCAGGGGCCGGACCTCGACGGACGGAGACGCCATGACCGCACACCAAACGACCTCGCTCCTGGTCGGCCTCGCCGCAATGGTGCTCCTGGCGCGGCTGCTCGGAGCACTGGCCCGTCGGCTGGGCCAGCCGGCGGTCGTCGGCGAGGTCCTCGCCGGAGTCGCACTGGGGCCGACCTTCTTCCACGGGGCGATAACCGACGCCCTGTTCCCGCAGGACACAAGGCCGTTGCTGGGTGCGCTGGCCACGATCGGTGTCGCCGTCTTCATGTTCATCGTCGGGCTGGAGTGGGACGCGGCCCTCATCCGCGGAAGCGGTGCCATCGCACCCACCGTGTCGATCGTTTCCATCATCCTTCCGTTCGGCCTCGGCGCGGTGCTGGCCGTCCACCTGATGCAGGACCACGGTACGGGCGACAGGGCGGCGTTCACGCTCTTCATGGGCATCGCCATGTCGATCACCGCGTTCCCGGTGCTGGCCCGCATACTCACCGACCGGGGCATGACCCGCACCCCGCTCGGGGTCGTGGCCCTCGCCTGCGCCTCGATCGACGACGTCCTCGCCTGGTCCGTGCTCGCCGGCGTGGTCGCGCTCACCGGTTCGACGGGCCCCGAACAGTGGCGGATCCTGCTCGCCCTCCCGTACATGCTCGGCATGCTGTTCCTGCTGCGTCCGGTGCTGCGCCGGCTGGCGGGCCGGCGCGGCCCGCTCCGCCTCACCCCCACCGTCCTCGCGGGTGTCCTCGCCGGACTGCTGCTCTCCGCCGCCACGGCGGAGTGGCTGGGCCTGCACTACATCTTCGGCGCGTTCCTCTTCGGCATCGTCCTTCCGCGCACCGGCACCGAACGGCTCCGCCGTGAGGTGCACGACCGTCTCGGCCAGATGAGCGGCACTCTGCTGCTGCCCGTGTTCTTCCTCGTCGCCGGCCTGAAGGTGGACCTGTCGGGGCTCGACGCCGGGATGCTCGGCGACCTGGGGCTGATCCTGCTCGTGGCGGTGGGCGGAAAGTTCGTCGGTGCGTACGCCGCCGCCCGCGTCAACCGGATGCCCGTGAGGCAGTCCGCCGCGCTTGCCACGCTGATGAACACCCGCGGCCTGACGGAACTCGTCGTCCTGAACGTGGGACTGCAACTGGGCTTCATCCGGCAGGACCTGTACTCGCTCATGGTCGTCATGGCCGTGGTGACGACCGCGATGGCGGGCCCGCTGCTGACGTTGCTGCTGGGACGACCGGCCGGTGACGACCTCGCCGATCCCGTCGCCACCGCCGGCGCGCCCGAGCGCGCGAAGGAGGCGGTCTCCTGACCCGCGGGACACCGTCCGGCGGCGCCGGCGGGTCTCCCGGCCCCGGTGGAGCGCACGGTCCACGAGGCGCGCCCGGCCGTGGTGTTCAGGGAGACCGCGTGGTGCGCGGTGCCCCGCGGGGCGGGGTGCCGCGGTCGGTCCCAGCCGGGACGGAACACCGCCTTCGGGGGAGTGAAGGGAGCGCGAGGCACCCTCCGGGACGAGACAGGCGTGTTCGGGCCGTACGGCGCGTCGAGCACATCGCAGCAGCCGTACGTGACGACGAGCGCGGGCACCGTCGCCGGGAAGTCCTCCGGACGCCGCCGGAGGTCGATCCCCGGGGGGAGGAGCGTGACGACGAGCAGCGGGCACCCGGACCCGCCCGCGATCTCCGCCGGCGGCAGACGGCCCGCGGGGAAGGATCAGCCCTTGTCCACCTGCTCGCGCAGGACCTCGCCGGTGGCGGCGTCGATGTCGAAGGCCGTCTTGCTCCAGTCCTGCTGGTTCACGACGTCGACCGACCAGACGAGCGTGTTGTCCTCGTCGCCCAGGTGGACGTCGGTGACGGTTCCCTGCTTCCTGTCCGTGGCCGTCTTCACCGCCTGCTCCGGCGACACCTGAGCCCTGGTCAGGCGGTCGGTGAGCTCGCGCATGTCGTCCGCGTCCTGGTCGGTGTCCGGCTGGGACCGAAGCACCGTGCCGGACACCCCGTCCACGAGGACCCGGTGGACCATGCCGTTCTGGCCGCCCACCTCGGCCGTCCACTCGGGGCTGCCGGGGTCCGGTGCGGGAGAGGTGGTGGCGCCGCCCTTGTAGCGCCGCAGTTCGATCCCGACCAACTTGCCGCCGGAGACGGTGCCGACGGCCGTGTCGGCGGCCTCGTCCCAGGGGACCTTGGCCGCCTGCACCAGCGACATGCGCGCGACCTGGTCGTCAGTGAGGCGGGCTCCTGTGCCCGTGGGGTCCGGTGAACCGGTGGGGCTGACGCCGGTCGGGGCCGCCGGGGTGGCGACGGCCGCCGGACCCTTGGTGCCCCCGCCGCTGCCGCAGCCGGCGAGGAGCAGGGCGGAGCAGACGACGAGACATGCGGGCAGGACGGTACGCGTACGGAGAGCATGGAGCGATTCGTTCATGTCGCCACGCGTAACCGCTGCCCCGGCGAGGCAGACCGGCCGCCCTGAAGATCACCCGTTCGCCGCCCCGACCGCCGCCGGGGGCGTGGCCTCGGCTCCTCCGGTAGCCCGATTCCCGTTCCGTGCGCGGCGCGGAGGTCTGCGGGTCTCGGGGCGACGGATCCAGCGGCCACCGCCCGCGAGCCCCGGATTCCCGGTACGTCAGCGGCTCCGGCGCACCCGGTCCGCGGGCAACTGCCGGTCCTCTTCCCCGCGGTGCCCGTCGCCGGCGTCCGCAGCGCCCCCGCGAAACCGCCCGGCCTGCGTCCACTCGGCAAACCACCAGGCACCCGTCACCACGCCGGACCACAGGAGTCCGGCCGACACCGCGGAAGGCCACGACTCCTTCTCGGTCCACCTCTCCACCGCCGCCAGCACCATCCAACTGCTCAGAAGGACAATCGCAACCCGTACACGTCGATGCTTGAACATCCGGCCCGGCTACCCGCTCCGGGGGGAAGATCACCCGACGACCGGCGCCGTGCGGGCGGGCCGGCGTACGCGGGCGCGGTCGCCTGGCCGGACAAGGTGCTGAGGTGCCCTCAACCGCACATCAGTCAGCATAAGTGCGCAGATATGACTTTATGAGTTTCCGCACGCATATTCCGCTGCCATGCCCGTTGGGCAGATAGTGGACGGGAAATGCTGGACTCCGAAAAGGAGGTTCGCCATGTCCTGTCCACCGTCGGTCGATGCGCGCAAAGCGCTGGATTTCCTCAGAACCAGTGGACTGGTCGATCTCAGCGTTCCACTGGAGCGTGTGGTCGGCCAGGTCAGCCAACTGGACGATGTCGCGGGCTACGTACTGGCCTGGGAACGCTACGTCCTGGTCGTGGCCAACGAAGTAGCGGACGCCTCGGCGCCCACTGACAGCTGAACGAACGAAGCAAGATGACTGCCGGGAGGATCACGGTGAGAACAGAACGGCCCGGCGTCCGGTCATCTCGAAGGCGCGCGGTGGAGGACCGGGCGGTCGCCTGGCTCGCTGCGCGCCGGGCCCTGCTGGACCCGCGCAGCGCCCGGCCCGACAGTGTGCTCTTCACCCGCAAGGCGCTGATCGAGACGGCGTTCCTGGCAGGACTGCGAGCCCGGCTCGACGAGGCGCCGCTCAAGGACGACTACGCGTCGATTCTCGAGCAGGTCGAGGACGTGGCCCGGGAACCCTCCTATCGGGAGATGATCGCGCGGGACGAGAGCGCCCTGCTGTTGTACGCCGGTACGTACGCGGCTCTGCGGCTCTGCGGCCGCGACGCCCCGGAGTTCGAGCGCATCGTCCGGCAGGCCGTGGAAGGCGGGTACGCGGCGGCTTTCGAGCGCGTGCCGTACCGGCAGCTGGACCTGCTCCACACGCTGTACCTGTGCGGAATCGAGCACGACCTGTCCCCGATGGACGATGTTCTGCCGTTCTCGCTCCTGTGCCGGCGCCCGAACGTGCTGAAGCTGGCCGATCGGGACGTCTACGCCATCACCCACACCATCTTCTACGTCACCGACTTCGGCCTGCGCGAGCCGGTATGGCCTCGCGAGTTCCACCCCGGTGAGGCGGTCGAGCTCCTCGAAGCACTTCTCGTCCTGGCCGAGGCCCGCACCAACGCCGACCTGGTCGGTGAGCTCCTGTGCTGCCTGTACTGCCTCGGTGTCGGCGAATCCCGCGCGACGGAGCGAGCCTGGGCCTTCCTGGAGTCGGTCCAGGAAGACAACGGTCGCGTGAACGGCCCCGAAGGCGTGCTCCACCCCGGAACCGACGCCGGGGACAGCGACTTTCGGCACTGGGCCGAGGGGTACCACACCACCATCGTCGCCGCCCTGGCCGGCCTGCTCGAGCGCAGTCCAAGGCGCCGCACCCAGTCGCCCCCGTCTCCGCCGGCCGAGAACGTCCTCCTGCGGGCACCCCTGCGGCACGCGGTGATGTGGCTGTGCGACGCGAGTCCGGAGCAGGACCGCCGCTCCGGCCTCGCCGGGGTCACCGCCGCGGCCGTCGGCGCGTCCGCGATCCGGGAACACGACCTCGCCCGCCCCTCACTCGAGCGCTGCGCGGCAGACCTCGCGGACGCCTCCCCGGCCTTCTGGCAGCAGCAGGGCATGGAGATCGCAGGGGAGTTCGCACTGGCGCTCCGGCGGGCGGAAATCCACTGCCCCTCCCTGGACGCACACCTCAAAGCCACCGCCGACGCTGTCGCCTCGTTCGAGAGCATCCCCGCGGACATCGCCGCCGGTGTGCACCGGCTGATCGGCCTGGGGGTCCTCAGCCGATCCGTCGCCTCGGCGATCCCCCGGCAGAACAGGCACCGGGAACCTCGCCTCTATCCTCTCCACGCCGCGGTCTCCCTGTGCGAAGCCCGGGAGAGCTACCACCTGGGGCAGCTGGCGGCGACGCTCCGCACCCTCGTCCAGGACGGTTGGGGCCACCACCGCATCACTCGGGACGCCGTGTCCTTCCTGGTCGCCCAGCAGAACACCGGTGGAGCCTTCGGCTATCCGGCCTTCGACGACCGGACGGCACGCCGCAAGGCCCAGTTCTCCTGGACGCGGAGTGCGGTGATCGCACTCGCCGCCGCGGCGACGACCGGGCCGACCGACTGACCTGTGGTCGTCCGCGCCGGGCGCGGGGACGGTGCGTGAGGAGTGGACGGCCCGGGACGACGGCGGGCCGACCCCTCTGCCCGGCGGTCGCCTCCTCTCCGGCCCCGCCGGGGCGTACCAGGGGCGGCGGCCACGACCTGGCACAAGGCCGGCGCGGGGCCCTCGGCGCGAAAGGATCGGGGCAGGGGCCACCGCTCACCGCAACGGCGACGAGGAACTCGTCTTCGGTCTTCAGGCGTCCAACGGCGGCAGCCCGGGCAGCACCTTCTCGATGGTGACGGGGAAGTCGCGCACCCGCACACCGGTGGCGTTGAACACCGCGTTCACCACGGACGCACCGGCGCCGCAGATGCCCAGCTCACCGACGCCCTTCGCGCCCAGGACGTTGGCCTTGTCGTCGTAGCCGTCCAGGACGACGGCGTCGACGTCGGTGATGTCGGCGTGCACCGGCACCAGATAGCCCGCGAGATCCCGGTTGACGAAGGCACCGGACCGCGGGTCGACGACGGCCTCTTCCTCGAGGGCCGCGCCGACACCCCAGATCATGCCGCCGATCAGCTGGGAGCGGGCCGTCTTCGGGTTGAACACCCGGCCCACCGAGAACACCCCGAGCATCCGCCGCAGACGGATCTCGGCCGTGTCCGCGTCGACACCCACCTCCGCGAAGTGGGCCCCGTAGGTGTTGATCGAGTAGTCGGAGTAGTTCGGTTCATCGCCCATGTAGCGGATCCGGCCCTCGGCCTCCACATCGTCGGGACGGCTGCGTGCGGCGATCCCTCCCAGTGTCTCGGACGCCCCGCCGATGCGGACGCTCCCGTCGGAGAACACGGCGTCGGCCGGGTCCAGTCCGTGCAGTGGGGAGCGCGCGTCGCCGCAGGCCGCCTGCAGCAGCTTCTCGCGCAGGGCCAGGCACGCCCGGTGCGTGGCGGTGCACGAATTGGTGGCGCCCCACGAGCCTCCCGAGCCCCAGCTGGTGGGGAGATCGGAGAGCCCCAGCTCTATCCGCACCCGTTCGAGGGGGAGTCCGAGTCCCTCGGCCGCGACCTGGGTGAGGATGGTGTACGTGCCCGTGCCGATGTCGGTCATGTCCGTGCGGACGACGGCGGTGCCGTCCGCCTCCAGCCGCACGCGTACCGTCGTCGGTCCCTGGAAGTGCCCGCGGATGGCCGCCGACATGCCGTAGCCGACCAGCCACCGCCCGTCGCGCACACTCGCAGGCGTGACCGGGCGTTGCTCCCACCCGAACCGGCGGGCGCCTTCGCGCAGGCAGTCGACCAACCGCCGTTCGCTGTACGGCACGTTCCGCTCGGGGTCGACGGTGGGCTCGTTGCGGATCCGCAGCTCGACCGGGTCCAGGCCGAGCGCATGGGCCAGTTCGTCCATCGCCGACTCGACCGCCAGCATGCCCGGCGCCTCGCCCGGCGCGCGGACGTCCGTCCCGCGCGGCAGGTCGAGCGCCGCCAGCCGGTGGCTGGTCAACCGGTGGGGCGCTGCGTAGAGGCTGCGCGTGGTGGCGGCGGTCTGCTCGGCGTACTCGACGTCGGGGTTGGTGTGCATCGTGACGTCGTGGGCGATCGCCGTCAGCCGCCCGTCGCGCTCCGCGCCCAGCCGGACCCGCTGGCGCGACGTCGGTCGCATGCCGACGAGTTGGAAGACCTGCTGCCGGGTCATCGCGACCTTCACCGGCCGGCGCAGCGTGCGGGCGGCGAGTGCCGCCAGGATCGTCTCCGAGTGAATGCCCAGTTTCGAGCCGAACCCCCCGCCGACGAAGGGTGCGACGGCGTGGACGCGCTCGGGGGCCATCAGGAGCGTCGCGGCGACCGATATCTGCGCAGCGTTGACGATCTGGGAGCTGACGTGGACGACCAGGTCCTCGCCGCGCGGTTCCGCCAGACACGCGTTCGGCTCTATCGGCAACGAGAATTCGTACGGTGTCGTGTAGTGCTGGTCGACCCTGACCTCCGCGTCGTTGAAGCCGGCCTCGAAGTCGCCGACTTCGGTGTCGGTGGGGAGGCCGGCGTTGACCACCTTCGGGATGTAGACGTCGTCCTCGAAATCGGCGAAATCGAACCGTCCGCGCCCGGCGCTGTACTCGACCTCGACGAGGCCGGCCGCGGCCCGGGCCTGCTCGAGGGTCCCGGCGACGACGAGCGCCACCGGTTCGCCGTAGTAATGGATCTCGGGGCCGGTGAGCTCCGGCTGGGCGCGCCAGTACTCGAAGGGAACGGACTCGTCGCGGGGGCCCTGCGCCGGGGCGTTGAGATGAGTCATCACCAGGTGCACGCCGGGTGCCCGCCCGGCCTCCTCGGTGTCGATCCGGGTGATGCGGCCCTTGCCGATCGTCGCCCCAACGATGAAACCGTAGAGCGGCGGGCCGGCCTCCCAGTGCTCGTAGGCGTAGGCTGCCCGCCCGGTCGCCTTGAGCGGCCCGTCGACGCGGTCCACAGCGTGCCCGATCATCTCGCCTCCTCCTGCGGGGCCGGTGTGCCCGCCGGTCGGCTCCCGGGCCCGGTCGGTCCCGGCCGCCTGGCGGGGCTCAGCCGGTCCCGGCCACCTGCGCCAGCGTGCGGCACAAAGTGCGCCGGGCCAGCTCGATCTTGAAGTCGTTGTGCCCCTGTCCGGCCGCACCGTGCATGGCCGCCTCGGCGGCGGCGCGATACGTGGCCATCCGGGCGGGCCGGCCGGTCAGCGCGGCCTCCGCCTCGACGGACCGCCACGGCTTGTGCGCCACACCGCCGAACGCCACCCGGGCCTCACCGACGGTCCCTTCGTCGGTCGTCGACACGACGACCGCCACGGAGACCAGAGCGAACTCGTAGGACGCCCGGTCGCGCACCTTGCGGTACCTCTGCCGGCCCGGCGGGGGCGGCGGCAGGACGACGCCCGTGATCATCTCTCCGGGCCGCAGCACGGTCTCGATGTGCGGTGTGTCGCCCGGCGGTCGGTAGAAGTCGGTGATGGCGACGCGGCGCACCGCCTGGTCGGCGTCGAGGAGTTCGACCTCCGCGTCCAGCACCGTCAGGGCCACGGCCATGTCCGAGGGGTGGGTGGCGATGCAGGATCCACTCGTGCCGAGGATCGCGTGTATGCGGTTGAACCCGCCGATGGCCGAGCACCCGCTCCCCGGCTCCCGCTTGTTGCAGCCCGCGGCGGTGTCGTAGAAGTAGGGGCACCGGGTGCGCTGCAGCAGGTTTCCCCCCGTGGACGCCTTGTTGCGCAACTGGCCCGAGGCACCGGACACCAGCGCCTCCGACAGCACCGGACAGCGGGTGCGCACCAGGGCGTGGGCGGCCACCTCGGAGTTCGGCGCCTGAGCGCCGATACGCAGCCCGCCGTCCGGGAGTTCCTCGATGTCGCGCAGCGGGAGCCGGCTGATGTCGACCAGATGGCTCGGCTTCTCGATGTCCAGCTTCATCAGGTCCAGAAGGTTGGTGCCGCCGCTGATGAACTTCGCGCCCTCCCTGGACACCGCGGCGACGGCGGCCCGCGGGTCCGTTGCGCGCTCGTAGGTGAAGGACCTCATGCCGTACCGCCTTCGGCCGTGCCGCGGATGGCCGCGACGATGTTCGGATAGGCGGCGCACCGGCAGATGTTTCCGCTCATCCGCTCCCGGATCTCCGCGTCGGTCAGCGCGATCTGCGGCGAGGCCACGTCGGTGGTGGCGTGGCTGGGCCAGCCCGCCTCCACCTCGGCCAGCATGCCGACCGCCGAACAGATCTGCCCCGGCGTGCAGTAACCGCACTGGAAACCGTCCTTCTCGACGAAGGCGCGCTGCAGGGGGTGAAGGTGGTCGGGATCTCCGAGACCCTCGATCGTGACGATCTCGTCGTCCTCGTGCATGACGGCGAGTGACAGACAGGAGTTGACGCGCCGGCCGTTGACCAGCACCGTGCAGGCTCCGCACTGACCGTGGTCGCACCCCTTCTTCGTCCCGCTCAGGCGCAGGTGTTCGCGCAGCGCGTCGAGCAGCGAGGTCCGCGGATCCACCTCGAGCCGCCACATGTGATCGTTGACGTTCAGCCGTATCGCCGAGAGTGGGGCCGTGTCGCCGTCGCTCGGCCCGGCAGGGCCCGTCCCCGGATCGCTCATCACAGCCCGCCTTCCTCACTCGGGTGCGGGTGCCAAACCGGACATGCGTCACCGCTGTCGGCGCGCCTCCCCGCGGTTGGTCGACCCTGCGGGGCGCGCTCTTCCGTACAGCGTCTCGCACATGCCTGCCAACCGCGATTCATGTCCTCGCGGAGCGGTTCCCCGCACCCCCGTCCGGTCCGCCGGCCGGAGAGCGGGCCCTGCCCGCCCGTGCCGGGGCACCGCGACGCCGGGCCCCGGTGCGACCGGCTTGCCCGGCCGTTTTCCTCTGACTAGAGTCAGAGGATGACCGATGAGCAGGTGGACCAGGTGCGGCGATTCAACCGGACGGTCGCCGAAAGGGTGGGAGTGCTGCACGACCACTATCTGGGCGGCGCACGTCCGTACGGGCAGGCGCGACTGCTCTGGCAGATCGGCGACGGCGACACGCACGACGTACGCGGCGTGCGGGACCGGCTCGGCCTCGACTCCGGCTATGTGAGCCGGCTGCTGCGGGCGCTCGAACGGGACGGCCTCGTCGCCGTGCAGCCGCACCCCCGCGACCGGCGGGTACGCACGGTGCGGCTGACCGAGGCCGGACGGCGGGAGCGCGCCCTTCTCGACGGCCGCAGCGACGCGCTCGCCGCATCGCTCCTCGCCCCGCTCAACGCCCGGCAGCGGGACCGGCTGACCTCGGCGATGGCGGAGGTCGAACGACTGCTGACCGCTTCGACGGTCACCTTGTCCGTGCTCGACCCGGACCATCCGGACGCCGCCCACTGCCTGAGGTCCTACGCAGCGGAACTGGGGGAGCTCTTCGACGGCGGTTTCGACCCCGCGAACAGCCTGCTGCCAGACCCGGGCGAACTGCGCGCGCCGCGCGGACTGTTCCTCGTGGCCCGGCTGCACGGTGAGCCGGTGGGCTGCGCCGGGCTCAAGCTGCCGGCCGGAGCACCCGCCGAGATCAAGCGGCTGTGGGTCCGTCCCGGCGCCCGAGGGCTCGGCCTGGCCCGGCGCCTGCTGTCCGAACTCGAGGAACGTGCCGCCCGGCACGGCAGCGAGCTGGTGAGGCTCGACACCAACAGGGCCCTGGAGGCGGCCACGCGTCTCTACCGAGACAGCGGTTACACCGAGGTCCCGCCCTTCAACGACGAGCCCTACGCCCACCACTGGTTCGAGAAGCGGCTCACCCGGGGAACGCCGTAGGAACGAAGCTCCGCCCCCAGGGCGTCAGCCGTCGGCCGCCGGGGCCACGTCCGCGCGACGCGGCCGGCCGGGTGCCGGGGCCGGGCGTCGCTGAGCCGCGGCGACCTCCGCTCCCCGCCCCGCAGGGCGCCCGTCACCCGGGCGCTCGGTGGACGCCTCGGCCACCCGGCGGCGAGAGTCCGGGGCGGCGGGAGTCGGGGGCGGCCCTTCGTGCGAGGTCGAGCCGGGCACCGTCACCGGGTGGTGTCGGTCGCTGCGGGAGCCGATTCCGCCCGCTGGTAGATGTCGGGGATGCCGTCCGCGTCGTCGTCGCGCGTCTCCTCCTCGTAGAGGCGGCGGTAGACGGCGTTGCGGCGTTTGATCAGCAGGGCGGCGAGGCCCGCCGCGATCAGCGATCCGACCAGGACCGCCGCCTTGATCTGCTCGGCCCGGGACGGGTCTGGGAAGGCGAGCTCCCCGATGAGGAGGGCGACGGTGAAGCCGATGCCCGCCAGGACCGCGAGGGAGAAGACGTCCGCCCACTCGAGATCCGGGTTGAGCCGGGCGCGGGTGTAACGAGCGGCGAGATAGGTGCCGGCGAAGATGCCGACCGTCTTGCCGACGACGAGTCCGAGGACCACCCCGAGCGGTTCGGGACGGGTGAAGACCTCGCTCAGGGCCGCTCCGGAGACGCCGACACCCGCGGCGAACAGGGCGAACAGCGGCACCGCCACGCCTGCCGAGACCGGGTGGAGCAGATGCGAGGTGCGCTCGGCGGGGGACGCGTCCTCGCCCTTGTCGCGGGTGGTGCGCAGGATCAGGCCCATGGCGACGCCCGCGACCGTGGCGTGGACGCCGCCGTTGTACATCAGCGCCCAGATGGCGATGCCGAGGGGCACGTACCACCACCAGCCCCTGACCCGCAGGCGCTGGAGGGCGTAGAAGAGGGCCAGTCCGGCGAACGCCCCGCCGAGCGCCGCGAAGTTCAGGTCGTTGGTGAAGAACACCGCGATGATCAGGATCGCGCCGAGGTCGTCGACGACGGCGAGGGTGAGCAGGAACGCGCGGAGAGCGGCGGGCAGATGGGTGCTGAGGACGGCCAGGACCGCGAGCGCGAAGGCGATGTCGGTGGCCATCGGTACGGCCCAGCCGTCCGGCGAGCCCCCCGCCGGCACGGCGACGGCGGCGTAGAGGGCGGCGGGAACGACCATGCCGCAGACCGCCGCGATGACCGGCAGGGCGGCGGTTGCGGGGTTGCGGAGTTCGCCGACGACGAGTTCTCGCTTGAGCTCGATCCCCGCGACCAGGAAGAAGACGGCCAGGAGACCGTCGGCGGTCCAGTGGCCGACGGAGAGGTCGAGGCCGAGGGCGGGTATGCCGAAGTGGAAGTCGCGTATCGCCTCGTAGACGCCGCTCCACGGGCTGTTCGCCCACACCAGCGCGACGACCGCCGCGGCGAGGAGGACGAGTCCGCCGACGGTCTCCGTACGCAGCGCCTGGGCCACGGCGTTGCGCTCGGGCAGGGGCAGCAGGCCGAGGAAGGTGGTGCGCTGACGCGGAGCGTCTGACATGAGGGGGGCCTCCGGGCCGTCGTTGTTGCGGGCACACTGCGCCCTTTGCCGCCGACCAGACTTCCCGGCACACCTCGCGTCGTGTTGACGCGTTCTTAACACCCTAACCAGAAGGCGGGCACTGTCACCAGACAGCACCCCACCTGCGGGAACGTGGATGAAGGGGCCGCATGCGCAAGGCGCGGGCGCATGCGGCCCCTTCAGGAGCCGGACCGCGAGGGCGGTCAGACGGTGGTCTTCGCCGGCTCCTGGTCCTCGCCGGAGTCGTCCTTCTGACCGGCCTTGCGGGCCCGGACGAACTCCAGGAAGGTGTTCAGCTCCCGCTTGACGACCGGGGCGAGCAGGTAGAGACCGATGATGTTGATGACCGCCAGCATGAAGAGGACCGCGTCGGCCATGTCGATCAGGGTCTGCAGGGTGAGCAGCGAGCCCGCGACGGCGAACAGCGTGTAGAGCACCTTGAAGGTGGTCTCGCTGGCCTTGCTGCGGCCGAAGAGGTGAGTCCAGGCCTTGAGGCAGTAGTAGCCCCACGTCAGCACCGTCGAGATGGCGAAGAGCAGCACCGCGAAGGTGAGGATGTACGGGAACCAGGGCAGCACCGTGCCGAAGGCGTCCGAGGTGATGGTGACGCCGCCGCCGACCGCCTCGCCCTCGCTGGCCGCCTTGCGCGCCGCCTCGTAACTGGCCGGGTTGGCGATCACGATGGTGAGGGCCGTCATGGTGCAGATGATGACGGTGTCGATGAACGGCTCCAGCAGGGCGACCAGGCCCTCGCTCGCGGGGTGCTTGGTCTTCACCGCGGAGTGCGCGATCGGGGCGGAGCCGAGGCCGGCCTCGTTGGAGAAGGCGGCCCGCTTGAAGCCGACGATCAGGGCGCCGATGACGCCGCCCGCCACGCCCGTGGGGCTGAACGCCTCGCGCACGATGGTCGCGATCGCGTCCGGTACCGCCGTGACGTTGACGAGCAGGACGACCAGGCAGGCGGCGATGTAGATGGCCGCCATCGACGGCACCAGCTTGCTGGTGACGTTGGCGATGGAGCGGATGCCGCCGAGCAGCACGATGCCGACGAGCGCGGCGATGAGGATGCCGAAGAACAGGGCGCCGGTCGAGGAGCCGAGCGCGCCGTTGTCGCCGCCGGTGACGGAGACGAGCTGGGCGTAGCTCTGGTTGACCTGGAAGAGGTTGCCGCCGAAGAGGCCGAAGAACAGCACCATGATCGACGCGAGGATCGCGAGGACCTTGCCGAGGAGCTTGCCGTTCTTGCCGAAGCGGTCGACGAAGCCCTTGGGGAGGTAGTGCATCGGGCCGCCGGAGACGGTGCCGTCCGCGTGGACCTCGCGGTACTTCACACCGAGGGTCACCTCGACGAACTTCGTCGCCATGCCCAGCAGACCGCAGAGGATCATCCAGAAGGTCGCACCGGGGCCACCGATGGAGACGGCGACCGCCACACCCGCGATGTTGCCGAGGCCGACGGTGCCGGAGACGGCCGCGGTCAGGGCCTGGAAGTGGTTGACCTCACCGGTCGACCCCTTCTCGTCGTACTTCCCGCGCACCACGTCGACGGCGAGGCGGAACTTGCGTATCTGTACCAGCCCGAACCACGCGGAGAAGACGAGGCCGGCGACGACGAGCCAGGCGACGATGAGGGGGAGATCCGTCCCGGCGACGGGAACGGAGTAGAAGACTACTTCTCCGAGCCAGCTGGCGATGGGCTCGAAGAATCCGCTGACTGCCTTGTCGACGGATTCGGTCATGGACTCGAGTGACACAGTGGCTACCTCATGGCGCAGGACCGGCGCAGGCGAGCTGCACCGGAAGGTGTGCGGTCTTGGAGCGAACGCCGTTGTCCGTTCGGCGACCCGGGGCGCGTCGGTTCGCGGACTCGAACCTGATCGCCCTGGTCGTGCCGCGCCGGCGGGACCGGCGCGCCCCGCGTCACGGCACGAGGCCTTCTGCGGAGTTGCGCAGTTCTAACACTTTTTTTGCGCATCACTGGGTGACCGGAATCACATAACGGCGAGTAACGAAGGGAAGTGCCTGCGAGCGTGACGAGACCGTTATCCGGAAGAGTGTCCCCGTTCACCGAACGTCCATGAGGGCTGGCTGTGTGTGCTCGTCGAGTCCCGGTGCTGAGGCGTTGACCTGCGGAAAGGGTGCGCCGTGCGGCCTCGGGCCCGCCACGGGGAGGCTCTGAGCACGCCGGATACCACCCCGGAGCGCATTCGATGCCCGCTCCCGGCAGAGTTCCGTCGCGGAGGTTGCCGGTTCCGGGCAGTGACGGCCAGGGAAAGGGGCGGCAAAATCCGCGCGCCGGGCCTTCCGTGCCGGGTTCCCATGCCGTATGAAGCGGGTCGGCCGGCCCGGAACCGTCCTGGCCAGGCCGGTGAAGCGCCGCGTCCCGCGGCGGCTCACGCCTCCCGCTCGGGCCAGTCGAGGAAACGTGCGCCGATGACGGCCGTCTGGAGCGTGTAGCGGTGCACGGGGTCCGCCGGATCGGCGCCCGTCAGCTTGTGGATGCGTTCAAGCCGGTACGTCATGGCCCGCACGCTGAGCGACAGACGCCGCGCCGCCTCGGCCGCGACGCAGCCGCTGTCGAAGTAGGCGGCGAGCGTCCCGATCAGTGGCCTGGCGCCGCCGCGGGCGTCCCGCAGCGGACCGAGGACGCTCTCCACGAGATCGGTCATCGCCTGCCGGTCGCGGGTGAGCACGGGATACACCAGCAGATCCGCGGCCCGGAGCACGGGATCCTCCAGACTCAGGCGCTCCGCCAGGTCCAGGGCGTTCAGCGCCTCCTCGTACGAGTGGACGACTCCGCCCGCGCCCGGATGGGCGCGCCCGATGGCCACGCGGCCGCCCTCCGCGGCCGCGTAGGCCTGTTTGGCGAAGAAGGCGAGGACGTCCGACTGGTCCCCCGGGGCGATGCAGATCAGCCGCCCGTCCTTGGTGGTGAGCAGGATGCGGCGGTCGCCGAAGCGGGCCAGCAGCGCGGACTCGATCCGCCGGGTCGCGGGCGAGCCGTCGCCGAACGGCTCCGTGCCCTGCGCGGCGGCGACGGCGTGCGCGTGGGAGAGGAGCAGCCCGAATCGCTCCGCGCGCTCGGCCATGCGCCCCAGGTCGCTTCGCCCGTAGAGCAGATCGTCGATGAACTCGCGCCGCGCCGCCTCCTCCTGGCGCACGGCGAGCCGCTGCGCGCGCTCGTGGCCCTCCCCGAAGGCGTCGACCGCCTGCTCGACGGCGGCGAGGAGATGGTCGGCCGCGTCGGGCGCGAGCGTCGCGCGCACCGTTCGCGCGGCACCGAGCAGGACCCGTACCAGTGCCCGCATGCCGATGCCCGCCTCGGCGGCGCGCTCGCCCTGGAACCGGAGCGACTCGAGCTCGTCCCGGCCGAGCCTGCGTCCCGTCGCGCAGGCCGCGATCAGGATCTCGTCGTACCCCGCCACGTAGTACTCGGGCGCAGTCCGGTCCGCCATGCGCTCTCCCGTTTCCCGGCTTCCGGCGCTTTCGCCCGCCGTCGAGGTCCGGGTGCCGGCGGCTCCGGGTGCCGGTGGCGAGACGCCGGCACGGAGCGGGCCCCGGGCGTCAAGGATACGTAAAGACTGCCGGTCAACGGCAACGTCGGCGAGAGTGGCGGTCCGACAGGCCCCCTGCCACGCCGTGGCGGCTGCCGGGCCTGCGCAGGGTGCCGCTCCACGAGGGCTGCCGCGGAGGCTCCGTCCCCCGGCCCTGCTCCGGATCGCCCGCCGGTGCACCGGCCCATCGCCGGGTGGGGTCCGTCCCGGACGGGGCCGGTGCTCGTGACCCGGCGCCGTCCGTCCGGAGGCCGTTCGGATCCCCGGCGACTCACCGCCGCCGGCCGGGGTAGAAGGAAGCTCATGGACGGCAGCGCCCTCTGGTGGGTCCTCGGCGCGATCACCCTCGCCACGGCCGTCGGCGCGGGGTGGCTGCTGCTGCGTGTGGTCAGGGCCCGCAGAGCGCTCGTCGACGCCGGCGTGCCGGTCAGGGACAAGGCCCTGTTCTGGGCGGCCGTGCTCTACACCGTGTCTCCCGTCGACCTGCTGCCCGACCCCGTGTACGTCGACGACATCGGCGTCCTGGTGCTGGCGTTGAGGGCTCTGCACACGGCCGCCCGGGGTGCGGCACGGGAGAAGCCCGGATGACCCTGCCGGGACGAGGCGACTCGAACAAGCGAGCGGCCGTCGCCCGGTCAGGGGCACACGGCAGGCGTCCCGGGAGCGCCGGCGCGAGCCCCTGCCCGTGTTCCGGGCGGCCGGGCCGTTCAGCCGTACAGGGACGGGGGCCCTTCGGTGCGCTACCGGGTGCCTCGGGCCAGCACCGGACCGCTCCATGATCCGGTCGAGTCGGCGGCGGTCGGCGCCGGCAGCGACCTCGACGCAGTCGTGTTGACCCCGCATCCGGCGGGAGCCCTGGTCACCAGCTTGCGATGTGCGCCGAGAAGGTTCACGTCCCAGTAGCGGCGGTCGTATCCGATGCCGACGGCCACGATGCCGCGGTTCATCAGTGCCTTGTGCACCGCGTTCCCGGGGGCCGGGTCCGTCGCCCTGTCCGCGAAGTACCCGTCGTGGGTGTAGCCGTACGCCATGGTCTCGGAGATCAGGCCGGAGTACAGGCCCGCGTCGGACATCCGGGTCCGCAGGTCGCGACCGTCGCTGCCCACGGAGGTCAGCCGCCCCATGGCCGCCATGTCCCTGGCGTGCGAACGTCCCACCTCGCTCGCCCGGTCGGAGACGCGCAGACCGGGCAGGCCCCTGGCCACGCGTTCCTTGTTGATCTCACACACGATCCAGTCGACGTTCGGGTAGTACGGCCGCCCCGGGGACTGCCTTTCCGCCGGGTCGGACGAGGGGGCGTCCGCCGCCTGGGCGGGGACGGCGGGTCCCCACAGGACGGCGGCCGACAGTGCGGCTGACACAGCCGAGACCAGGGTCTTCACGATGAATCCTCCGATTCGCGCAGGGCGGGCGAGCCTCGCGTCGCCGATGCCGTCACCGTGGCACGGACCCGGACTCCCGCCGGCCCGGACACGCCACGATCACCCGCACCGCACCCGCGACATGCCGACGGACGCGTGCGGCGTCTTCCGCGCATGTCCGTCGAACCGGCCGGCGTGCCTGCGCGGCCGCGGTCTGATCCCGGCGGCGTCCGGGGGCCACCGCACGCGCCACGAACCGGTGGACCCGCGCCGAGGCGCCGCGGCCGCTGCGGGATGCGTGGCCGCGGAGACGTCGGCAGCGGCCCGTGCCGCTCGGGCACCGAACCTCTGATCTACCTCAACTCCGTTTTGATCCCGGGAGTGTTCGGGGATCACGTCCTCACATCGGTCATCCTCGCTTGGGGGGACGGGAAAGGTGAGGTCATGGGAGTCGTTGTTGCCGTGGTGGCCGCTGCTGTCGTGCTGGTCGGCGTGATCGGGTGGGCGGGTCGGGCGAGTCGCGCCTCGGCGCTTGCCGCCGCCCGGCGGCCGGGCCGGGCCGGCAGGGGCGTCGGTGCGGGGAGCGCGGGGGCGTCGACCTGGCTGGCCGCGTCGGGCTCGTGGACGGCCGGTGGGAGTTGCGACGCCTCGTCGTCGAGCAGCTGCGGGGGCGGTGGGGGCTGCTGAAGGACGGCCCGCGGCGGGCCCGTCACCGCGACGGGCCCGGTGCGGGCGGGGCTGTGCGCCCAGCACCGCGTCGGTCTGGACCGCGGTGCCCGGCGAACTCCGCAGCCGGGCACCGCGATCGGCCGGGACGGCCGGACCGCACGCCGCCAGCGGCGGAGCGGGCGCAGGCCGGTGCGTACCAGACGTGAACGTCCGACCGTCGTAGGGTCGGATATATCGGATATATGCCTGGTGGGGTGGCCCGCGCCTGCGCCACCCGCGTGCGGGGCGCAATGGAAAGGGGTGGACCGGGCAGGCGTTGCGCTTCCTGCGTGCCTCGGGGGTGATGCCCGCCGGGTCCCCCTCCGGAGAGGCTCGGCAGGGCGCTGCGGCGCTCGGAAGGGAACGAACGGCGTGCGACTCAGGTTCGAGGGCTGGATTGCGGGGATCGGTACCCGGTCGGGCGTTCGCCTGGTGGTGGGGCACTGGGTGCGGTCGCCGTTCGGGGCGTTCGCTGACGTCATGATCGAGCGAGGTGGTGGGGAGCGTCTCCTGCTGGCCCCCTCTCGCGGGATCGCGGACTTCGTCGCCGCCACCTATGCCTTCGACGAGGTGCGGGTGGTGCCGGTCCGGGTGGCGGTGGCGGAGAGGGGCTGGGCCGTCGCGGCGCCGTATCACCCTGCCGCATACGACGCCGGTCCCACCCGGCGGCGTCCGACCGGCGTACCGTTGTGCCGGTGCGCAGGGGCGTCCGCCGTCCCCACCGCACCCCCGAACGGCGCCTTTGCACGGAGGTCCCTCCACCATGCCCGCCGACGCCACGTCACCGAAGAAGCTGCGCAGCAACCGGGCCGCCCTCACCCACAAGGCCGGATACGCCCTGCGCCATCCCGGCCGCGTCGTCCCGTACCTCCGCCGCGCCGTCCGGGACCTCTGGCTGCGCCTGAAACATCCCGACCACGTCGGCTACTACCGGGCCGTGATGGCCTCGGACACCCGTCGAAACCCCGAGGCCGCGGTCGGCAGCCAGAGTCACGCACGCTGGCTCGCGCTCGGGCAGATGCAGTTCGACTACCTCCTCGAGCACGGGCTGCGCCCCGAACACCGGATGCTCGACATCGGCTGCGGCAATCTGCGCGCCGGCTGGCGTTTCATCGAGCATCTCGGCACCGGCAACTACTACGGCATCGACATCTCGCCCGACATCCTGATCGCCGCCGAGAAGACCCTGACCGAGCGCCGGCTCCAGGACAAGCTTCCCCATCTGACCCTCGTCGGCGACCTCACCCTGGACTTCCTGCCCAGCGACCACTTCGACGTCGTCCACGCGCACAGCGTCTTCTCCCACTCGCCGCCGGAGGTCATCGAGGAGTGCCTGGCACACGTCGGCCGAGTGCTGACGGACACCGGGTTCTTCGACTTCACCTTCGACCGCACCGAGGGAGCCGAACACCAGGTGCTGCGCGAGGACTTCTACTACCGCACCGAAACGCTCATCGCCCTGGCGCGCGGACACGGCCTGCAGGCCCGCTTCATGGAGGACTGGGAGAAGCGTCCGCACGGCCAGTCGAAGATCCGGGTCAGCCGCGCTCCCGTGGCGGGAGGCCGGGCGGACCGCGGCGATCCGTGACTCCGCGCGTCCTGGACGCCGCCCGCCCGTGGCCTGACCGCTCCGTGGCCGGTGTGCCGTCGAGGCCGGGCGGGCGGCGCGGCTACCCGCCAGGGGCTGACTCGCCGGGCGATGCCACTGCCCCTGGAGGAAGACGGAGGAGTGCTGCGCGACACCACATGCGCCGGCCGGGTGGGACGCAGGAGCGGGCGTGGTGCCTCGCGTGGCAGCGCGGCGGCCAGGTTGTGGTCGACGTCCGCCGGGAGCGGAGCGAGGTCGCGGGCCTCCACGGCGGTGTACTCCCACCGCGACGTTGCTGATCGCCCGGCCGCGGCGGTCGCCGAGCGGGGAATCGCGCTCCGCACGCCGAGGTCAGCGAAACACGTCGATGTTCTCGCGCACCCAGTCGTCATAGGTGCGCGGCGGGCGGCCGATGATGTCCTGCACGGACGGTCGCTGGGCGACCGTCCACTGGACGAGCTCGGCGAAGCGGGTGCCGTACTCCTCGAGTGCGTACAGCGTCACGTCGATCGCACCGTCCGGCCAGCCACGGCGACGCCAGATCGCCCGGCTCTCGTCCGCCGTCAGATCGACCGTGTCGATGTCCCGGCCGAGGGCGGTCGCGATGCTGCGGACACGTGAACGCGTGCTCAGCGGTTGACCCACGGCCTCGATGACCGTCCCGGTGTAGTCACTGCGGATCAGGGCTGCGGCCACGACGGCGGCGAGGTCCTCCTCATGGATGAAGGGGTAGTGGCCCCGGTCGAGGAAGGCCTCCCTGACCGTCCCGTCGGAGCGGACGCTGTCGGGCCAGTCCGACCCCGTCGCCGGGTAGGTGCCCTCGACGACGGCACCCATCACGGCCGACGGCCGGATGTGCGTCCAGGCGATGCCCGAGCGCTCCACAGCCTGCTCGACCGCCAGCCAGAACCAGGTCTCAGGCGGATGGGCCTTCTCGTACTCGGGACCGTGGGACGACAGGAGGACGACTCTGCCGGTGCGGGCGGCTCGGGCCAGAGCGAGTGCGTCCCGGACCGTTGACGGAAGGGCACCGGCGAGGAAAACGGCCTCGACACCGTCGAAGGCCCGGGCACACTCCAGCGGCCGGGTGACGGACCCTTCCACGACGTCGACCGTGTCGGGCCAGCCACCGCACTGGTCCGGCTCGGCCACCACCCTCACTGGCCGCCCCAGGGCGAGCAGTTGCCGGGCAAGGCACCGGCCGACGATCCCGGTCGGGCTGTTGCCCTCGTCCCTGCGCGGGCTGACGACGGTCAGCAGACAGGTACCCGCGGACACCGGCGTCTCCCCGCTCTGCTCGAACCCGTCCACAGCAGGACCCTTCCCCGTGCGGCGGAGATCTTGCACCGGGCCCGTGGCGCCTTCTCGGATTCTCCGCGGGGTCCCGGTCAGTGGTCGAAGAAGGGAGCCGACCGAAACGAACGGGGTGGTCGTGCCGTTGACACGGAGGCCCGGTCGGCTCGAGAAGGCCGACCCGGTGCCGCAGCATTCTTCGGTTTCACCCGGGAGAGTTCACCCACGGAAGGAGCGAGCACCATGCGAAAGACCGTTCGACGGGCAGCAGGCGGTGCCACCCTCGCCTTTGCACTGCTGGGGTCGACGGCCGGTGTCGCGCACGGCGCGCCCGCCTCGCTGTACGCGCCCTCGGCGCTGGTCCTGACCACGGCACACGGGCAGAGCACCGCGACAAGCCCGGAGCGTGCGGTCATCCTCACCTGCGCGCCCGGCACCACCGGTACGCACCCGGCCTCGGACGGCGCCTGTGCCGCCCTCGCGCGGGTGAAGGGCGAGTTCGGCAGTCTGGGCCAGATCAGCCGCGGGCAGCCGCGCATCTGCACCAGGGAGTACAACCCCGTCACGGTGACCGCCAAGGGCATCTGGCAGGGCAAGCGGGTGAGTTATGAGCACACCTTCGCCAACGAATGCGTCAAGAGCGCCGAGGGTGCGGCCGTCTTCGAATTCTGAGTGAGTCCGCGGAGGAGGGGTCGCACGGCATGGGAGTCGGGGTGGCCGTCACCACCTCGATTCCCGATCCCCCGGAAAGTGCGGGCTCCCGGAAGCGGCGCCCTGGACGCCTCTCGCACAGCGCTGCGCGGGCCCGGTGGACGCTCACCCACGAAGTCCCCGCCGACGAGGCGCGGCAGCGGATCAGGAGCACGGTACGGGCAGCGCCACAGCGGCGGGGCGAGCGTCCCCGCCGCGAGCGTCCGACCGGGGCGAACGTCGCGGCAACGGCTCTTCGCCGCCCGGCGTACCGTGACGTCGGCGTCGGCTCCGTCGGCTCGCGGGGGTGTGTCAGAGGAGCCGTCTACGGTGGGGGACATGATCGAGGCCGAGGAGATCCGCCGTATCGCGATGTCGCTCCCTGGAACGGTGGAGAAGGAAGCATGGAGCATGCCCACGTTCCGGGTGGCCGGAAAGATGTACATCACGATCCCCGACGATCAGACGTCGTTCGCCGTGCGCTGCCCGAAGCACGAGCGGACCGAACTGATCGCCGCGGAACCGGAGAAGTTCTGGGTACCACCGCACGAGGCGAGTTCGTCCTGGGTCCGGGTGCGGCTCGGTGCGCTGG
Organism: Streptomyces sp. NPDC049887; assembly: GCF_040656535.1. Classification (NCBI taxonomy): domain Bacteria; kingdom Bacillati; phylum Actinomycetota; class Actinomycetes; order Kitasatosporales; family Streptomycetaceae; genus Streptomyces; species Streptomyces sp. NPDC049887. The sequence goes on along the minus strand of NZ_JBFAMM010000015.1, from coordinate 82,663 downwards.
AGGGCCTGGCCGAACTGCGCGACATCCTCGTCGACTCCTGGAGACAGGCGGCGCCGGACCGGCTGGCGGAGGAACACCCCGAGCTGCGGCCGGGTGCGGGCTCGGACGAATGAGGGGCGTGCGGTTCCGTGACGGAGGGGAACACGGCTGAGGCAGGCGTGCCCCCGGGCCGGTGGTCCGGAGCCGGCCCCTGCTTCCTCGTGCCTCCGGCCGCCCCGGACCGCACCCGCGATTTCCGTCCGTCGGCTCGGGCGGGAGCGGCACCACCCGCGGTACCCGTCCCTCAGCTCGCGCGCGAGCGCCGCCGGAGCAGGAACGCCAGCGCGGCGACCACGGCCACTGCGGCCGCGGCGATCGCGGTCCAGCCGGCGGCCGACAAACCGCCGCTCTCCACCGCCGCACCCGCGGCCGGAGTGCTCGCCGGGGACGCCTCGGGGGCGGGGCGCGCCGCGGCGCTCGTAGCGGGCGTCGGCGAGGCGGTGGGCGCGGGGCTCTTCACGGTGGCGCCGGGCGCGGCCGCCTCGAGCTTCAGCACGGGTGCGGAGTTGCCGTGGCCGTGGCCGTGGTCGCTTGAGGCGCCGAGTTCGATCCAGCGGTCGACGCGTCCGTCGCCGTAGCCCTGGAGCGTCTTGAAGGCGAGCTCCCTGGCGTCGGGCAACTGCCGGACGCGCACGGAGTACTCGGCGTCTGCCCCGACGGCGACGGCGGGCCCCTTGACCGTGTAGCCGTCGGCCGAGGTGCCGAACGTCCAGCCCTCGGGACCGTCCTCGTACGTGACGTCGGCGGGGGCGATCCCCTTGGGGAGGACGACCCGCAGGGACGTGATCCCGGCCTTGTCGGACTCCGACTCGGCGTTGAAGGTGAGCGTGACGTTCTCGGCGAGGGCCTGTGCCCTGTCGGCCTCGACTTCGACGTGCGCGGCCGCCGGGCCGGCGCCCAGCAGTACGGCACCGGCGGCGGTGGCGAGGCAGAGGCATGCGCGGCTGATGCTCGCGGGGGTACGGGTCATGGCGTCCTTCGGATCGTGGTGGATGAGTGCCGCCTTGGGCCGCGAGGCGACGGCGATGGCCCGCGGAAGGGTTCGCCGCCGCCGGCCGTGCACCAGCCCCACGGCGAGGTGCGCGGCCAGCGCCGCGGCGTCCGCCGCCGGGACGCGTGGCCCAACGGCCGCGAGGGGGGCGGGTGGCGAGTCCGAGCCCGCCGCCCGCGGGGGCGAACACGGCCGTCCGCACGGCGGGCAGTGGGGGAGGCGGGTCCGTGTGCGGCGAGTGCATGGCCCGCCCATCATGAACCATCGTGTGGCCGGTCGGCAGGCGCGGGGCGCGTCGGGTCCCGATCGGCAGGCGCTCTGCCCGACCCGGGGACCGCCGGCTTTGTTCTCCGGGTGAAGCGGAGCCGCCGACCGTGATTCCCCGATGCGGCGCCGGGCCCGGACCGCTGGTCGTCCGGCTGACGAAGGAGGTTCGCCGTCGCGTCGGCCCCGCTCGTCGGCGGTGGGCGGACGGACGACCGGGGGCAGTCGGATCCCGGTGCCGCCCCGGGAGGGTGCGTTCACGCGACGAATGCGACAACGAATGTCGATTCATTGAGGAACCCCTGGTTCTGCATGTGAAATGCCAGGTCATGGGCCTGTTGTCGGCAGCGATTACCACATTCGTTGCAGCCTTTGCGTGAACTCGCTCCGTGCGTTTCACTGCGAACCGGATAGCGGGTGTTTCACAGGTCAGGGGGAATCGATGGGCAGGGGTCACGATCACGGTCACGGCGGTGCACACGGCCACGGCCACGATCACGGGGTGACGGGCGACTCGGACAAGCGGTGGCTCTCGATCGCACTCGCCCTGATCGTGGGCTTCATGTCGGTCGAGGTCGTCATCGGCGTGGTGGCGAAGTCCCTGGCCCTGATCTCGGATGCCGCCCACATGCTGACCGACGCCGTCGCCATCGTCCTCGCGCTCGTGGCGATGCGGATGGCCAAGCGGCCGGCAAAGGGCGGCTACACCTACGGCCTGAAGCGGGTGGAGATCCTCTCCGCCCAGGTGAACGGCCTCTCCCTGATGCTGCTGGGCGCCTGGCTCTCGGTCGAGGCCGTCGAGCGGCTCATCGATCCTCCGGAGGTCAGGGGCGGGCTGATGCTCGTCACCGCCCTCGCGGGGATCGCGGTCAATGTCGCCGCCACCTGGTGCATCTCCCGTGCCAACCGCTCCTCGCTGAACGTCGAGGGCGCCTACCAGCACATCCTGAACGACCTGTTCGCGTTCATCGGCACCGCGGTCGCGGCCCTCGTCGTTCTCACCACGGGGTTCGCACGCGCCGACGGCATGGCGACGCTCGTCGTCGTCGCCCTGATGTTCAGGGCCGGCTACGGGCTGCTCCGCGACTCGGGACGGATCTTCCTTGAGGCGGCGCCCGCCCATGTCGATCCCGACCGGCTCGGTGAGCGACTGGCGGCGCAGCGGGGAGTGCGGGAGATCCACGACCTGCACATCTGGCAGATCACGTCCCAGGAGCCGGCCCTGTCCGCGCATGTGCTCGTCGAACCCGGCGGCGACTGCCATGCCGTGCGCCGGGACCTCGAGGACCTGCTGCGCCGTGACTTCGGCATCACCCACACCACCCTCCAGGTGGACCACCGACCGGAGACCCTGCTCCAGGTCGGCGCCCCGGCCGGCGCGCCGGGTGCGGCCGGGCACTGCGCGGACCCGCACGGTCCGGTGCACCGCCACGGTCCGCACGGCCCCGACGACGGCTCGTACGCCGACGGGACGGTTGGCGTACCGGGGCCATGACGGCCGCCGCTCGCCGCGGGGAAGGTGCGGTACCGGTACGCCGACCCGGGACCGTGAGGCCCGACGGCGGGGAGGCGACCGGGGACAGCCGTGCGGTGTGAACTCCCCGCGACTTCCGGCGCCCTGCTCCCGATGCCCGATGCGCGATGCCCGATGCGCGGTCCTCGCTCTCCGGCGCCGAGCGCTCACGGCGAAAGGTGTAAATCATGCGATTTCTGCGTTTTTGGTATGGGTAGATACGAGATGTAAGGGGTGACCCTCCGGCGGTCACCTCCCGGCCGGCGCCCCCGGGCCCCCGCGGGAGGAGGCCGGGACATCGGCCAGGGTCCCCGAGCACCTGCGTGAGTCGGGATGCGTCAGTCAGGAGGGGCGAGATGGACCTCTGGGCGATCTGGCTGATCATCGCCGCGGTGCTGATCGCCGCGGAGATCGTCACGCTGACCGTCGCACTGGGCATGCTGGGCGGGGCCGCGCTGATCACCGCGGCATGCGCCGCGGCGGGAGCGCCGCTGCCCCTCCAGTTCCTGGTCTTCACCGTCGTCGCCGTGGTCAGCGTGGTGTTCGTGCGCCCCCGTGTGCGGCGCGCGCTCACACCTCGGCGCGAGCGGTTCGGCGTCGACGCTCTGGTCGGCAGCACCGCCCGGGTCGTCTCCGAGGTGACGGGCACGGGCGGCCGGGTCCGCATCGGCGGTGAGGAGTGGACGGCCCGTGCCTACGACGAGTCGCTGGTGATCCCTCCGGGAACGGCCGTGGACGTCATGGAGATCAGCGGCGCCACCGCAGTCGTCTACCCCCGGGAGTGAATCATGGAAGGCACGGCACTCCTCCTCGTCGGCGTGATCGCCGCGCTCCTGGCGGTCTTCACCGTCGTCCACGCGGTGCGCGTCGTCCCCCAGGCGCGTGCGCGCAACGTGGAGCGGCTCGGCCGCTACCACCGCACGCTGCAGCCGGGACTCAACGTCGTCATCCCCTACGTCGACCGGGTCTACCCGGTGATCGACCTCAGGGAACAGGTCGTCTCCTTCCAGCCGCAGCCCGTCATCACGGAGGACAACCTGGTCGTCGAGATCGACACCGTCGTGTACTTCCAGGTGACCGATCCGCGTGCCGCCGCCTACGAGATCGCGAACTATCTGCAGGCCGTCGAGCAGCTCACCGTCACGACGTTGCGCAACGTGGTGGGGTCGATGGACCTGGAGCAGACCCTCACCTCGCGGGACACCATCAACAACCAGTTGCGCGGCGTGCTGGACGAGGCCACCGGGAAGTGGGGGCTGAGGGTCAACCGCGTGGAGATCAAGGCCATCGACCCTCCGCAGTCCATCAAGGACGCGATGGAGAAGCAGATGCGGGCCGAGCGGGACAAGCGGGCCGCGATCCTCGGGGCCGAGGGGCAGCGCCAGGCCCAGATCCTCACCGCGGAGGGTGAGAAGCAGTCCGCCGTCCTCCGGGCGGAGGGCAACCGCACCGCCGAGATCCTGAAGGCGGAGGGCCAGTCCCGGGCCATCGACGAGGTGTTCCAGGCCGTGCACCGCAACGATCCGGACCCCAAACTGCTCGCCTACCAGTACCTGCAAGTGCTGCCCCAGCTCGCTCAGGGACCCGGCAGCACGTTCTGGGTCATTCCCGGTGAGGTCACCTCCGCGCTCCAGGGTGTGTCCCGCGCCTTCGGCGAGGTACTGCCCCGATCCCCGGCGACCCGGGAGGATTCCTCCGACGGCGCGGCCGACCGGAGGGCCGCCGACGACGCGGCGCGGGCGGCGGAGGCCGCGGCGGAGGCCGTCGCCGACGCGGTCCAGGCCGACGGCGGCACCTCACGGCCCTGACCGCCGCCGGACCACGCCGACCGTCGGCGATGAGGAGCCGCGCCGCACGGGCGACGACGGCCGAGCCCGCTGCGGCTGCGGGCCGGCCCCGCCGAAGGCGTACGCTTCCGACACCGGCTGGTCCACGTCGTGTTCGCTGCGGTGCCCGGGAGGCATGACCGCGTGCACGGAGGAGCGGCCACCGGTGCCCCCCACCGCCGGCCGGCGCGCCGGCCGCGGAGCGCGCTCCGCGCGGCGTTACGTCCGTCCACCCCCAACCCGCCCGGAAAGCCGGTACGCATGAGCACGGACCACCGCCACCTCCTCGTCATCGGCATCGGCGCCGGTGACCCGGACCAGCTGACGCTCGCGGCGCTGAAGGCCATGCGCCGCGCCGACGTCTTCTTCCTCCTCGGGAAGGGGCCGGAGAAGTCCGCGCTCACCGATCTGCGGCGCCGGATGCTCGACGAACACGCCCGTGCGCCGTACCGCGTCGTCGAAGCGGACGACCCGTGGCGCGACCGGACGCAGAGCGGCCGGAGCGAGTACACGGCGGCGGTCCACGACTGGCGCGGCCGGCGCGCGGATGTCTACGAGCGCCTGATCCGGGACGAGTTGGCCCCGGGACGGACCGGTGCCTTCCTGGTGTGGGGCGATCCCGCCCTGTACGACAGCACCCTCGGCATCCTGTCCGAGATCGAGGCGCGGGGCGCGGTCGCCTTCGACATCGAGGTCGTCCCGGGGGTCAGCAGTGTGTCCACCCTGGCGGCGCGGCACCGCACCACGCTCAACCGGGTCGGTCGTCCGGTCCGCATCACTCCCGCGCGCAGACTGCCCGAGGTGGGTCTCGACGACGGCGACACAGTCGTGATGCTCGACGCCCAGGAGGCGTTCACCGGCGTCGAGGGCGACGACGTGTGGATCTACTGGGGCGCCTACCTCGGAACGCCCGACGAACTCCTCGTGTCCGGCCGTCTGCCGGACGTCGCCGGACGCATCCAGCGGCTTCGTGCCGAAGCACGCGAGCGGCACGGCTGGATCATGGACACGTACCTTCTGCGCAGCGTCGACGAAGCGGTGGACGACGGCGGTCCGTCCACGCACGCGGCCGAGGCTCGGTCGCAGGACCGGACGCCGTCCGTGCCCGACGCGGCGCGAAGGGCGGGGGCGGGGGACGAAGAGGCGGTCCCCGTGCTGCGGGTGGCCGATGCCGACGCCGCGCTCTCCTGGTACCGGCGGCTCGGATTCGTGAAGCAGTGGGAGCACCGGTTCGAACCGGGGCTCCCGGCCTTCGTCGAGATCGCGAGGGGTCCGGTGCGGCTGTTCCTCTCCGAGCACGTCGGCGATGCCCGCCCCGGCACGCTGGTGTATCTGCGGGTACGGGACGTCGACACCGTCGCGGACGAGTTCGGAGTCCCGGTGACCACCGCTCCCTGGGCGCGCGAGGTGGAGCTCCGCGACCCCGACGGCAACCGGCTGCGGGTGGGCACACCGGCGGAATGATCGACGGCCCGGGCGACCGGTCCGCGGCGGGCGGGGGTGTGTGAGGCGAGTCACACATGAGGGCCGGAACCCCACCTCCCACACGTACGACATCTGGACCGTACGGCGAACCGGGCCGAACGGAGGTCCGGAGCCGCGCGCGACCGGACCGTACGCACTCGACGAGGGAGACCCGGCCATGGACGATTCCCGAGAGGCGGCGCACGGCGCCACCCCCGCGCTCTCGGTGCTCTCGGCGCTCCGCAAGGTGGCGCCGCCGCCCGCACTGTGCGGCTTCCTGCTGCTGCTCGCCGTGGTCTTCGCGGGTTCCTACTCGGTCGGAGCCCTGGTGGGACCCGTGGCGCCGGGTATGCACTCCACCTCGCCCGGCGGGCCGGTGGAGGACGACGGAGCCGACCACGGCACCGGCCACGGCCACTGAGAGCGCGACTGACGGGCGCCGGAGCGGGGATGCTCGTCACCACCGACTGACCGTGGGGGAACGACCTGCGCGGCCTGCGTGCGGCGGGTCGAGAAGCGGCTCGGCCGACTCGACGGCGTCACGGCGGCCGTGACCTGGCGACGTGCATCGCCCGGTGAGTTATCCGCCGGGGACCGAAGTCACCGCACTCGTCGCCGCGGTGAAGGACGCCGGCTGCACGGCCGCACTCTCCGAGCCGCCCGAGTGGCCGGAGGAAGGGGGCGCCGAGCGCCGGACGCGGGCGCCGAGGACGCGCGGCGGGACGCGGAACGCCCGGTGACCACCGCACTCGACGGGCCGTACGACGCGGGGCCGGGCGAGGGCGACGCGTCGGCCGGTCCGCCGTCCGTGCCGACACGGCACCCGGCCGAAGCCCGAACGGCCTTGGCCTCCCCGGGGCACCCTCCCTCCGCCGCCGGGGGTGAGTCGCCCTCCTCGTGGACCGGGCACCTGACGGTCCCTCGGGGTGCCGCGAGCCGGTCCTTCCGGTCGGTGCACGCCGGTCCGCCTCCGGTCGCGCCCACCCGTGCCCGCGCACCCGGTGCGCCGGACGGTGGGTGCCCCGCGGCGGCGGGCGCGGCGGTCTGCCCGGACGCCGACTCCCCGTGCTATTCGTCGATGCGGACGCGTTCCGACTCCCGCAGCTGTGTTCTGGATCAGTTGATTCGGTCCGAGTCGGTGACCGGGGCCCGGTGCGTACCCGTGCACGACGACGAACGTCAGGATGCGAGGATGAGGCGCCATGACTGCCGGGTGGTGCTCTCGTGCGGTACGGGCCGTGGTCTTCGCGGCTGTGTGCGTGCTGCTCGCCGCCCTCGGTCACATGATGATGTCCGGGGAGTCCATGCCCTGGTGGACGCCGGCCGGCGGGTTCGTCGCAACAGGCGGACTGGGCTGGGCACTGGCGGGCCGTGAGCGGGGACTGCCGTCGGTCGTGGCCGTGGTGGTCGCCGTCCAGACGGCACTGCACACGGTCTTCTCCCTCGCACGGTCCGGGGCCGGCACCGCAGGCCGCGCCGCACCCGCCCACCAGGGGCACCACCACACGGGATCCAGCGGCATGGGGCAGACCCATGCCGGCGCCACACACGGTATGGCGATGGGGCATGGGCACGGCTCATCTCTTGAGTGCGCAGGGCACATGGGGTGTGGGCACACATCCCTCGTCGGCGACGTGGTCCACGTGGTCGACATGGGGGGTGCACACCACCTGCACCATCTGGATGCGCTGCCCGGAGACTCCTCGTCCTGGGGCATGCTCGCCGCCCACCTGCTGGCGGCGCTGCTGACGGGGCTGTGGCTCGCCCACGGGGAGCGGGCCGCGTTCCGCATCCTCCGAGCCGTCGCCGGATGGCTGACCGCGCCGATGAGGCTGCTGCTCTCGCGGCCTGCTCCGCCGCACCGCCCGCGGCTGCGCGGCCGACGCCGCCCTCCCCGTGCGTCGCGGCTCCTCCCACTGGTCCACGCGATCGTCTCCCGAGGGCCGCCCGTGGGGTCCGCTGTCGCCTGACGACAGCCGGAATCCCGAGGCGGCCCGAGTGCCCCTCGGGCACGGCCGTGCGCGGCGCGTGGTGGGACACCCCCTGCGCCGTACGGCCGCACCCCCCACGCACCGGGTGGCGGACCCTGCGGCCTCGGGCCCCGGTCCCGGACCCGGACGACCCGAGAAGGACACCTGGTGATCTCTTCTGCCCAGCCCGCTTCAGGCGACGCGACGGAGAGGGCGCCATCGGCCGACGAGTCGATCACCTCCTGGGCGCTCGCCGCCCGCGCCGGTGACGCCGACGCCGTGGATCGCTTCTTCCGCGCCCTGCACCGCGACGTCCTGCGCTACGTCGCCCATCTGTGCGGCGATCGCCAGTCGGCCGACGACCTGGCACAGGACACTTACCTGCGTGCGCTCGGCAGCCTGCACCGGTTCGAAGGAAGGTGCTCGGCCCGTGCCTGGCTCCTGTCCATCGCCCGCCGCGCGGTGATCGACAGCTACCGGTACGCGGCCGCGAGGCCCGGACTGCACGACGTACCGGACTGGCAGCTCGCCGTCGAACGTGCCCAGCCGAGCGACCTGCCCGGCTTCGACGAGGGCGTCGCGCTGCACGAACTGCTGGCGGGCCTGCCGCAGGAGCAGCGGGAGGCGTTCGTCCTCACCCAGATGCTGGGGCTGCCCTACGCGGAGGCGGCCGAGCTCAGCGACTGCCCGGTCGGTACGGTGCGCTCCCGCGTGGCCCGTGCCCGGGCGACGCTCATGGAGCTGCTGACGGAGGCGGAGGAGCCGGCCGCGCCCGTGCCGGCGGTCTGACGGCGACCCGACGGCGACCTGACGGCGGCTCGGGTGCCGGCGCGTCCTCGCGGTCGCGCCGGCTTCAGCGTTCTGCCGGATCCGCACGAGACGCAGCGGCCCCGTGCGACCCGTGGGCGCGTGACCGGGAGGGACGGGCCGGCGCGGGACGAGGAGGGCCCCGGCCGCCCCGGTCATCCGTCGGCGATCATGTGCGTACGCAGCTTGGCCAGGGTGGCGGCCAGTAGCCGTGACACGTGCATCTGGGAGATGCCCAGCTCGGCGCCTATCCGGGCCTGCGTCATCTCGCAGCCGAACCGGAGCTCGAGGATGGTGCGCTCGCGGTCGTCGAGTTCGGCCATGTGCGGCACCAGTGCGCGGATGTTCTCCACGAGCTGCATGCCGGGGTCGTCGACGCCGATCCGGTCCGGCAGGTACCGGCCGCCGGCCAGGGTCGCGTGCTCGTCGTCGCTGTCGGTGTTCGGGGTGTCCAGCGAGCCGGCCCGGTATCCGGCGGCGGCCACCATTCCCTCGACGACCTCGTCCTTCGTGCGCCCGAGGTGTTCGGCGAGGTCCTCCACACTGGGATCGCGGTCCAGTTCGGCGACGAGCCGCTCCCTGGCCCTGGCGAGTTCGACGCGCAGTTCCTGGAGGCGGCGCGGCACGTGCACGGCCCAGGACGTGTCGCGGAAGTACCTCATGATCTCGCCCTGGACGTAGGGGATGGCGAAGGAGGTGAAGGCGACCTCCCGGCTGAGGTCGAACCGGTCGATGGCCTTGATCAGCCCGACCGTCCCGACCTGCACGATGTCCTCCATCTCTCCCTCGCCGCGGTTGCGGAAGCGGTTGGCCACGAACCTGACCAGGGAGAGGTTCATCTCGATCAGGGTGTTGCGGACGTACTGGTGCTCCCGCGTGCCCTCCTCCAACTCGCGCAGTCGTTCAAGGAACAGGCGGGTCAGTTCCCGGGCGTCCTCGGGCGAGATCTCGGTGGGACGGCCGACGGGGGGAAGTCCGGCGAAGCCGCTGCCCCTCGGACCGGGGCCCGGCGCTCCGGCAGGAGAAGCGGGATCCAGGTGGGTGGCGGGCGTCGTCATGAGCTGGCACTCCTCACGAAGGCACTGGGCTGGCTCCGGACGCCTTCCCTGTCGGTTGCCGCTCATGCATTGTTGTTCTGCGGCAAATATTTGCGCGCAGGTGAATCGCTTCCGGGGACCTCACCTGCGAGGAAGGCGGAAGGAGGCGGGTGGATCGTCAGTGCCCGGTCAGGCGTTGAGCTCCTCCAGCGTCCTGCCCTTCGTCTCGACCGCGAAGCAGGCGACGACCGTGCCCACCACCGCCACGGCCGCGAACTGGGCGAAGACCAGCGTCAGGCTGCCGCCGGCGCCCAGGACCGCGCCGACGACGATCGGGCCCAGGATGACGCCCAGCCGGTTCCACAGCCCGCCGAAGGCCGCTCCCTTCGCCCGGTTCCGCGTCGGGTACAGCTCGGGGGAGTAGAGGTAGAGCCCGCAGTTGACGGCGTAGACGAAGAACGTCGTACAGGACGCGAAGAGCGCCACCCGGCCGCCGGAGGCGGCTCCGGTCAACGCGAGCGTGGTCAGTGCGAGCGCGCTGCCGGCGAGTGCGGTCACCAGCGCCGGCCGGCGGCCGATCCGGTCGATCAGCAGCGCGACGAGCAGGGTGCCGAGGAGCCCGGTCACATTGCTGAGCAGGGTGTAGCCGAGAGCCGTCGCCAGATCGAGACCGAATTTCCTGGTGTAGAGGGACGGCAGCCAGGTGGAGATTCCGTGGTTGACGTAGTACGCGACGAACCACAGGGCCGAGACGACCGTCGTGCGCCTCAGGTACCGCCCGGTGAACAGCTCGCTCAGCCTCCCCCGGGCGCTCTCCTCCTTCTCCACGGAGGCGGGTTCGGGCAGCGGCGCCCGGGTGGAGCGGACGACCTCCGCCTCGATCGCCGCGACGACCCGCTCGGCCTCCTCGGTCCGTCCGCGCGCCAGCAGCCAGCGCGGTGACTCGGCGACGTGGCGGGGCAGCACGGCGGCGAGCAGCACGGGAAGCGCGCCGATCAGGAACATCGCCCGCCAGCCGAGGTTGGGCACGACCCACACGGCGACCAGGGTCGCGACCGCGAGCCCGGCGGGGAAGATCATCTCGTAGAGCAGGACGAACCGGCCACGCTTGTCCGACCGTGCGATCTCGTTGATGTAGGTGGCGGCGACCGGGACGACACCGCCGATGCCCAGGCCCTGGGCGAAGCGGAAGAGCGCGAAGAGCTCGATCCCCGTGGACAGCGCGACGGCGAGGCCGGCGAGCGCGGTGACGGCGACGCCCACCGCGACCGTTCGCACCCGGCCGATGGCGTCCCCAGCCCATCCGGCGACCAGAGCGCCGAAGAGCATGCCGACGGAGCCTGCGGTCACGGCCAGGGTGGCCTGCCCGGTCGTCAGGTGCCATTCCTCCATCAGGACGGGGAGCGCGGAGGCGGCGAGCAGCTGGTCGAACGCCTCGAAGAAGGTGACGGCACCGATCAGGAAACGGACCTTGACATGCCAGCGGGAGTGCGGAAGACGTTCGAGGCGTGCCGCTATGGATCCCGCGGCGGGCCGGCCGGCCACAGTCGTCATGAGTCCCCTCCCTCGGAGCGTGGGCCGGCCCGGGAGCGGTACGGCCCACGCGCGGCTACGGGTGTCGTCGCCGGCAAGGGACATTACTGGGCGGTGGCGGTCGGCGCCGAGGGTGAGACCCCGTTCTCGACGGAGGTGATCGACGACGCGGCGGCGGCGGGTGTGGAGTGCCGGACGGGACACGCGGACCACCGCCGGCCGCCCGGGCGGAGCTCGGAGCCCGGCGATCCAGAGGCCGGCGGTCCAGAGGCCGGCGGTCCAGAGGCCGGCGGTCCAGAGGCCGGCGATCCAGAGCCCGGTGATCCGGAGCCTGATGACTCCTCGGAACTCAGAGCCTGACGATGCCCTCGAAGAGGACGAGGACACCGATGGCCGCGATCACCACCGCCATCACTCCGGCGGCCCGGCTCTCCAGCCACCGTCTGACCCTCATCAACGGGATGAGGACCCGTTCGCCCAGGAGCAGATGGAGCACCACGGGCAGCGCCACGGTGCTGGCGGCGCACACGGTGAACACCGCGAGGGCCGTCACGCCGCTCGTGGTGACGGCCCCGGCCGCCCCGACCGTGAGACCGGCGGCGGCGGACAGCAGCAGGATCTTCGGGTTGGCCAGCGACAGCAGCAGTCCGAGCCGGAACGCCCTGGGCGGGCTCGCGTCGGCGAGGAGGCGCATCCAGCCCGGTGCGGGCCTGCCGTGTCTGGTCAGCCATTGACGGAGGCCGAAGAGGATCAGGAGCGAGCCGAGCACGACCCTGGCCCAGGCGACCCAGCCGTTCCCCTCCTCCGGACGCTGGACCACGGAGGCCAGCGCGGCACACGCGGCCGCCGGCACGACGATGCCGATGACCCAGCCGGTCAGGAAGGCGCTGCTGGTGGCCCGGGGCCGCTGGGTGAACTGCATGAAGAGGGCGGGGATGAGGGTGAACGGCGACAGGGCGATCACCACCGCGAAGAACACGACCTCACCGAACGCCACAGGCACCGCCTTCCGCCGTCTTCGTCGTACGAGGGTGCACGGACATCCCCGTGTCCGTGCGGTGTGACGGCCCGTCCGGACCGGAAGGCCGGGTGGGGCCGGGAGGCCGGGCAGGTCACGGACCTGCCCCGAGGATGACACACGGCCCGGCGGATCCGGCGGCAGCGGCCTGTCGGGTGTCCGTGCTGTGCCCCGGTCCAGCGGTTCCCGGCCGCTCGTGCCGCGCGGCGGCCGGGGCGTGGGCGGCGAGGGCGTGGGCGGCGAGGGCGGCCGCCGGCCGGCGCCGGACCCGATCCCCACGCCGTGTGAGCCGGTCAGGCGATGTGCTGCGCGGGTTTCGCCCAGGGACGGCAGGACGGTTCGCGATCGTGGTCAGAATGCCGGATGGTCCGACGTCGGGCGTGGTGGCTGAGTGGGAGGAGAGACCGGCATGGGCGGCGAAACCCTGATGCGGCAGATTCTCGACTACGGGAGCCGGGCTGATCCGTATCCCCTGTACGCGGAGCTCCGCAGGACGCCGGTGTCCCGGCAGGAGGACGGCAGCTATGCCGTGAGCACCTACCACGAGTTGCTGGCTCTGCTCCACGATCCGCGTCTCACCTCCACGCACGCGGACCAGGAGGAGGCGTCCGGGGGACAGTTCCCGCCCAGTTTCATCGGTATGGATCCCCCGGAGCACGACCGGGTCCGCGGTCTGGCGATGCGTCAGTTCGGGCCGCCGCACTCGCCGCACCGGATCCAGGACATGCGCGGGGAGATGGAGGCCACCGTCAGGGAGCTGATCGACGCCTTCCCCGCGGGGGGAGAGGTCGACGTGGTGGATGAGTTCTCCTATCCGTTCCCCGTGACCGTCATCTGCCGGCTCCTGGGGGTGCCGCACGAGGATGAGCCGAAATTCCGCACCTGGGCCGACAAGCTGGTCGCCTCGATCGACCCGCGGCCGGGCGAGGACCCGTCGGTCCGGCTGCGGGAGGGCGCCGAGACACGACGGGAACTCGCCCTCTACATCAACGACCTCATCGAGAACGGCGCGGGCAGGTCCGACGGCGGCATGCTCTTCCGGCTCGCGGCGGACCACGACGCGGAGGGCGGACCGCTCAGCCGCCTGGAACTCGTGGTCACCGCCGTCCTGCTGCTCATCGCCGGTCACGAGACGACGGTAAACCTGATCACCAACGGCATGCTGACCCTGCTGCGCCGGCCGGACCAGTGGGAGCGGCTGCGCCGGGAGCCGGAGATCGCGCCCCGGCTGGTCGAGGAACTGCTGCGGTTCGAGCCGCCGGTGCAGATCATTCCGCGGCGGGGTGCTCTGACGGACATCGAGATCGGGGGTGTGACGATCCCGAAGGGATCGGTGGTCGCCCTCGTCCTGGCGTCGGGCAACCGGGACCCGAAGCGTTTCACCGACCCGGACGTGTTCGATCCCGACCGCCCCGACATCGAGCACCTCGGCTTCGGCAGCGGTGTCCACAGCTGCTTCGGCGCACCGCTGGCCCGTCTGGAGGCGCAGATCGCCCTCACCGAACTCGTCCGGCGGCTCGACAACCCCCGCCTCCTCGCCGACCCCCCGCCCTACCGTGGCAGCGCCGTACTGCGCGGACCGAGACACCTGCCCGTCGCGATCGACCGGGTCCTGCCCTGACTCCGTCGGGCGTCCGCCGGCCCGAACGGCCGGCGGACGCCCGACGGCGAACCGACGGCGAACCGGCGGGGGCGCCGGACGTGGGGTCCGTGGACGGGTCAGGACGGCACGGACCGCGGTGCGGGGTTCGCGCCCCCGTCCGGGCTCCGCCGGCCGTGACGGGCGCGGGCCCACCTCGGAGCGGGTGTCCGCCTCGTCACCGCAGCGCTCCTCGTCGGCCGTCCGCCGGCTCGCGGCAGACGGGCACCCTCGCCACCGCGACGCCCTCCCGGGCCGGGTTGCCGCCCCAGCCCTCCCGCGCGGGCACTTCCTCACCCTTCATCAGGAAGGAGTCGGCGGCGAGTCGGGCGTGGTCGCCGACCGTGGTGCCGTAGTGGACGAAGGCGCCGACGCCGAGGGTCACGCCCTCGCCCAGTGAGGCCCGGTCGGACTTGAAGGCGCCGTCCTCCTGGGAGTGGCACTGGATGACCGTGCCGGCGTTGAGGGTGCACTCGTCGCCGATGGTGACGAGGGACCGCTCGATCAGCGAGCAGCCGTCGTCGAAGACCCGCCGGCCGATGCGGACACCCAGCAGCCGCCAGACGACGTTCTTGAACGGAGTGCCGTTGAAGAGCTGCATGTAGCGGTGGGTCGTCAGTTTCCAGAAGCGCTCGTGACGCCAGAAGGACTGGTCGTAGATCGAGCAGTACAGCGGCTTCAGCGGCTGGACGCGGGTGACGATCCGTTCCACCAACGCGTAGTAGGCAACGGTGAACAGCAGGGTGATCAGGCTCGCCATCGCGAGCGGCACCGGACCGTGGCTGTGGTACAGGTCGACCGCGGCCATGACGATGAGGGCGACGACGTAGAAGTGGACCCAGCGCATCAGCAGGTACAGGGACGCCGTGAACGCGTTGTGCCTGTTCTTCGCACCCAGGCGGCGGCGCAGTTCGTCCCCGGTGGCGAGGTGGTCGAACCGCCGGTCCCGCATGACCGTGCGCGGGATCTCGAAGCTCGGTGAGCCCAGCAGGCCCACGTTCTCCCGGACCGGTCCGTCGATGGGCACCATGACCTTGGTCGCCAGCAGGCAGTTGTCCCCGGCGCGGCTGCGCGCGGGATAGACGATGTTGTTGCCGAGGAAGCTGCTCGATCCGACGGAGGCGGGGGAGAAGCGGAAGGACGTGCTGGAGAAGTCGGCGTTGATGACGGAGAGGCCGTCGGCGACCATCGTTCCGGTGCCGACCCGGCTCAGGTACGGGCTGTCGTGCTTGACCAGCGAGCCGAAGTTGGATCCCGTCTGCTCGACCCGGCCCAGGTCGTATCCGAGGCCGCGCAGGTAGTGGACGATGGCCGAGCTGTCGCCGAACAGCAGGACGAAGAACCTGACGTTGGTCATCCGTGTGAGGGACCGCTGCAGGCCGTGGTGGATCCCGAACAGGGGGTAGACCCTGCCCGGCCGGATCACCGGGCGAAGCAGCCGGGGCACGGCGTTCACGGTGACCAGGGCCATCAGAAGCCCGCCGAAGAAGGCCACGAACGAGGCGATCAGCGCATCGAGGTAGAACCCGGGGCTGCTGAAGGCCGGCTCGGGAGTGAGCAGGGCGTCCAACTGCGGCAGCACGGCGAACAGCAGGCCGAGACCGCCCAGAGCCAGGGGCAGGTACACCCCCAGCAGCAGGAGGATCTGCGCCACCGTGTAGAGCACCTTGCGCAGGCCGCCGCACGGGGCGGACTCGACGGCTCGGAAGTCCGTGGTGGTCGGCTCGGCCGGGGAGCCGTGCCAGGACTCGCCCGCGGGCACGTGCTGTCCGCTGTGCAGCGAGGAGGCATGGCCCAGCTGGGCGCCGTCGCCCATCGACGTGTCGATGTCGAGGACCGTCTGCTCACTGACCGTCGCTTCGCGGCCGAGGGTGACGGGACCGGTCTCGATCACGCCGTCGTGCGCCCGGTAGCAGGAGAAGAACACGTCCTTGCGGACGACGGAACCGTCCTCGACCGTGAGCAGGTCGGTGCACACCGGCACGTTGCGGGAGAAGATCGCGACATCGCGGCCGATCCTCGCGCCCAGCGCCCGCAGATACAGCACGTAGAGCGGGGTGCCGACGAACAAGCGCATCGGGCTGGTACGAATCAGGGCCTTCACGCACCAGAAGCGCAGGTAACCAAGGCTCCACACCGGGAACCGCCCCGGCCTGAAGCGTCCGATCAGCAGCCACTTGCCGACCACGGAGAGCGCGCACAGGGCCGTGAAGGCCGCGCCCGCGAAGACGGCCGACCGCAGATACACGTCGACGGCGCCCGAGCCGTCCCGGATCCACTCGTATCCGCTCGCCAGGACGAGGGCCGCGACGAAGGACATGCCCAGGAAGAACAGGAACTGCAGCGCTCCGCACAGCACGTACTGCCATGTGCGCGCCCTGGCGGGGGCCTCCGCCGGGCCGGCCTCGGGGGGCGTCGTTCCCGCTGTCGTCCCGGACGTCGCCACGACGGAGGCATCGGCCCGGCCGGGGCCGTCCGCGGCGCCGGGGCCGGCCTCCGGAACGTCGAGGTCCGCGGCCAGGCCGCGGATGGTCGGGCTGCGGTAGACGTCCTTCATCGACACGGCGGGGAGGTCGTTCCGTTTGCGGACGCGTGCGCAGAACTGGGCCATGACGAGGGAGTCGGCGCCGAGGTCGGTG
>NZ_JBFAMM010000015.1:9818-65827 GCF_040656535.1 Streptomyces sp. NPDC049887 | reverse complement strand
GCAGAACTGGGCCATGACGAGGGAGTCGGCGCCGAGGTCGGTGAAGAAGTTGGCGTCGGCGGGGACCTGCTCGGTGCGCAGTACGCCTGCCAGCACCTCGGCGAGCGAAGTCTGGGCGGGCCGCTCCGCGCCGCTTCCGTCGCCGGCCTGTGCGTCCGCCCGGGGCGTCGAGCCGATTCCGGCGGCGGTGGCGGGCCGTTCGAAGCTGTTGCAGGTCACGACAGTTCCTCCCGGATACGGTGGCTGCCGCCGGCCCGGAGCGCCGTCGCCGTGCGGCGGTGACGGCCGTGCCCGGGAACGGAGGACTGCGACCCGGACGTCCAAAGGTCATCGGTCGCCGGGCGGTCGTATATCCATGGATTCATGAGTCGTTCACCTGCGGTCGTGCGACCCTCGCTTGGTATTCCTCGGGGCGCGCATATCGGATTCCTGTCGGAGGCGGTGATGTCAGGCACCACGGTTTCGGGTTTTCATCGCCTCCTATTCCAGTAGGCACGATCGAACGATTTCTGTCCTGCTACTGGAGCCCGTGGCTTGACATGGGCGTCCGGATATGGCGGTCCCTTTCGCCGGGCGGAATCGCCGGCCTGCACGAGGTGCTGACGTACCGGCCGCGCAGGGATCCGGCAAGTCCCGAATTGCGGTGGCATGACGTCAGGGCTCCCGCCCGGTTCACTGGACGCATTCCGAGCCGCCCGGTTCCCGCGGACATCCACCGGCCGTACCGGGACCCGCCGGTCGGCGGGGGAGATCCGGCCGTCTGCCGGATGGTTGAACCGGCATGTTCCTCGAATTGTGGTGACCAATGGGACACGTATTCGCTCCGGCCGTGCCGTCCGCGACGACCGCGGACGACTCGCCCTTCCGTGCGCCGTCGACGGGCCGGATGATCGGCCTCGACCTCGCGCGCGGACTGGCGATCCTGGGCATGTTCGCGGCCCACGTCGGTCCCGATCCGACGGTGGGCGGGCCCCTGGGGTGGGTCATGGAAGTGGCCCGTGGCCGGTCGTCCGCCCTGTTCGCGCTGCTGGCGGGATTCACCCTGGTCCTCCTGACGGGCCGCCCCCGGCCGCGCACGGGACGCGGCGGCCGCCAGGCGATCGGCCGCGTCCTGATCCGTGCCGCCCTGCTGATGGTCCTCGGGTACGCGCTGGTCCTCCTGGACACCGACGTCGACGTCATCCTGTCCTTCTACGGTCTGCTCCTCGTCCTCGCGCTGCCGCTGTACCGGCTGAGCGCGAGGACGCTCGCGCTCGTCGCGGCCGCGACCGCCCTCGTCCTGCCGCAGGTGCTGTACCTGCTGAGGGCCGCGGTCGACGGCGGGACCTGGTACGACGCCGTCGTCGGTCTGGACCCCCTCGCACGGATCACCGGCTCGGACGGCTTCCTGGAACTCTTCGTCACCGGCGAGTACCCGGCCCTGACCTGGTTCCCCTTCATCGTGGCCGGAATGGCGGTGGCCAGGCTCGACCTCTCGCGCCGCGACGTGCTCACGAAGCTGGCCTGCACCGGCGCGGCACTGGCGGTGATCGGTTACGGAGGGTCGTGGCTGGCCCTCCACGCGGTACCGGGCGCCCTGGCGGGTGTGAGCGCGGCCACGGACGGAGGCCCCGCCGCCTCGGCGTGGTGGTCCGACGCCGTCGGCGAGGAGTTCGCCTCCGGGCATCCGGCCTGGCTGCTGGTCGCCTCCCCGCACAGCCAGACCACCTTGTCGATCGTCGGCAACACCGGCGTCGCGGTGGCCGTGCTCGCCGGCTGCCTCCTCGCCGCGCGGTACGCGGGCCCCCGCGTCCGGCTGCTCGCACCGCTCGCCGCGGTCGGCTCGATCTCCCTGACGGCCTACGTCGCCCACATTCTCGCCATCCGTCTGCTGGGTACGGTCGGCGGTGAGGATTGGGCGGCCCTGCCGGTCCTCCTCGGTTTCGCGGTCGTGGCCATGGCGCTCGCGCTGCTGTGGACCCGGTTCTTCCGGCGGGGCCCGCTGGAGTACATGCTGTACAGCGCCACCAAACCCGCTCGATGGATCGGCTGACCGGGCCGTCCGTGTGCCGTTCCGATCGGAGAAGGAGGTCGGGTCATGAGTCTGCGACTGACGTTCCTGTGCGCGTCCCCCGTGGAGGGCACCCGTGGCCCGGCGTTCGGGGACGGCCCTCCGGACGGGCGTGCCCGGCGTGCGGCCGCGAACGACAAGGCGGTCCTTCCGCCGTACTCCCTGGCCCTCCGGGCGCCGTCGGCCCGCTGCGCGCAGACCGCCGAGGCCCTCGGTGTGGCGGCGACCCCCGAGGACGCCCTCCGGGACATCGACCACGGCACCTGGAGCGGGCGCACACACGCGGACATCCGGGCGGAGGACCCGCACGGCCTCTCCGCCTGGCTGACCGACCCCGAAGCCGCACCGCACGGTGGCGAGTCCGTCGGCCGGCTGTGCCGCCGGACCGCGTCCTGGCTGGATGCCCTGCCGGACGGCGTGGGGCGCGTGCTGGCGATCACCGAGGCGTCCGTCGTCCGAGCGGCGCTGGTCCACGCCCTGTCGGTACCCACCCGAGCCTTCCTGCACCTGGACGTGCCGCGCGGGTCGGCGGTCACCCTGACGAGGTGCGACGGACTCTGGCACGCCGGGCTCGGCGACCCGGAGGTCCCACGGCAGCGGGCGTCCGCCGACGGCACCGCCCTCGTCGGCACGACGGCGTACGTCGCTCGCCGGTAGCCCATGGCGGGCCGCGGCACTCGGGCGAGCGTCGTACGCCGCGTCGAGGCCGCCGGTCCGACGTTCGCCGTGCCCGGGACGTCGCTCGACGCAGCCGGAGGACGACGGCCGGAGGAACGACACTCGGAGAAACGACGGCCGGACAGGCCACGGCTGGAGACCCACGGCCGGGGTACCCATAGGGTGATCCCATGTCTGTCAGGTTGAGTTCCGCGAGGGCCCGTGCCGCGCTCGGTACGTCGGCGCGGGTGTCGGTCGAGCTGCTGCTCGTCTCCGTGATGTCGGCGGTGGCCCTGTGGCTGCTGGGTCGGATGTGGTCGATCGTCTGGCCTCTCGTCGTGGGCCTCCTCCTCACCACGCTCACCTGGCCCCTGGCGCGGCTCCTGCGCAGGTCCGGGTGGCCCCCCGCGCTCGCCGCGTCGGCCGTGACCGTACTGTTCCTCCTGGTCGCCGCGGGCGTCGTGGCGCTGATCGCGGTGCCGGTGGCAGCCCAGTCCGGCGAACTGACGGAAGGCGTCGTCCAGGGCATACAGAAGGTGCGGGAGTGGGCCGCCGGACCGCCGCTGAACATCGGCGACGACCAGATCACCGGCGCCCTCGACGCCGCGGTGGAGCGCATACAGGACAGTGCGGGCAGCATGGCCACCGCGGTCGTCACCGGCGTGGGCACCGTGGTCAACGGTGTCGTCACGGCCGTCCTCGCGCTCTTCCTGATGTTCTTCTTCCTCAAGGACGGCCCCCGGTTCCTGCCGTGGCTCACGCGTCAACTGCCCGGCTCACTGGCCACCCACGTCCCTCTCGTGGCCGCTCGCGGCTGGAACACTCTGGGCGCGTTCGTGCGGTCCCAGGCGTTCGTCGGCCTGATCGACGCCGTCTTCATCGGCATCGGCCTGTGGATCCTCGGAGTGCCGTTGGTCCTTCCGCTCGCCGTCCTCACCTTCGTGTCCGCGTTCGTGCCGATCGTGGGCGCCCTGTTCGCCGGTCTGGTCGCGGTGCTCATCGCGCTGGTGTCGAACGGACCGACGGACGCCCTGATCGTGCTGGCGATCATCGTCGTGGTGCAGCAGCTCGAGGGCAACGTGTTCCAGCCGATGATCCAGAGCCGGGGCCTCGGCCTGCACGCCGCGGTGATCCTGCTGGCGGTGACGCTGGGCGGCAGCCTGGCGGGCATCGTGGGCAGCCTGCTCGCCGTACCGGTCGCCGCTCTGCTCGCGGTCGTCTGGAACTACCTCCGCGAGCAGCTGGGCGACCCGGCACCGGAGGGGGAACCCGCACCGGCCGCGGATCCCGGACCGGCGACGGAACCGGAGACCGACGGGCCGCAGACCGGCGCCGCCGCCGTCGTGTCGTAGCGCCGCCGGTGGCCCGCGTCGGAGCGGGCCACCGCCACGGCGGCCCGCTCCGACCCCACCCCGAGTCCTCCGGGAGGTCCACCGGGGAGTCGTCTCCGCCGCCCCTTCCGCTGCCGTGCCCGAGCCCGCTGCCAAGGGGGCGGCGCCCGGGGTCCGTGACGCAGACCACATCGGTCGGCTTCCGCATTTAATCAGAATCCTGAATGCGTATTTGATAGCGTCCTCGCTGTGCGACTCACCAAGTTCACCGACCTGGCTCTCCGGTCCGTCATGCGCCTCGCGGTGTGCGCCGACGACGAGGTGCTCACCACCCGCGAGGTGGCCGACGCGATGGACGTGCGGCACACCCACGCCGCGAAGGCGATCACGCGCCTGCAGCACCTCGGTGTGGTCGAGGCCCGTCGGGGCCGCGGGGGCGGGCTCGTCGTGACCGACTTCGGCCGGCGGGCTTCGGTCGGCTGGCTGGTGCGGGAGCTCGAAGGGGAGGGGGAGGTCGTCAGTTGCGACGACCCGCCCTGTCCGCTGCGCGGGGCCTGTCGGCTGCGGCGGGCGCTGCGTGACGCCCAGGCGGCGTTCTACGCCACGCTCGACCCGCTGACCGTGGCGGACCTCGTCACCTCGCCCACCGGGCCCGTGCTCGTCGCCCTCGCCGGGCCTCCGTCGCGGTAGCCGCCCCGTCGGTCCGGTGCGTCCTCCGGCCGCGACCTCGGGGTCGAACGCACGACCTAAAACACGAAGATCTTTTACCTATTCAGGAGTCATCTGTGCTCTCGGAACAGGCCACGCCCGTCGTCCGCGCCACGCTTCCGGTGGTCGGGGCCGCCATCGGAGACATCGCCGAGCTCTTCTACCGCAGGCTGTTCGACGCCCGTCCCGCGTTGTTGAGCGACCTGTTCAACCGCGGGAACCAGGCGAACGGGGAGCAGCGGAAGGCGCTGGCGGGGTCGATCGCCGCCTTCGCCGGGATGCTGCTGGAGACGCCGGACGCGCGGCCCGACGCGATGCTGGCGCGGATCGCCAACAAGCACGCCTCGCTGGGGATCACCTCCGACCAGTACAAGATCGTCCATCGCCACCTCTTCGCGGCGATGACCGACGTGCTCGGTGCGGCACTCACGGACGAGGTCACCGCCGCCTGGGACGAGGTGTACTGGCTGATGGCCAACGCCCTGATAGCCATCGAGACGCGCCTGTACCAGGAGGCCGGAGCGGCCGAGGGCGAGGTCTGGCGGCGCATGGAGATCACCGAGCGGCGCCGGGAGACGCCCGACGTCGTCTCCTTCCTCCTCCGTCCCCGCGACGGCGGCCCCGCGGGGCCCTTCCGGCCCGGCCAGTACGTGAGCGTCCAGGTCGAACTGCCCGACGGCGCCCGCCAGATCCGCCAGTACAGCCTCTCCGCCGCCCCGGGCCGGCGGGACTGGAGGATCAGCGTCAAGCGGGTCCGCGACGCGGCCGGTCCGGACGGGGAGGTGTCGTCCTGGCTCCACCAGCACGCGCGGCCGGGTGACGTCCTGACCGTGTCGGTGCCGTTCGGCGACCTCGTGCTGCCGGAGGGCGGCGGGCCGCTGCTGCTGGCGTCCGCAGGCATCGGGAACACCCCCGTCCTGGCCGTGCTCGACCATCTGGCGGCCACCGGAGCGGGCCGCCGCATCGTCACGGTCCACGCCGACCGCTCGCCCGCCGACCACGCTCACCGCGAGGAGCAACGCGCCCTGGTGCGAGCGCTGCCGGACGCCCGGCTCCACCTGTGGTACGAGTCGCCGGGCGACGAAGCCCCGGAGGCCGCGGTGGGCCGGGCCGATCTGGGCGGCCTGGAGCTCCCGGAGGGCCTGACCGCCTACCTGTGCGGTCCGCTGCCCTTCATGCGTGCGGTGCGCGGCGAGCTGCTGCGCCGGGGAGTGCCCGCCGAGAGGATCCACTACGAGGTCTTCGGCCCGGACCTCTGGCTCGGCCGGTAGGAGCCGAGCTCCGGAGCCCGTGTTCCGGGGCCGCGGAGAAGTCTCGGACCGGCGGAATGCCCCGGCGTCCGAGGAGTCGCGTCGGCCGTGAGGGCGGCACGAGGCCGGGCGCGAGAACGGAAGGAAGAGGTGCACCGCGTATGAACACCACTTGGGCGGCCGCGGCCGCCGCGGCCGCCTTCGTCTGGTTCGGGATGGTGCTGGCCATCTCGTTCCTGGAGGCGCCGCTGAAGTTCCGGGCGCCCGGAGTGACCCTGCGGATCGGTCTCGGCATTGGCCGGCTGGTCTTCCGCGCGCTCAACCGGGCCGAAGCGGTCCTGGCCGCCGTACTGGTCGTGGCGGTCGCCGCCGGAGGCCCCACCGCACCCGTCGTGGCCCTGACCGTCGTCGCCGTGTCGCTGCTTGCCGTGCAGCTCGCCGCTGTCCGGCCCGTGCTGAACCGCCGTTCGGACCGGGTCCTGGCGGGGGAGGACGTCCCCCGCTCCCGCGCCCATCTCGTCTACATCGCCTGCGAGTCGGTCAAGGCGCTGACCCTGCCGGCGCTGGGCGCCGCGCTGATGCCCGTCTGAACCCGGCCGTGTCTGCGCCCGGTTGACGAGGACGAACGAACTCCGCCCCGGAATCGTGCACCGGGGCGGTCTCCCTCCGTGACGCCGGAGGGAGACCGGGCCGGGACACCTCACCGAGGTGCCGCAGGGGACGCGAAGCGCCCCGACCCGTGCGTCGCGTGGCGCCGGCCGGCCGTCCCGGCGGCGCTGCCGACGCCCGCGACGGCCCCGGCCCAGCGCCAGGCGATGCGAACAAATGATCGTTGTGAACCAATATGATCATGCTACCTTTCATGGCGCCCTGACAGCACCACGACCACCAGGGCAAACAAAAACGGGAGCGTTCCAGTGGTCGGGCAAGCTCAACGACACCGATCACGGCGACGGTCACAACGTCTACATGCAGGTGAAGGTCGAGGGCTACGGCTGGTCCCGCTACAACGGCAAGCAGAAGTCGTCCGTCTCGCTCAACAAGCTCAACTGGGCCGGTTCCCAGCGTTACACCGACGACGCGTACATCCGCGTCTGCCGTGACAAGGGTTCGCTCAACCCCGACAACTGCTCGCCGACCAAGCACTACAGGCCGTAGTTCGTCAGACGACCAAGGCGGGCCCAGGGGTGCACACCTGGGCCCGCTCGCTTCTTGGGGGAAGCCATCAGTACGTCAGAAATACTCTGTGCCACGGGAGTCGACCTCTTCTATGGAACGCAGTCAGCCGTTCGCGGCGCCCAACTGTCCGTCGCTCGCGGTGAGGTGGTGGCCATCACCGGGCAGAGCGGGTCCGGCAAGTCCTCGCTGCTGTAACGCCCCCTCAGATCGAATCCACCAGCTCCGCCAGCGCCGCGCCCAGGCGAGCCATACCCGGCCCTGGCGGGCCTCCCGGCTCGGACATGTAGACGTCGCGTCGGATCTCGATCATCAGGGCGCTGACGCGGGAGTCCTTGCCGTGGAAGTCGAGGGGCACGTACGTACCCGCGAAGGGGCTGTCGAGTCCGGTGCCGCCGAAGCCCGCGAACGCCCGCTCCGCGGCGGCGAGGAGGTCGGGCGGGGTGTGGAAGGGGTCCGTGCCCAGGCAGATCGGCGGCCGGGGACCGTCGCCGTGCAGCTCGTAGGGCAGGGGCTCGGTGGGGTACGAGTGGACGTCGACGATCACCGCACGTCCGACGGTTTCGAGACGGTCGGTCACGGCAGCGGTCATGGCCCGCGCGTACGGGTGGAAGTAGCGCTCGACGAGCGGCCGTGGGTCCGTGTCCGCCGGCCGGAGCCGCTCGCTGTGGGTGGTCCTCGTGTAGACCGCGCCCATGCCGACGGCGAGCATCTCCTCGCGCTCGTCGGGGAACCGCTCGGGGTCGATCACCAGCCGGGAGAGCCCGTTGACGAACTGCCACGGCCTGACCGCGGCGGCGTCCGCCCCGGCGGCGGCGATGGCGGCCGTGTGGGAGTCGGTGATGTGGTCGAGTTCCAGCGCCAGCGCGGCGTCGTCCAGGTCGATGCCATGGCGCACCCACTCCGGAATCTCGCGCGAGGAGTGCGGGACGTGCAGCACGACGGGCGAGTCGACGGCGCCCGGGAGGAGGCGGTGGGAGGACATGGAGAATGATCCTACGGCCGTGGCCGGTGGTCCGCGGCCTGGGCCCGGCGGGGTGTGACGCCCTGGGTGCAGGCGGAGTGCGACGGGCTTCCCGGCCCGACCTGCCGCACGGAATCGCCTCCCCGCCCCCCGCTCCGCGGAGCCTCCCGACCGACCCTTAACATCGAACTGATTTCTGACGCAACCTCTCTTTTTTCTGGGTGTGGCTGGTTATGATCGGGCTCCTCATCCTGGTCCCGACCTGGGCCGGAAAGGTGTTCCCCAGTCCCGGGGCAGCACCCCGGCCCGTCGACGGGCCGTCACGCTGTCCCCCGTTCCCGAGGACTGATGTCACCGATACAACCCGCAGGACCACGAGGCCCGTCGGTGAAGCGCCGGCGGCGCACCCTGCGCCTGCGTACGCTGCTCACCTGGCTCGCCGTCGTCCCCATCGTGGCCCTGGGCGTCCAGTCGGCCCTGACCGCGAGCCGGTTGCTGGAGCAGTCGGGACACCTGCGCGCCGACGTGGAGTCCGGTGAACGGCTGGGCGTACCCCTGTACCGGCTCATGGTCGCCATGCAGTCCGAGCGGACGCTGACCGCCGCTCGCTGGGCCGGCACCATGGTGCCCGAGGACGTCATGGGCGAGCGCCGCGCGGCCACCGACCAGGCAGCTACGGGGTTCCGCCGGTCCTGGGCGCCCGGCAGCGCGGTGTCCGAGGTGGCCGACCGTCGCCTGCAGGAGGTGTCGCAGGGCCTGGACGACCTGAACTCCTACCGCGAGCGCACGGACAGCGGCATCGGAAGCGCCGACAGCACACTCGTGTACTACAGCGGCGTGATCGGCCAGATGATCCGCTTCTACCAGGACGAGCTGAGCCACACCGAGGACGGTGGGCTCATCGAGGACACCCGCGTCGTCACCGCCATGTTCGCGGCGTCCGAGATGGTGGCCCAGGAGGACATGATCCTCGCGCAGGCAGGGCCGTCCAGGACGCTGACCACCTCCAGGTTCGCCGACTTCGTCAACGCCGTCGGTGCCCAGCGGTACCTGTACGACGCGTGGATCGTGCCGTACCTCCCGGACGCGCAGAACGACCTCTACGCGCAACTGGTCCGCTCTGGAGCGTGGCAGACCAAGACCCGCATCGAGAGCGCCGTCATGTCCGAGCAGTCGATCACCGACGACGGTGTGAAGCTGCCCCGCGACGTCAAGGGGTGGAGCGCCGCGCAGAAACAGTGGGGGCCGCAGCTCACCACGCTGAACGCCGACCGGTCCCGGGCCCTGTTGGCGCGCGCCGACGCCCGGGCGACGGACCTCGAGACCGATGTCGCCTGGCTCGTCGCGGGCAGCGCGGCCGCACTGCTGGCCGTCGCGACCGTCGTCGCCCTCACCACGCGGTCGGTGCTGCGCAGACTGAGCCGTCTGCACGACCGGACGGTGGCCGTCGCCGAGAGCACGCTGCCGGACGTCGTGGACCGGCTCCAGAGCGGTCGGCCGGTCGACACCGACGCACTGCCCGCGGTCCGCGGCGGGCAGGACGAAGTGGGGCGCATCAGTGACGCGTTCGCCAGGGTGGTCGCCGTCTCGGTGAGCGGTCACCGGCAGCTCGCCGCCGAGCGCCTGGGCTTCGGGATGTTCGCCGCGGGTATCGCCTCCCGCACCGGAAACCTGGTCAGCCGCCAGCTGAGCCTCACTGAGGAACTTCAGGACACCTTCGGGCACGACGAGACGCTCCTTGCCGAGTTGATGCGGGCCGACCAGCTGACGGTCGGAATGCGCCGGCAGATAGAGAACCTGCTCATCCTGGCGGGCGGGGAGATCCCCGACCCCCACACCGAGCCCATGCGCATCGCCGACCTGCTGCGCGAAGCGGCGGCCGAGGTCGAGGACTTCCGTCGCATCGAGCGGCAGGCACTGGACGAGATCAGCGTCGAAGCACCCGCGATCAGCCAGGTCAGTCACCTGCTCGCCGAACTGCTGGACAACGCGACGCGGTTCTCCCCACCGAGGTCGAAGGTCGTCATCCGGGCCGAACTCGTCGCCGACGGGCTGTCGGTGGAGATCGAGGACCGCGGGCCGAAGGTGGCACCCGCGACCTACGAGGAGATGAACGGGCGCCTGCACTCGGCACCCCCGTATTCCGTGCTGGCGGAGAACGCCCATCGGCTGGGACTCTTCGTGGTCGGCCACCTCGCCGACGGGCTCGGGGCCACGGTCGTTCTGCGCAGGTCGGTGTACGGCGGGACGTCGGCCGTGGTGGTCCTTCCCAAGGCGCTGCTGATACCGACGAAGGGGGAGTCGGGAAGTGTGCCGTCCGTGGCGTCGGGACACCCGGAGTCCGCGCCGGCCGAACCCTCCAGGGACGAGTCCGGCCCGGTCGAGGCGTCCCGGGGCGAGCCCGCTCGTGAGGAAAGGGAGCAGTCGGCACGTTCGGCCCCGGCCGACGACGAGACCGGCCGGGTCGAGCCTGCCCGGGAGGCTCCGGGGCGCCCGGAGACCGAGCACATGGAGCGGGCCCCCGTGGTGCCCGACTCTGTGGTGCCGGCTCCTGTGGTGCCGGAGTCTGTGGTGCCGGCTCCTGTGGTGCCGGGGAACGTGGAACCGGTCCCCGAGGAGCCGGAGGGTGCGGACACCACACTCCTCGGGGCCGCCGTCCCCGTGCGACACGGCCCGGACGAAGACATATCGGGGAGGGGCCCGCACACGGAGACGGGCCCCCGCACGGGGGCCGGGCTGCCGGTTCGCAGGGCGCAGCAGTGGCCGAAAGCGCGCTCGCACGAGGAGGCGATCCCCGGCCAGCCCTCACGCGACGCCCCGGCCCGTGACCGGCGTCCGGCGCTGCCCGAGAGAGTCCCGCAGACGCACATGGCCGAACAGCTCCTGGGGCCCCGTCGCCCGACGGAGGCGCAGGCCGTGCGGGACCAGGACACCCCCGAGGAGGTGGCCGGCGCCTGGGCCGAGTACGAGCAGGGAACGCAGATGGTGGAAGAAGAGCTCCGACAGGATCGGCGATGACGACGACATCCAACGACATGATCTTCAGCGTCCTGGACAACAACCTGAGCAGGATCGCCGGCATCAAGGGCGCCGTGCTGCTGTCCAACGACGGGATCATGCTCAGCTCCTACTTGCTGGACCGCCCCCAGGGCGAGCGTGTGGCCGCGGCGTCCTCCGGGATCGCGTCCACGATGAAGGCCATCTCCCGCGAGGTCGACGGCGGGCGGGTCATCCGTCAGCTGGTCGAGATGGACGACCGGTACCTCTGCATCGTCGGATGCGGGGAGGGCAGCACCCTCATCGTCGTGACGTCCCGCAAGGCCCGGCTCGGCGAGCTGGGCGGCGAGGCCGTACGCACCGCGCAGGCGCTGGGGGAGTGGCTGGGAACACCCGAGCGCACCCAGGCGCCGACGTCGTAATGACCGAAGCGCCGCGCCGAGGAGGCGGCCGCCGAACGCGGTTGTACGCCCTGACCGACGGGCGTACGACCGCTCCGCAGGCCTCGCTGACCATGGACACCACGGTCACGGCGGCGGTCTCCCCGGACGCCTACGACGGCCTGCCCAGCGAGTGGCAGGCCGTCCTGTCCCTGTGCATGCCGCCGAACGGCCGGGCGGTCGCGGAGATCGCGGCCCGTATGCACATGCGCCTGACGCCCATGATCCTCCTCCTCGGTGAACTGGAGGACCGTGGGCTGGTACGGCACCGGTCCCCCCTGGAGGAGGCCGAGACCAGCAATGTCCACCTGCTCAGGAGAATCAGGGACAACCTTGCCCGGATATGACACCTCTGCCCAGGAAGTCGCGCCCGTCAAGATCCTCGTGGCCGGAGGGTTCGGCGTCGGCAAGACCACTCTGGTCGAGACGATCTCCGAGATCGAGCCGCTGCGCACGGAGGAGCGGTTGACGGCCGCCGGTGTCGGTGTCGACGATTTGGACGGGATCGAGTCCAAGACGGTGACCACCGTGGCGATGGACTTCGGCCGCATCACCCTCACCGACGCCGGAGTCGTTCTCTACCTGTTCGGGACACCGGGCCAGGAACGCTTCTGGTTCATGTGGGACGACCTGCTCAACGGCGCCCTCGGGGCGGTCGTGCTGGTCGACACCCGGCGCCTCGACCGCAGCTTCCCCGCGGTCGACTTCTTCGAGAGCCGCGGGCTCCCGTTCGTGGTGGGCGCGAACTGCTTCCACGGCGAACAGCTCTACGCTCCCGAGGAGATCAGGGCGGCGCTGCACCTGCGCAACCCGGACACGCCCGTCCTCATGCTCGACGCGCGCACCCGCACGGACGTGCGGTCCGCTCTGCTTGCCCTCCTCGACATGCTGATCGCCGACGCGGCGACGACGACACCGGTGTGAGCTCTTCCCCCACCCCGGCATTCCCCGGCCCGGGTCGATTGCCGGAGTGCGCGAGGGGCAGCTGTGCGCCCGCTGCGGAGAGGCAGCTCGGTTCTCCGTTCGTGGCGGTCCGCCGGGCGGACGGCAGGAAGAGTCCGGCTCATCCGACAGGGTGAGCGAGGGGGCACTCCTGCCGTCGGCTCCCGCCGGGTCCGCGGCGCGTTGCGCCCACCCCGCACCCCCGCCTGGCCATGCCGCTGTGCCCATGGGGATGCTCCTGTCGGCCGTCGCGGTGCTCGCCGTGGCGCATGCGCTGGTCAACCGTGTCGGGCCCGTTCTCCACGTGCCCGTCTGCGTCGCCGCGACCGCTGCCCTGGTGCTGCTCGCACGGCTGTGGCACATCGCGCCGTCCCGCGGGATCACGCGATCCAACGCAGGCGTCGGGGCGGTGTTCGGCACGGGAGGGACCGGCGTTGCGCCGTCGGTCGGCGCGGCGGTCGTCGGGACCGCGCTCGCGGGTGTGCTGTTCTGCGAGTTGCGCCGGCGCTCCGGGAGCCTGATCCCGTCGGTCGCCCTGCACTGCGCCCTCAACAGCGCCGGCTACGCGCCGGCGTGGACGGCCGCCCGCGCGGGCTGAGGGACGGCCTGCGACGGGGGCGCCCCTGCCCCGGGCCGGCAGACCCCGGGCGAGCGACGCCCCCACGCCGTCAGGCTCCGGGCGGTAGGTGTGCGGGACGGCCGTTGCCGCGGGTGAGGCGGTAGGCACAGATGCCGGCCAGCGCGGCGAGCACCGCGCCGCCGGCAGTCCAGAGGATGCGGGACGACCACCAGCCCGACGACCAGCCGTCGTCCGGTGCGACCTCACGGCCGGATGCGGGGACCAGCGGTGCGGCGAGCCGCCCGTCGACGTCCGTGGCGCCGCCGGAGTCCACCGCCGTGATCTCCACGGCCGTGTCGACCGGTTCGCCCAGGTCCTCGGCGGGCGCACCGACGACGGTCAGGCGTACGTAGTACGTCCCGGGCAGGGGGTCGTCGGCCCATGGTTCGGACCAGGCCCGGACCGTGCGCAGCGCGCAGCTCAGCTCGACCGACGAGGCCCCGGCCGGGGCAGGCCGGACGTCGCTGCCGAAGCGGCACGCCTGGCGGCGCCTCAGCCCGTCGTACACGTCGAGCCGCCAGACGTGGGTGCCGTGGCGTGCCTCGGAGCGGGGCAGCTCGACCGTGGCCCTGACGGTGGCTCGCTGCCCGGCGTCGGCCGGGAACTGCCAGTACAGGTAGTCACCGGTCGAACCCTGCGCCGTGGCCCGCTGTCCGGGGCGCACGACGGTGGCGGTGCGGAAGGACGTGCCGGCCTCGGTCGGCGCGGCGGCCTCGTCTTCCGTGCTCGCGCTCGGCGACGGCGAGTCGGCGGCGGCGACGCCCGGGAACGGCAGCGTGAACAGTGCGGCGGCGGACAGCGAAGCGGCCGTGAACATGCGTACGGTACGCATCAGTTGGTCCTCCAGACGGAGACGCGCCAGCGAGAGATCCAGCCCCACAGCACACCCGCGGCGAAGCCGGCGAGCGTCAGCAGGCCGAGCAGCCACCAGCCGTGGCCGAGGCCCAGGAACGCCGCGTCGTCCGCGTCACGGGGTCCGCCCGTGATGTCGATCGTCAGCTCGACGGGCAGGCCGGGGGCCGTCTTGACGGAGGCGGGGGCGGAGAAGGAGTTGCTCACCCGCAGGCAGACGGTCTCGGCGGCGGGATCGCCTTCGCCGGTCTCCGTGACGTCGTTGCCGCCCGCGCCGCCCGCGTCGTCTGCGGCGTCGGTGTCCGTGTCAGCGGCGCTGTCGTCGGTGTCGGGCCTGGGGTAGCGCAGGCCCGTGGAGACGACGTCGGTGCGCCCGTCGCCCGCCGATTCTCCACGGACGATCTCGCGGCCGGCCAGGGTCGAGGCACGCAGCAGCACACCGTGGTCACGGTTGACGGGGCGGTCGGCCGCGATGCTGACCGAGGCGCGCAGCTCCTGTCCGGGGAGCAGCTCCACGCGGTACCAGCGGTGCTGGCCGAAGGTCTCGCGGTCGGCGTAGAGGCCGGCCTTCAACCGCGGCGCGTCGGCACAGCGCTCGCCGCCCTGGGTGGCCACCGGCGTGACGACCGGCTCGGCGGCGCGGTCGACCAACTGGCTCACCCGCTCGGAGAGTTCCTCCTTGTGCTGCACGGAGGTGTACGAGCCGCCGGTGGCCTCGGCGATGCACATCAGCTGGGCGCGCATCCTGGCGTTGGGGACGAGGCCGAGGGTGTCGATGGTGATGTCGACGCCCTTGGCCGCGATCTCGCGCGCCACCTCGCAGGGGTCGAGCGGGGCGCAGGTGTCCTCGCCGTCCGTGATGAGCACGATCCGCCGGGTGGCGTTCCCGCCCTCCAGGTCGTCGGCGGCGCCGAGCAGCGCTGGGCCGATCGGGGTCCAGCCGGTCGGGACGAGCGTCGCCACGGCCGTCTTCGCCTCGGTCCGGTCGAGTTCGCCCACCGGGTAGAGCTGCTTGGTGTCCTTGCAGCCCTCCTTGCGGTCCTTGCCGGGGTAGTCGGCGCCGAGGGTGCGGATGCCGAGTCGTACGTCCTCCGGGACGGCGTCCAGCACCTCGTTGAACGCCTGCTTGGCCGCGGACATCCGTGACTGCCCGTCGATGTCGCGGGCCCGCATCGAGCCGCTCACGTCGAGGACGAGTTCGACCTTGGGCGGTTCCTTCGCGGGCGCCCTGTCGGCCGTGTCGCCGGAGTCGGCGAAGGCTGCGGAGGGGAGGAGCCCGCCGGTGACGGTGACCAGCAGCGCGCCGCAGAGGGCGGCTGCCAGTCGCTTTCGTATGATCATCGGCGGATCATAGTGAGCCCGAGTGGTCCGGCCCAATTCCGCACGCACACGGGGGGGATCGCGGAGACGCGACAGCGCGAGGCCACCGTGGTGCGGGGAGCGGGCCACCCCCGGGCGGCCCGCGTCGGTGCGCTGACCGGGCGCCGCCGGAGACCGCGCGTCGGCCGCGTCGGCTGCGGTGGCATGCTCCGGTCCCTCGGGACTCGGCCCCCGACCGGGGCGGCTGTCCGGTCCCGCGAGGCGGGCCGTGGTGCCCGCCGGCCCGGCGGGCGTAACGCTCTCAGCCCTCAACAACCGGTCGCCACCGCACCGTCAGATCATCTGCCGCCGCACCAGTTCGTGCAGCCGGCCGCCCACGTCCGCCAGCAGCCGGGCCGGCGGGCCCTGCTGCACCACGCGGCCCTCGGACATGACGATCACACGGTCGGCGTCCATCACCGTCGACAGCCGATGGGCGATGACGATCCGGGTGGCGTGCAGCGCACGCGTGCTCTCCGTGACGATTCGCTGGGTCGCGTTGTCGAGGGCGCTCGTCGCCTCGTCGAAGAACAGCACGCGCGGGCGGCGGACCAGCGCCTGGGCGATCATCAGCCGCTGCCGTTGCCCGCCGGAGATCGCGCCGGCTCCGGAGATCATGGTCTGCATGCCCATGGGCATACGGCGGATGTCCTCGGCGAGCCCAGCCATCTCGGCGGCCGCCCACGCCTCTTCCTCGGTGAACGGTTCCGCGCCGCGGATGCAGTCCAGGATCGATCCGGTGAACGGCTGGGAGTTCTGCAGGACGACGCCGCACTGGCGGCGGACGGCGGCCTGGTCCAGGGCCGCGAGGTCCTGGCCGTCGTACAGCACGCTTCCCGAGGCGGGACGGTCGAAGCCGATGAGCATCCGCAGCAGCGTCGACTTGCCGCAGCCGCTTGGCCCGACGACCGCGACGAACTCCCCGGGCCGTACGCTCAGGGACACGTCGTCGAGGACGAGCGGCCCGTCCTCCGTGTAGCGGAACGACACCTTGCGGGCCTCGATGGCGCCGGACAGCTCGCCCGGATGGGTGCTGGTCCCCCGGACCTCCGGGGCCTCGTCCAGGACCGGCTTGATCTGTTCGAACATCGGTAGCACCGCGGCGGCCGAGACCAGCGCACCGGTCAGCTGGGTCACGGACGTCAGCATCATCGTCACGGCCGTGTGAAACGTCAGGAACTCGCCCGCAGTCAGACTGCCGCTCGCCGGGCCCGCCAGCAGCATGAACATGATCAGCGCGCTCAGCGGCAGATAGACCGCGTCGAGGACCGTCGTCAGATTGCGGATCCGGCCCGCGCGCCGGTGCAGCTCCCGGCTGCGCGCGAACTGCTTCGCCCATGCCGCGTACGCGAAGCTCTCCGCCGCGGCGACCCGCAGCTTGGGCAGTCCCCGCAGGGTCTGGAACGCCTGGTTGTTCAGCTTGTTGTTCAGCTCCACCAGCCGGCGCTGCCAGCGCAGCTGCCACAGCCCCATGCCGAGGAACACCGCCGCGATCACCAGCAGGATGCCGATCGCCGCGAGCGCCAGCGGAACGCTGTACACCAGCAGCAGCACCATGTTCATCGTGCCGACCGTGCACGCCTGGACGACGACCGGCCCCACGCCCGAGAGCAGCCGCCGGATGGCGCTGACGCCCATCGCCGCGCTCGCCAGCTCGCCGGTGGAACGCTCCGCGAAGAACTTCGTCGGCAGCCGCAGCAGCCGGTCCCACACCGCGGGCTGCAGCGTGCTCTCGATCCGGCCCTCCATACGCAGCACGGTGAGGTTCTGCATCAGCATGAAGACGGCCGAGACGGCGCCCGCGACCATCACCGCCACCGACACCTGGACGATCAGGTCGGTCTGGGCGTTCGGCACGTACACCCCGAGCACCTTGCCGGTGGCGATCGGCACCAGCGCGCCCAGGACGACCGCGACCAGCCCCGCGACGGCCAGGTTCCGCACGTCCGTGCGCGAGCCGCGGAGACCGAAGCGCATCAGTCGCCACAGGCTCAACGGCCGCTCCGGCAGCGGCCGGTAGAACATCACGGCGCGCTGCTCGAACTCCTCGGCGTTCTCCTCGCCGACGCGGATGCGGCTGCCGGTGGCCGGGTTCACCGCCTGGTACCCGCCGCGCCGCCACAGGAGCGCGACCGGCGCCCCGGATCTGGCCCGGTGGCCCACCAGCGGGCCGCAGTCCTCCCGCCACCAGCGGCCGTCGAGCCGGACGGCACGGGTACGCACCCGGGAGGCGAGGGCGATGCGCTCCACCGGGCCGGTCCGCTCGTCGACCGGTGCGCCCTGCGCGAGTTCGGCGAGCGTGACGCCGGCCGCCGAGGCGACGAGCCGGCACACCGCGTACGCGGCGTCGTCGGAGAAGGCACCCCGGGAGCGGGCCGAAGAGGCCGTGCGGGAGCGGCCGATGGATGCCAGCAGCGCCTGGTCGGCGCCCGCGCGGACCGCCTCTCCGGCCCTGATCCCGGCGGCCGCCCGGTCCTCGTGGGCCTGCTCCAGCCGCTCGATCCAGCGGTCGAGCCCCGACAGCAGCCGGTACTGCTGGTTGACCATCTGCTGCCAGAGCGCCCCGTCGACGAGCAGGTCGGCGGCGGCCTCGGCGCTGAACGCGGCGCCGTACTGCACACTGCCGGGGAAGACCGGAAGCCACAGGACGTCGTCGTCCGCGACCGCGTCGTCGTCCGTCGTGCGCCCGTCCAAAGGTGCCTCGAACAGCACCCGTTGGCCGCGTCCCACGCCGAGCGCGAACGCGTGCTCCAGCAGGCTCAGGGTGCCGTCCTGGCTGTCGTACCGGCTCTGGTAGGGGCTCCGGTACGACCAGGCGTCTCCGTGTCCGGACTGCGGGTGGAGCTCCAGCAGCGGGATCCGGCGCATCACGCACCCCTGCGACGGCCTGCCGACCAGGGTGTGCTGGGGGCCGTCCACCGGGCCGAGCAGCAGCGTGCCCTTCTCCAGGCGCCCGAGGAAATGCCAGTGGCCCTGCTGGACCGCGTCGACGGCGAACAGGTCCAGCGCGCCGTCGACCAGCAGCCACAGCACCTGCGGACCCTCCAGCGGCAGACTGCGCAGTCCGGCGCAGTCGACGTGCTGTCCGAGCCCGCCGAACGCGGCGAGCACCGCGTCGTCGGGATGCGCGGAACCGGCGTGCTGACCGGGCTGTACGGGGATCACCTCAGTGCTCCTTGACCAGTTCGGCGTACGCGCCCCCGCGCGCGACCAGTTCCTCGTGCCGTCCGCGCTCCACGACCGTGCCGTGGTCGAGCACCACGATCTCGTCGCTGTCGCGCACGGTGCTCAGCCGGTGGGCGATCACCACGCAGGCGCAGCCCCGGCGGCGCAGATTGTCGATGATCAGATGCTCGGTGTCCGCGTCCAGCGCGCTGGTCACCTCGTCCAGCACCAGCACACTGGGCCGGCGCACCAGCGCCCGGGCGATTTCCAGCCGCTGCCGCTGCCCGCCGGAGAAGTTGCGCCCGTCCTGCTCGACCCGGCCGTGGACGCCGCCGGGCCGCCGGGCGACCACGTCGTACAGTTCTGCGTCCTTCAGCGCGTCCACGACGGCCTCGTCGGTGATCGACGGATCCCAGAGGACCACGTTGTCGCGGACCGTTCCCTCGAACAGGAAGACGTCCTGGTCGACGAAGGAGACGGAGGCGGCGAGCGCGCCGCGCGGGATCTCGTCCAGCCGCCGCCCGTCGATGCGGATGACGCCCTCCCAGGGGCTGTAGAGACCCGCGATCAGCCGGGACACGGTGGACTTGCCGCTGCCGGAGCCGCCGACGAGCGCGACCTGGCTGCCCGGGCCCACCGACAGGGAGAAGCCGGTGAGCAGCGGCTTGTCCAGCGGGCTGTAGCCGAACGTGACGTTCTCCAGGGTGACGTGCCCGCGCAGCCTGCGGGTGCTCGCGGGGGGCTCGGGGCGCGTGTAGAGCCCGTCGGCCGGGAAGTTCTCCACGTCCTTCAGCCGGGCGACGTCGGCGGCGAAGTCCTGGATGCGGGAAGCCATCCCGTTGAGCCGGGTGATCGGTGCGGTGAACCGGGTCACGAGCGCCTGGAAGGCGACGAGCAGACCGATCGAGATGTGGCCCTCGACCGCCCGCATTCCACCGATCCACAGGATCAGCGCGCTGTTCAGCGTCGCCAGGGTGGGTGCCACGACGGCGAGGGCGGCGCTCGGCACACCGAGCCGCTGCTGCTCCTCGAGCGTGATGGCGTGCTGTCCGGCCCAGCGGCGGAAGTAGCCGTTCTCGCCACCGGTAGCCTTCATCGTCTCGATGAGCTGGATGCCGGTGTACGAGGTGTTCGTCAGCCGGGCGCTGTCGGCGCGCAGCTTCTGGGTGCGGGTCGCCCGCAGGCGCACCACGATCCGCATGGCGACCACGTTCAGCAGGGCGATGAGTACGCCGACGACGGTCAGCTGGGGATCGTAGGTCCAGAGCAGCAGCGCGTACAGGACGACGACGATGCCGTCGACGCCGAACGCGGTGAGGTCGCGGGCCAGCGTCTCGGCGACCGCGTCGTTCGACTGCAGCCGCTGGACGAGGTCGGCTGGGCTGCGCTGGCCGAAGAACGTCACGGGAAGTCTGAGCAGATGCCGGAAGAACCGGGCACTGCTCAGCGTGGACGAGATGACACGGCCGCGCAGCAGATTGGCCTGCTGGAGCCCGGTCAGCACGGCGGTCAGCGCGACCATCGCCGCCATGGAGGCGAAGAGCACCCCCAGCAGCGAGGTCTGACGGCCCACCAGGTACATGTCGATGTACGTGCGGCTCAGCGCGGGCAGCGCCGCGCCGACCGCGACGAGAAGCAGGCTGGCGAGCAGCGCGGCGGCCATCGTGCCGGTGGTGCCGCGCAATCGGGCGGGCACCGAGCGAAGGACGCCGGGCTTGCGGCCGCCGCGTCGGAAGCCCTCGTCCGGCTCGAAGACCAGCACCACGCCGGTGAAACTGGTGTCGAAGTCCTCCGTGGACACGAACCGGCGGCCCTTGTCCGGGTCGTTGATGTGCACGCCGCGGCGCCCGAGCCGACGGCCCGTGCCGTCGTAGACGACGTAGTGGTTGAACTCCCAGAACAGGATGGCCGGCGCCCGGACCCCGGCGAGCGCGTCCGGCTCCATCTGCATGCCCTTGGCCTGGAGACCGTAACTGCGGGCCGCCTTGAGGATGTTGCTGGCGCGGGAGCCGTCGCGGGAGACACCGCAGGCGATCCGCAGCTCCTCCAGGGGCACGTGCCGGCCGTAGTGGGCGAGCACCATGGCGAGCGCCGCGGCGCCGCACTCCACGGCCTCCATCTGGAGCACGGTGGGGGTCCGGACGTTCTTCTGCCTGACCGGTGCGGCGGGCCTGCGGGCCGCCCGGCGCGGGTTCGCCCGCCGCTGGTCGCCGCCGCGCCGTCCGCCCACGGTACGGGCGGTGGTTCGGGAGGTGGTACGGCCGGTGCCGCCGGGGGTGGTGCTACCGGAAGTGGTGCTACCGGAAGTGGGGGAGGGAGCCGTCACGGGAGCAGCCAATCGATCGGGCGCTGAGAGGCCAGGCGGATCGCGCCGCCGGCCGGGGTCATGGACGCGACGGCGTACGGCGGCCCGCCTGCGGTCGACCAGGCGTAACCGGATTCGGTGCGGGCGGAGCGGTCGAGCTCCACCAGAACGGCGACGGGCCGGCCCTGGCGGGTGAACTGCTCGGCGAGCTGGGCGTCGCCGAGGAAGCCGGCGATCTGCTGCCGGCTCTGCGGGGCGCGGCCGACGGCTTCGACCCGGCCGCGCAGCACTCCGTACTGCTGCGAAGGCACCGACTGCACGGTGAGGTCGACCCGCGCGCCGACGGGGACGGCCGTGCCGTTGTCGGCGGGGAGGTAGAGCACCGCCTTCAGCGGGGCGCCCGTGCCGTCGACGCGTTCCAGCACGGCGATGTCCGAGCCGGTGGTGACGACGGCGCCGATGGTGGCGGCGAGGGACGTGACGCGACCCGGGGCGAGGGTGCGGACGAGGGTGCCGCCCTGCTTCCCGTCGCCTGCGTCCTTCCCCGTGCCTTCGTCGCTCTCGCCTTCTGCGCCGCCGGTGGCGGTGCCCGATCCGGGGCCGCCCGTGGTGCCGCTTCCGGCGGACTCGACGCTCCCGCTCGGGGCGTCGGCGGTGCGCACCCGCAGCAGCGGGGCGCCGGCCGGGAGGCTCTTGCCCTCCTCGGCGAGTACTTCGGTGACCTGACCCGCGACGGGGCTCTGCAGCACGTAACTGCCCTGGGCGTGGGTGAGAATGCCCGGCGCGCGGACCGTGGGCGAAACGGTGCCGGTGGTCGCCCAGAGGGCACCCGCCGCCATCGCGACCACCGTGGTGCTCAGGACGAGCCATCCCTGCGGGCGGGCGAACCGCACCGGCAGGTCGATCTCCTCCGGCGACTGCAGCTTGGAAAGGGCCTTCTGGCGGAACTGCACGACACTCTTCCTCGACTGCGACGATCCGTGCCAGGGGTATGCTGACGCGTGAGCCCCGGAACCTTGACCGTTCCGGGGCTCACGCGTTGCCGGCTCAGAGGGAGGCGGCGTAGCCCGTGAGGGCGGCGGAGTTGAGACCCGCGAACGACTCGACGGCGGCGAGACCGCCACCGGCGACCTCGGAGACCGGGGCGACGGAGTCGACGGTGGAGGTCAGACCGGAAACCGCGCCGGCGGCAACGGCGCTGTGCAGACCGCCGGAGACGTTGTCGAGGTCGGCGTCGGAGATCTCAGCGGTCTCGACCTGGGGGGTGAAGTTCATGATGAAGCTTCCCTTCATGTGGATATTTCTAAGGGTCACGGCCGGCCCCGCCGGATTACGTACCGGCCGCGTCACGGCGGGCGTGCGGGTCCACGGAACCGGGAACCCGAGCACAACTCCCGCAGTGCGCAGGATCAAAGCACGCCGAAGGACCCAACATCCAATCCCGGGGCGCCCGGTCGGCGCCCGATCCGTCCTGGAACCAATTTCGCGTGCATGCGTGTCCACGTGGTGGTGGCGACTTCTTCACAAGTTCCACCGGCTCGATTCCTTCCGGGTGAATGGACGGCGGTCGCGGAATCGGACACTCCGGTCTCAATGGATCAGCCGCCCGCCCAACCCGCGCGGCGCACGGGGCGGGGGTCAATCGCCGTGCATCGGTTGCGTGTTCGGTGTGCAGGTTTGCGGAAGACTATGTTCCGGTCTGCATGGAGGGGCGTGGGCCGCCTGGGGAAGCCGCCTGCCGGCCGTCGGTGCGAAGGGTGCGCGGGACTCCGGCGGGGCACCGCCGTCGCGTTCGACGTGGGGGACGGCGTGCGCGGGCCGTCGCCGCGAACGCGGGGTGGGCCGCCCCCGAAGGCCGAGGAGGCGGCCCACGAGCGGTCAGAGGGAGGTGCCGAACGCCTGCGTCCACCAAGGCCCGCCGGAGGCGTCGTGGATGCCGACACCGAGCTCCTTGAACGAGCAGTTGAGGATGTTGGCGCGGTGGCCCGGACTGTTCATCCACGAGTCCATCACCGACGAAGGGCTCTGCTGGCCCCGCGCGATGTTCTCCCCGTACGTGCTCCACCGGTAGCCGGCGGCGGTGATGCGGTCGCCCGGGTCGGTGCCGTCCGGGCTGGTGTGGTCGAAGTAGCCACGGGCCGCCATGTCCTCGGAATGACGCCGTGCGGCGGTCTCGAGTTTGTCGTTGCTGCGCACCGGGCCGCATCCCGCCTCGGCACGCTCGGCGTTGACCAGGGCGACCACCTGCTCCACGTCCCCGCTCGGGAGCGGGGGCTCGGGGTCCGGCGCCTTCGGGGTGGGTGTCGGCTCGGGCTTCGACCTGGCCGTGCTCGGCTTGGGCTTCGGCTTCGCCGCCTTGCTGGGGGCGGCGCTCACGCTCGGACTCGGGGAAGGGGAGGGCGAGGCGGAGAGCGAGGGAGACGGTGACGCGGACTGCGAGGGGGAGGGGGAGGGCTGCTCGGTGGAGGCGGGGGCGGCCACGGTGGAGGCGGGGTCCTCGGACTCCTCGGGGCCGAGCAGGAGATGAGCCGTACCGCCCGCGGTGACCAGGGCGGCGACCGCGGCTGCCACGGCCGTGGTGCGGCGGCGCCGCCGTGCGCGCTCCATGCGGGCCTGGGTGCGCGACGCCCCGGCGGCCGACTCGCCGGAGCCGGGCAGGTCGTCCTCCCCTGCGGCCCCGGTGGAGCCGGGGGCGGACGACGCGTACGGGGCGCCCTGTGCGTGACCGGCGCCGCGGCCGCCGCCCGGGTGCGGCGGTGCGCCCAACGACGCCGTGGCCGCCAGGTCCGGGGGCTGCGGGGTGAAGGCCGCCACCGACGCGGCCACCGGCACCAGGGCGAGCCCGACGAGCAGCCCTTCGGCGGGCACCAACCCCGACCAGTGGCCCGAACAGACCGTGCAGCCCCGCGCGTGACGGGCGATCCGCTTGCGCCACAGCGCGGAGGGCAGACCGTCCCAGCCCGCGACGATCGGCTCCAGCAGCACGCAGCCGGGGTCGGCGGACAGGGCGCGGACCACCACGCGGGCCGTCTCCAGCTGGGCCTTCATACGCTGCACCCGGACCGCCGTGTGCTGCGGGGACAGCTCCAGTGCGGCGGCGACCTCCTCCCGGGACAACTCCCCCGCGGCCTCCAGCCACCACAGCGACAGCA
Source organism: Streptomyces sp. NPDC049887 (assembly GCF_040656535.1). NCBI lineage: Bacteria > Bacillati > Actinomycetota > Actinomycetes > Kitasatosporales > Streptomycetaceae > Streptomyces > Streptomyces sp. NPDC049887. The sequence continues at coordinate 41,860 of NZ_JBFAMM010000015.1, read as the reverse complement.
GGGCGCGGTCGTCCTCGTCCAGCCAGCGGGTCGCCTCGGCCGTCTCCCGCCGCTGACCGGAGAGGCCGAGGCGGGTGATGGTGAGGTCCACGAAGTCCGCGCCGGGGTCGACCACGTCGTACGCGTCGTCCAGCCCGCCGCCTCCGGGTATCGCGCCCGCGCGGCGCTCCCGCCAGTGGCCGCGTATCTGGTTCATGGTGATGGCGACCAGCCAACTGCGGAAGCCGTCCGGGCTGCGCAGCCCTCCGAGGCCGCCGAGGACGCGGAGCATGGTCTCCTGCACCACGTCGTCCACGTCGGCGTGGCCGTTCATGGCGCGGCCGACGATGTTGTAGACCAGCGGCAGGTACTCGGCGACGAGCCGGTCCTGGGCGTGCTGGTCACCGGCCTGCGCCGCCATGATCACCGCGGCTTCGCGTTCGCTGCTCACGCTGTGTCCACTCTCTTCCTGGGCTGGGACGTGTCTCCTCCGACATCTGGGAGACGCCCTGCCTCCGTCCCGATAACAGAAATCGGATAGGAGTACGCAGAAACAGCCGGGAGTGTTAGATCCGCACGCCAAGAACGTAGGACCGCGGCGGAGGGTTCGAACAGTTCGCCCGGAATGTCGCCCGGTTCGTGCCACTGCCAGCGCACGATCTTGTCCGGCTCGGTGACCTCCGGCTCGCCCTCCACCCCCGTGACGAGAGCGGCCGCCGAGATCCGGGTCAGGCCGCGCTTCCCGTCCACGACCACGGCGACGACGGCCATGTCCTCCTCGCGGACCCGCAGCCCCGTCTCCTCGGCGAGCTCCCTCGCGCCCGCGCGCTCGAAACTCTCCCCTGGGTCGACCTTGCCCCCGGGCAGCTCCCAGCGGCCGCTGTGGTCCAGGCCGAGCAGGATCCGCCCGCCGGGCTCGACGACGATCACGCCGACGCCGGTCAGGCCGTTGGGTGCGGGGAACGCGCGCGCGGGCCGCTCGTCGGGAGCGGGGCCGGGGGAGTGGGTCACCATGCGGGGATCGTACGAGGCTTCGAATGCCGTCCGTGACGGACTCGGTCCCCTTGCGACGGGTCCGGACGGCTGTGACGGGCCCCGGCGGGCGCGAGGTCCCGGTTTCGGCGCCGTGCGCGCCCCGGCCCGCGGGCTCTCCCCGGGCGCCGCCGTCGGACACGTCGAACGGAGCGGGGCGGCCGCGTCCGGCCGGGTCCGTTCACACTCCCTGTGTGCTCCTGGATCCGTGGCGTGCCCATGCGGGTGCCACGCCCGTGATCTGGCAGACCATGAGGTACAGCGGAATGGGCGGGGTGTAGGGGCTCGAGTCCTGGGGCCAGTGGACCAGTCGGGTCCCCTCGGCCGGTACGTACGCCCCGGGGGAGTAGTACGCGGGCAGTGGCCACGCCAGGTCCTGGTCGGAGTCGGCCGGGACGATCCACCACATCCAGTCCGTGTCCGAGTAGACACAGCCCGTGCGGGGGAGGCGGGCGAGCAGCCGGTGGCCGTGGCGGACGGGCAGACCGACAGCATCGTGACCGAGTGTGGCCGGCAGTCCCGGCGGGACGTCGAGGCGCAGCTGCCTCCGGGTGTCGTCACGCCCCCTGGAGAGCAGGCCGGCCATCGACCTCAGCACGGCCGCCCCAGCGCCAGCTCGGCCCAGACGACCCGTCCCGGACCGGGGTGCGCGTCGTGGGCTCCCCAGGCACTGCTGACCGCGTCCACCAGCAGCAGTCCGCGCCCGCCCTCCTCGGCGGAGACCCGGCGCAGTCGCGGCTCGCCCGGCGGGCAGCCCTCGTCCTGCACCGCTATGCGCAACTGGCCCGGCACGTCGTGCAGTTCGCACAGGACGCGCTGACTCGCGGTGTGCACGACGGCGTTGGTGAACAGTTCGGACGCGACCAGCGCGACCGTGTCGAAGTGGCTGCTGTCCACACCCCAGCGCATCATGCGCTCCTGGATCAGGTGCCTGGCGCGCGCGACCGAGTCCGCCCGGCCGGGGAGCTCGAACCCGAAGCGGCGGATCGCCGGCACCGAGGAGGCCGGCTGACGCGGCACCGCGAGTACGGGCCTGAGCGTGTTACCAGGAGCCACGACCAATCCTTAACGGTGGGGAAGCGGTGCCGTGCATGCCTCTCCCCGGGCACGGCACGGCAGCCTCGTGAACTGGTTCACCGAGCCACTCTCCCCCCGATGCCGACACTTGGCAAGAGGCACTCTGAAAATTGCAGAGTGCTGGGTTCTGGGACAGGGTGGCATGGCACACTCGTCGTGACACCGAGTCGTGGCGTCGGGTCGTGCACATTCGAGAACAGGGCGCTGGGGAGGTCTGTAGTGAGCGAGCCGCGGTCCGCCCCCACGGTGGGGCAGGTCGTACTGGGCAAGCGACTGCAGGATCTGCGGGAGCGAGCCGGCCTGAGACGCGAGGAGGCCGCCAAGGTCCTCCGTGTGGCTCCCGCCACGATCCGCCGGATGGAGACGGCGGAAGTCGCTCTCAAAATCCCCTACGTCCAGCTCCTCCTGAGGGCGTACGGCATCCCGGAGGACGAGGCCGAGGGCTTCGTCCAGCTCGCCGAGGACGCCAACAAGCCCGGCTGGTGGCAGCGTTTCCACGATGTGCTCCCCGGCTGGTTCAGCATGTACGTCAGCCTGGAGGGGGCGGCGAGCCTCATCCGCGCGTACGAACCGCACTTCGTCCCCGGGCTCCTCCAGACCGAGGACTACGCCCGCGGTGTCATGCACAGCGGAGCCCTCGGCGCCACCAGTGCCGAGGACGTCGAGCGGCACGTCGCCCTGCGCATGGAGCGACAGGCCCTGCTCGGCAGGTCCGACGCGCCCAGATTCTGGGTGATCATGGACGAGACGGTGCTGAGACGTCCGGTGGGCGGACCGAAGGTGATGCGGGCCCAGATCGACCGGCTGCTCGAAGCGGCCGAGCGGCCCAACATCACCCTCCAGGTCGCCGAGTTCGCGACCGGGCCCCACGCCGGCACCTACGGGCCGTTCGTGCTCTTCCGCTTCGCCGTGCCCGAACTGCCCGACATGGTCTACAGCGAGTACCTCACCGGCGCGGTCTACCTCGACGCACGCCCCGAGGTGGCCTCGCACCTGGAGGTCATGGACCGCATGGCGGCCCAGGCCGCCACCGCACAACGCACGAAGGACCTCCTCCGGAGCGTCCGCAAGGAGCTGTGAATGGACCGCATTTACAACGGCATGCCCGCCCGGGAGCTCGGCTCGGAGGGCTGGCACAAGCCGTGGAGCGGTGGCAACGGCGGCAACTGCATCGAGGCCATGAAGCTGGCCGACGGCAGGGTCGCGGTGCGCCAGTCCGCCGATCCCGACGGCCCCGCGCTCATCTACACCCACGGCGAGATCGCCGCCTTCATCCAGGGCGCCAAGTCCGGTCAGGCGGACTTCCTCCTGACGTGATCGGCCGAGGGCCGGGTGGGGGCCCGGTCGCCGAACACCTGACTCCTGGTCAGTAACCTTTGCGGTACGCGCAGTTCATCCGTCCACCGCCACAACCTCGACCCCTGGAGGCGCCAGATGACCGGGCAGGACCCCGCCGCCGTACGCATCGACACCAGCAAGCCGCACCCGGCCCGGATGTACGACTGGTTCCTCGGGGGCAAGGACAACTACCCGGTGGACGAGGAGATGGCCGAGCAACTCCTCAAGCTCGACGCGCGCGGCCGCGACATGGCCCGGGTCAACCGGGCCTTCATGCACCGCGCCACGCGCTGGCTCGGCGGCAACGGCATCCGCCAGTACCTGGACGTCGGCACCGGCATCCCCACCGAGCCCAACCTCCACCAGATAGCCCAGGAGGTGGCGCCCGAGTCCCGCGTCGTCTACTGCGACAACGACCCGATCGTCCTCGCCCACGCCGAGGCGCTGCTGCGCAGCACTCCCGAGGGTGTGACCGAGTACATCCAGGCCGACGCCCGCCGGCCGGAGGCCATCCTGGAGGCGGCCGGCAAGGTCCTGGACTTCGGCCGCCCCATCGCGCTGTCGCTGCTCGCGCTGCTGCACTTCGTGGACGACGAGGACGGTGCCTACGAACTGGTGGGCCGGCTCGTGGGTCGGCTCGCCCCCGGCAGCTACCTCGTGCTGTCCCAGACCACCGGCGACTTCGCCCCCGAGAAGGCCGCCCTGGCCCGGGCGATGTACAAGGAGCGGGGACTCACCCTGCGCCCCCGCTCCCGCGAGGAGTTCACCCGGTTCTTCGACGGCCTCGACCTCGTCGAGCCCGGGGTGTCGCTGACCGCCGAATGGCACCCGGAACTCGGTGAGGCCGTCGCGGTGACGGGCGACGACCCCATCCCGGGCTACGCGGGCGTGGCGCGCGTTCGCTAGTACCGCGTCAGGCCGTGTTCGCCCCGGCGTGACGCCCGGCACGGCGACTCGCGGTGTTGCCGAATCGACCGAGTGGACCCGCCACGAGGTCGATCCGGCGCCTGGCGATCCTTCCCCTCGGCCCGGCGGGCCTGGGGAGACCCCAGGCACCGGACGCCGCTGCTCGACGGGCGAACCGTGCCGGACCCAGCACCCGTTCCGAGGGCCGGCGATGTCCCGCCTGCCCGCTCCAGGGGCGGCGTTCACGGCGCCTCCCGGCCGGTGTCGAGCTGTTGCAGGAAGCGGGCCTGGTCCGCGAGGAAACCGTCGGTGTACAGCCGCCGGGGGGCGAGGACGGCGGTCGCCGTCAGGCGCCAGTCCGAGCGCGCCAGATCGTGGTCGACCAGGGAGTGGGCGGCGTCGGGATAGCGCGCGACCGTCAAGGAGTCAGCCGGCAGGACCTCGCGGTGGACGGCTTCGGTGTCGTCGACGTCCACGTGGACGTCGTGGCCGGCCAGCACCAGCAGCAGCGGCGTGCCTCGCATCGCCCGCAGGTCGGCGGTCGCGTCGGACCTGTGGTTCCTGGCGATGAACGCCCACCGCCCCGGCGTCATGTCTCCGACGTCACCGACCGCGGCCCGGTACTCGGCGAACGACGCCCCGACCTTCAGCAGGCGCAGGCCGGTCTCACGCCTGCGCAGTGCCGCCTCCTTCTCCTGGGCGGTCGCGCCGTCCCTCTCCAGTTCTGCGAGGAGGTTGTAGCGGCCCTGCCGCAACCAGTTGACGGCCGGGGAGACGGCGATGACGAACTGCAGCTCCGGGTCTCGGGCTGCTGCCTTGGGCAGGACCCAGCCGGCCTGGCTCGCCCCCCACAGGCCGATACGGCGGCCGTCGATGTCGGGGCGGTTGCGAGCCCAGGCCACCGCGGCCAGTGCCTCGTCGGCCCGGTCGGTCATGCTCTGGTCCAGCCAATCGCCCTCGGATCCCCCGACTCCCGGCTTGCTGAACGACAGCGAGGCGTATCCGGCGCGGGCGAAGGACTCCCACAGCGGCCGGTAGAACGACTCCTGCGTCGCGTCGACCGGCCCGTCGCCGTGGACGAAGACCACCAGGCCGAACGGTCCCTCACCCCGCTCCGGCCGCGCCAGCACCCCATCGAGCAGCTTGCCGTCGTGCCGCAGCGACACCCGCTCCTCGCGCAGCGCGTAGGTGTGCTGCCACACCACGACTGCGCCGAGCGCGGCGACCGCCGGCAGTCCCCCCAACAGCGTCCACACCGCCCACCGCCACCTGCGCCGCACCGACGTACCCCGTGTCCGGAACAACCCGGCCCCCAAATCTATCGCTTCAAAAACGGTCGTATCGATGATGAACGTACTACCATCGATCGCACAAGGGCGATCCGGCGGACGGAGGAAGGAGCGGCGTGGACACGACGGCAGGCGAGACCGACCGGAACCACGGCCCGGTGGTGCGCAGGGGCGTACCCGGAGGCACCGAAGGGCAGGTGGCGGAGCTGTACTGGGAGGCGTTCGGCCGAAAGCTGGCCCCGGCTCTCGGCCCGTCCGAGACCGGGAGGGCGTTCATCGCGGCCCACCTCAACCACGACCGGGGTGTCGTCGCTCTCTCCGGTGACCGGGTGGTCGGCGTGGCCGGCTACCGGCTGAGCGGCCGTGCCCTGACCGGCGGCGGCGTGCAGGAGGTTCTCTCCGCCTACGGCCTGTTCCGCGGCCTGCCCCGACTTGCGGTGCTCGCCCTGCTCGAACGCAGCCCCGCCGCAGGCGAACTGGTCATGGACGGAATCGCCGTCGACACGGCACACCGCGGCAAGGGCATCGGCAGCCTCCTCCTGCGGGAGATCGGAGCCGTGGCTGCCGAGAACGGCTGCCACCGCGTCCGCCTGGACGTCATCGACGCCAACCCCCGCGCCAGGGCGCTGTACGAGCGGCACGGCTTCACCGCCCACCGCACCGAGCGGACCCCCTACCTGCGCAGGCTGATGGGCTTCGGCGCGGTCACCACCATGCACCGCCCGGTCACCGCACCCGGCGCGGCGAGCGAACGGAACCCAGGATGAGCACCGATGCGGCCCGCGCCGACGGATCGGCAGAGCGGCCGGAGATCCCCACCCGGCTGGTGGTACAGGCCATGGTCCGCGAGGACGGCACCGTCGACGCCGCCGACCTGTACGCCGTCGCCGGCCTGCTCGGGATGGGGGACCAGCAGATCCGGCTCTGCGTCAAACGCCTCGTCGGCGAGGGCCGGTTCACTCAGCAAGGCCGGGGCCGCAGAGCCACGCTGCACGCCGTGGCCGATGTGACCGGAGCCCTCGCACCCGACGCCGCCTACGTCCGCCACGCGTACCGGCAGGACGCCGGACTCGCCCCCTGGGACGGTGCCTGGCACCTGTTCGCCTTCGCCGTCCCCGAATCCCGGCGGGCCGCCCGTGACGCGCTGCGCGAGCACCTCCTCCACCTCGGCGCCGCACCCGTCCAGAGCGGCCTGTACATCACCGCCAACCCAGTGGCCGAGCTCGTCGAAGCCCAAGCCAGGCACCTCGGCGTCATCGAGACCCTGACCCGGCTGACCACCACCGACCCGAGGATCGGTGACATCGCCGACCCCCGCGACCTCGCCGCCGAACTGTGGCCGCTCGGCGAGATCGCTCAGGGGTACGAGGACCTCGCCGCCTTCGCCAGGGCAAGCCTGGCCCGGCTCACCCAGCGGCCGGAGCCGTCGGACGCCGAGCGTCTCACCACGGCCGTCGAACTCGCCGCCCGGTTCACGGCCGCGATGAGGCCCGACCCCCTCCTGCCGCCGGAGCTGCTGCCACAGCCCTGGCCGGGGAACCGCGCCCGACGCCTGGCGGCCGACTGCTGGAAGCGCCTGCGCGAATCCGCACCGGCTGGTGGAACCCCCACCCTGCGTCTGTTCGCGCTCTACGCCGACGCGCTGCTCCCGGGAGCGCCGGACCGGACGGATTCGCCGTGAGCCGTTGATCCCGTCCGGTCACGGCGCCCGCCGTACCGCGCCTGCCGTCAGGCCCGGGCAGCGGGGGACGAGGAACCGCGTCGCCCCGCTCACCTTCCGGTCGCGCATCGGGCCGGCGCCACCCGATGGGTCCGTCCGGCCCGCACGCCCTCGCCGCCGATCCCGGCCGCCCCGAGCCCACCCTCAGATCGCCATCGCCTCCTGGATCCAGCGCTTCACCCGGTACGGCAGCCACCAGGCCAGCTCGCCGACGCCCAGGACGAGATGCTCCTCGGTGAAGTCGGCCAGCACGTCCGGCGGCACGTCGGCCGCCGGGGTGCCGTGGTCCAGCCGGGCGATCGCGTCGTGGTAGTGCGGCTCGTCGCAGGTGAAGCGCCGCAGATCGCCCCAGCGGCGGTCGCGGATCTGGAGGAAGCCGGGGCCCTGCCGCCACAGGCACTTGCACAGGTAGTGGCTGCTCCGCCAGGCGAGCAGCTGTTCCTCCGCCCGGTCCGGGCCCTCCAGCCGCTGCGGCGGCTGGAGATGGCTGAGGAGCTTCCACGTCTCCTCGTCGCCGGGCCCGACCCGCAGCCGCCACTCGACGAGCACGGCGCGTGCGGTGAGGTCCCGGACCAGGCAGAGCGACCGCACCGTGCGGCGGGCGGCGGCGGGCGCGGCGTTGGCCGCGGGGGTCAGGTCGACGGTGCGGGGCACCACGACCCGCCGGGCCCCGAGGTCCCACAGCCGGTCGGTCTCCTCGTCCATCGGGCCCGAGAGCCGGTGGCTGCCGAGCGCCATACCGGGCAGGGCACAGGCGTCCGGGTCGTAGTCACGCCATGCGGTGACCGTCAGTGGGATGTCGTCGGCGGTGGTGCTCGGGGGGTGGACTGCGCTGGTCATGGGGCCTCCTGGGAGCGCGGGTACCGGGCTGCGGGTCACACCGAGACGGGCGGCTGGACGGTGTCGTGGGGCGCGTCCGCCCGGCTGCCGTCACCGCCGCCCGCCCACGCGTCCCCGTCGGCGGCACCCCCGCCGGCCGGCGCGGGTGCCGCGGCACCCGCGGTGTGCAGATGCCGCATGAAGTCCAGCCGCAGCAGGTCCTCGTTCACCGCGGCCGGGGCGATGTGCACGTACTGGCCGCCGTCGGTGAAGACGATGCCCCGGGCGACCCATTCGTCCAGGACCCGCTCCACCTCCTCCTGGCCGCGCGGGTCGCCCGGGACACGGGCCGCCGCCTTGCGGGCGAGCGCGGCCGGAGCGTGCGGCTGGTCCAGCAGCCGGAACAGCGCGACCTCGAACGGATCGGCCAGTTCCCACGCGCGCCACGGGAACGCGCGGCGCCTGCTGACGAGCACGATCCGGTCACCGAGGTCGGTGTACGTCAGCCTGGCGTCGGTGTGGTGCTTCCTCCAGCCGGCCAGCGCGTCGTTGAGGGCGGAAACGGTCGGCTCGCCGATGCCGCGCGCCGGGGCCTCGAAGACGTAGGCGAGGTCGTACAGCTCCTCCTCGGGAAGGTCGTAGGTGAAGCGGTAGTGCGCCTCGGGACGCAGCCCCGTGAAGCCGAGTTCGGGGCGGTTGAAGTACGGGCTGAACCGCTCGATCGCGATTCGGGCGGACAGGTCGACCGGCGGGTCCAGGTGCTCCAGGGCGGGAATCTGCGCGATGACCGGCTCGTAGTCCTCCGCGGTCTCACCGGGGAAGCCGTGCAGGTAGTTCCAGGAGACCGACAGGCCCGTCTCCGCCCCGTCGCGGAGCATGCGCACGTTCTGGCACCCGCTGACGCCCTTGTCCATCAGGTCGAGCACCCGGTTGTTGAGGCTCTCGATACCGGGCTGGACGTAGATCAGTCCCGCGTCGGACAGGGTGCGCAGCTGGGGCCGCCGCATATTGGCCTTGATCTCGATGTGCAGCCGCAGGTCGTAGCCGCTGTCGATGATCCGCGGCAGCACGGTGGTCAGATAGCCCATGTCGAGGATGTTGTCGACGACGTACATGTCCAGGACCCGGTGGCGCCGGGCCAGTTCCATGATCTCCTCGTAGAAGACCTCCGGGCTCTTGCTGCGGAACTGCATGAAGGAACCGTTGAGGCCGCAGAACGTGCAGTGGTGCTTCTCGCCCCACCAGCAGCCGCGGGCGCCTTCGACGACCAGCTTCGGCTCCACCCAGTTGCGCGCCACGGAGGCGGCCAGGCACTCGAAGTAGCCGCTGTAGTCGGGTGGGAGGATGTGGGCGGGCGGCAGCGGCGCGGTGGCCATCGGGTTGACGACGCTGCCGCCGTCCGACGCCCGGTGGCACAGTCCCGGGATGCCGCCGAGATCGGCCCGTCCCTCGGCCAGCGCCCTCACCAGTTCCGGGAACGCGGTCTCGCCCTCGCCACGCACGACGTGGTCCACGAACGGGAAGTTCCGGTGGACCGCGGCGCCCTGCTCGGCATCGCAGTTGGCCCCGCCCATGACGGTGACGATGTGCGGCGCGAGCCGCTTGACGTGGCGGGCGGCCGCGAGGGCCGCGGTGTTCTGCTGGAAGGTGGAGGTGAAGCCGACGACGTCGGGGGCGTGCTCCACGATGCGCCGCGCGATCTCCTCCACGAACGCGGGCACTTCACGGTGCAGCTCCCGCGTCATCCGCATCCGCGACCCGCGCAGCTTGCCCTTCATCACCGACGCGAACTCCTCCTCCCGCCACGAAGGGTCGCCGTACAGCGCCGAGGAGAACACCCAGTCGCCGCATCCCATGAAGTAGGAGGACAGGGAGTAGTACTCGTAGTCGTCGGCGGCGAACTCCCGGCGGGCGGTGATCCAGTCGGTGAAGTCCAGGTTGGCGTGCAGGACCTCGGCCGTGGCTCCCGGGACCCGCTCGTCGATGCTGCGCTTGAGGATGCCGAGGGCGAGTGAGGGCAGGTCGATGGGGGACCAGGGCATGTTGACCAGCAGTACGCGCACTTCGGCTCCTTGACGGTCCTCGAACGGTGGGTCGTTGGGTGCTGGGGCGGCGGGTCCGGGCCGGTCCGCCCGGCGGCCTGTCGTCACGCCGGGCGGACGCGGGGCTTCGACGGTGCCGGCCGGCCCGGTGCGTGCCGGGCCGGCCGGGCCGGCTCAGTCCTCCTCGGAGTCCTCGGCGTTGCGGAACGGGATCGTGATGGTGATCCCGACGCTCGGCTTGCGGTTCTCCTCGTCACCCGCCAGCGGGTCGTTGTTGATGACGTCCTTCTGCACGGTGTCCTCCTCTCTCTGGTGCGCCGATGTGGTGCCTGTCCCGGTGCCGCCGACGCCGGCGGCCGGCCGGGATCCCCCTCCGGTCGGAGCGGGACGTCTAGGTGTGCCGGGTCCCCGGGGCCGGGGCGCGCGGGCCCCGGCGCCCGGCGCGGCGCAGTTCGTGGTCGAGGAAGCCGATGGCGCGGCGCAGCACGGCGACGTGGTCGCGCCCGTCGTAGCCGTCGTGCCCCGTGTCCAGCCACATGGCCTCGTGCCGCACGCCCTCGCGGGCGAGGGCCCGCAGATAGTCGCGTACCTGCCCCGGCGGGCACTTGTCGTCGCGCTCGGCCGCGACGACCAGCAGCGGGGCGCGTACGCGGGAGACATAGCTCACGGGCGAGCTGCGGGCGTACGCCGCGGGCATCGTCTCGGGCGTGCCGCCGAACAGCCGCTCGTCGAGGGCACGCAGTGCGGGCGTGGCGGTACGGTGGGCGGCCGCGCAGTCGGCGACCGGCTTCACCGCGACGACGGCGCGCCACAGGGCGGGGTCGACACCGGCCGCGAGGAGCGCGAGGTACCCGCCCCACGAACTGCCCCACAGGGCGGTCGCGTCGGCCCGCACCAGACCGCGGCGGACCAGGTCGGCCCGCACGGCGGCGAGGTCCTGCACCTGGGTCAGGCCCACGCCCGCCGGGTACGCGCGCCGCCAGCGTGCCCCGTAGCCCGTGGAGCCCCGGTAGTTGACGCGCACGACCGCGAAGCCGGAGGCCACCAGGGAGTGCACGACGCCGTCGTAGGCGTCGCGGTCGTGGTCCGCCGGACCGCCGTGCACCAGGAACACCGCCGGGGCCGGGATCACGTCCTCCGGCAGGGCGAGCAGGCTGTGCACCGGGCCGTCCGGACCCGGGGTCCAGACCTCGCGGTGGTCGCCGGGAACGGAGCCGTCGACGGTCCCCAGCGGCGGCAGCCGGGTGCCCGCGGTCGACAGCATGCGGGGCGGTCGCGAGGCCGAGGTCCACAGGCGGTGCAGGTCCCCGCCGGGCCGCACGGCCGCGGCGAGCAGGGTGCCGGGCGGTGTCGGCACGATGGTGACCGAACGCCGGCGGGGGTCGGCGCGGTGGAGCAGGCTGCGGCCGTGACGTTCCTGCCGGACCAGCACGCTGCCGCCGTCGGGGTACCAGGAGGCGGTGATCTCCGTGTCGAATGCGCACCACTCCCAGCTGCGCAGTCCGGAGCCGGGCCGCCAGACCGCGAGGACGTAACGGTCGCGGTGCTGCCGGACGAGCAGCAGTTCGGTGCCGTCGTCGCCGTGGTGGACGCCATGGTCGTCCGCGCGGGTGGTGTCTTCGCCGTTCACCGGCCGGAAGCCCAGCGCCCACAGTTCCCCGCCGTGCCCGCCACCGCGCAGCGCCGCCCGTACCGTGCCGTCCGGGGACAGCACCGTCACCGCGCGATCGGAGCCGGCCGGGCCGCTGACGGCGAGGTGCCGCCCGTTCGGTGAGATCCCCGCGAGCACGGCATGACCCTCGATCCGCGTCACGGTTCGGGCCCTGCCCCCGCGCGGGCCGATGCGGACGGTGGTGCCGTCGTCCGCGGCCGTGGCGACGGCGACCGTGCCGTCGGAGGTGAAGGCGAGCCCTCGTGGGGCGCCGTCCGGAACACCCTGCAGACCGGGCCGGTCCTCGCCGCCCTCGAAGGGCCGGAACCTCCAGTGGCCGCGGCCGTCGGCGTCCTCGTCGAACCACCACACCCGGGCGTCGTGGTCGATGGCGCAGTGCAGCGTGCCGCCCGGACGGTTCGTGACCTGCTCCGCCACACCCGTCTTCGCGTCCCAGGTGAAGACCTGGCAACGTCCTTCGGCGTCGGCGGTGAAGGTCATCCGAGTGGGGTCGGTGGGGCAGACGTCCGGCAGCTCGGCGCGGTAGGTGCGGAAGCGGGGCGTGGGGCGTTCGCCGCCTGCGGGCAGCTCGGCGGGGCGGCGCCGGGCCTCGGCGGCGGAGCGGCGGGTCACGGTCGGCCTCCGGGGCGCAGACGTCCGGCCCGCAGGCCGGTGAACAGGGCGAGAAGCGCGAGCGCCGGGGCGCAGACCGCAGGGGTCGCGGCCGGGCCCGCGTGCGTGGCGAGCACCCCGGCGACCACCGGTGAACCGGCGCCCGCACCCACGACCGCCGTGGCCAGCAACGCGCCCGTCCTCGCCTGGAGATGGTGCGGGGTCTCGGCGATCGCGGCGGACTGGACGACCACGGTGGCCGGGGCGAGCAGCAGGCAGAACGCCCCGAAGCAGAGCCCGAGGCTCCAGGGCGACCCGGCCACGGCGAGGCCGGCGGCGGGAAGCACCGTCAGCCAGGTCACGGCGACCAGCGTCCGCGCGCCGCCCAGTCTCCGTACGACGGCGGGCGCGGCGAGCGCACCGGCGAGCCCCGCGCCGCCGGACACCGCCAGCACCAGCCCCATCGCGACCGGCCCGCCGTCGTCCTGCAGCGCGAACAGGGCGGAGAAGTACAGGGCCGCCAGCGCCGCGTTGACCGTCGTGGTCCAGACGAGCACGAGACGGAGGCGGGGGGCGGAACGCAGCAGGGCGAGGCCGGCGACGGTCTCACGGGCGTACGACCGCAGTGCGCGCAGTGGAGCCGCCGTCCCCGTGGGCCGCGCGTCCGGGGCGGGCGCGGAGCCGTCCGCGGCGGGGGACCCGGGCGACGGGCGAGCGCCGGCGGGGGCCTCCGACGCGACGGACGCGGCCGCCCGCGCGTCGTCCGGGGCGGGCGCGGGCGCGGTGGAGCCGGCCCGCAGATCGGAGCGCATGGACCGGACGCACAGGGCCGTCACCACGTACGAGAGCGCGTCGGTGGCGAAGGGGAGGGGCCGGGCGAGCTGGTACAGCACACCGCCGAGGAGGGGGCCTGCGACGAGCGCGGCTCGGTCGCCGGCCTCCAGACCGGCCACGACGCGGGGCACCTCGTGCGGCGCGGCGACGACCGCGACGGTGCCGCGGGCGGCGGCCTCGAAGCACGCCGTGGCCGTGCGCTCCACGAGCAGTGCGCCGAGCAGCAGCGCGAACGGAGGCCGGCCGCCCGCCACGGACAGGGCCACCGCCCCCATGGCCGCCGCGGCCACCGCGGCGGAACCGGCCATCACGGGTTTGCGCAGGCCCCGGTCGGCCGCCACCGCCACGACGGGCCCGCAGACGAGCGTGACGAGCATGCCCGCGCCCGCGAGGAGCCCGACCGTCGTCGGCGGGTGACCGAGTCCGAGGAGAAGCAGGGGGAAGGCGACGCCCGACATCTGGGTGCCGAGGGCGTCGGCGGCGTTGGACGTCCACAGCAGTCCGATGTCACGCGCGGCGCCGGGGCGGCCGGCTCTGCCGTCGCACTCCTCCGGTCCGGCCGGCGGGTCGTCCGGAACCTGGCGGACGAGTCCGTTCCGCTCGCCGCGTAAGCCCACGCCGTCGGAGTCGCCGGAAGACGCAGCACGTTCCATGCCCTGCCCCCCTCGGGCCGTGGTGGTACTTCCCGCCCTCACCTCGCCGTTCCTCCCTTGTGCGCAAAGAGCGCACAAATATGCAGGAAATGTGCGGGAAGCGAAATCGAGCGGAGCCTAACCATGGCGATTCGACGGCCGCAAGGCATTGGACGTCGACCGGTTCTGTCGCAAATCGGCCGTCGGCCATGGCTGTACGGGGTCGGGCCGCGTCTTCGCGGCTTACCCGCCCCGGGGTGTCGCCCGTCCGGTCAGCGGAGGTCCGGCACCGCCCTGAACGGCGGCTTCCGCGCCTCCGCTTCACATCGGCGCATCCCTCGTCCGTCCCGGATGGGCGGAACCGTGTTCTCCGGTACGTCGTGTGCGCATTCCGGACTTCACACGGAGGGCCGGACTCCTCATTGTCCGGCCGAATGTGTTTGTGTGAGCAAAGTGCCTCCGGGGGTGAATGCGGCAGGTTCCCGCGTGGCGGGTGTGGTGGATGTGTCGAACCGGCCTCGGGTCGGGCGCGATGGCCGGGCGGCTCGGTGCCGCTACCCGATTGGCGGGAAACCGCCCTCGCGTCCCCCGACCCTGTGCCCCGATGCCGGCCCTCACCGCCGCGGCGCCGATGAACGTCACCGCTCTCCAAGGCTGCGCGTCATCGCCCGCCGGGCGCGGGCCGAGGTCCGTGCGGCGCGGTAGTGGCACCTCGCCGGACTTCGGGCGGCCCAAGTGGCTTGACCGCCGCGGTGGATGTAACAGAAACTGTTTCAACAAGGAGGGGTGATGGCCGCGAACAGTCGATTGACCATCGCGACGCATGCGCTGGCCTGGCTGGCGTTGGCGCAGCGCCGCGGTCAGGAGGTGCTCACCTCGGAGCAGGTCGCGGCCAGCGTCAACACCAACCCCGTGATCATCCGGCGTAGCCTCGGCGACCTGCGGCGAGCCGGCCTGGTGAAGGTCCGCCACGGCGCCGGTGCGGGCTGGAGCCTGGCCCGCGAGCCGGGGGAGATCACGCTGCTCGAGGTGTACGACGCCGTCGACGCGCATCCGCCGTTCGGCCTTCACCACACCGAGCCCAATCCGCAGTGTCCGGTCGGCCGCGGCATCCGGCCCGCCCTGAGCGGGGTCTACGGCCGGGTCGAGCGGGCCATGCGGCGGGAGTTGGCGGACACGTCGATCGCCGATGTGCTTCGCCGGACGCTGGCGCCATAGCCGACGGTCCGACGGTCCGGCAGCCGGACGGCCGCCGTGCCGTGTGTTGTGACCAGGATTGTTCCAACAGCTGAACGAGGGGTGGGACTGGTGGAAGCTCTGCGAAGTCCGGTCGTCGAACTGCGGCAGTACACGCTGCACCCGGGACGGCGAGACGTACTGGTCGATCTGTTCGACCGCGAGTTCGTCGAGTCCCAGGAGGCAGTGGGTGCGACGGTCCTGGGGCAGTTCCGTGACCTGGACGACCCCGACCGGTTCGTCTGGCTCCGCGGCTTCGAGGACATGCAGCGCCGCGCCGAGGCCCTGGAGAGCTTCTACCACGGGCCGGTCTGGCAGGCGCACCGCGACGAGGCGAACGCGACGATGGTCGACTCCGATGACGTGCTGCTGCTGCGGCCGGCCTCGGCGCGCGGTGGGTTCCCGGTGCCGGTCGCCGCCCGGCCGGCCCCCGGCGGGCCGGCCCCGTCGCCGCCGTCGCTCGTCCTCGCCACGATCTGGTACGGCCACGGTCCGTTCGACGCGACGTTCGCCGAGTTCTTCCAGCAGCGCGTGCGACCGGTACTCGCCGGGACCGGCGGCGAGCCACTGGCGTACCTGCAGTCGGAACACGCCCCGAACACCTTCCCGGCGCTGCCGGTACGGATGGGCGAGGAGGTCTTCGTGTGGTTCGCACGTTTCGCCGACGAGGACCACATCGACGACCACCTGAATCGCCTGCGGCAGTCAGGACGCTGGCGCGAGGAGGTGCTGCCGACCCTTTCGGAGCGGTGGGCCAGGCCCCCGCAGCGGTTGCGGCTGGCACCCACCGAGCGGTCGCTGCTGCGGTGAGTTCCTGATGAGCCGGGCGACGGACGGCGACCGCGTCGACCGTCACCACGCCGACCGGCGCCGCGACGTCGTCCGCATCCGCCGTGCGGTGTTCCCGGCCGCCCGGCCGGGAACACCGCACGCGCCCTGACCCGACCGGTGCGCTCTCGCCCGTGCGGTCGTGCCGACTCCGCGCGCCGCTACGGCGCCGCGGTTCCCGCCGCCAGTCCCGCCTCCGCCGCCGCCAGTGCCGCCGGGTGGCCGAAGAATCCGGGCAGACCACCGGTGTGGAGGAAGACGGTACGGGCGCCGGGGGCGATGTCGCCGTCCCGGACGGCCGCGATCAGACCGGCCATGGCGCGGCCGGTGTAGACGGGGTCGAGGACGATGCCCTCGGTGCGGGCCGTGAGCTTCAGGGCGGCCGACACCGGTTCGGTCAGCGCGCCGTAGCCCGCGCCCACCTGGTCCAGCCTCAGACGCAGGGTCTCCGCGGGGACGTCGCCGCCCGCCAGGCCGGAGGCGAACGCGGACACGGTGGCGGCCGGGTCGGGTACGGCGCCGCAGTGGACGCCGAGGACACGGTCCGGGCCGAGCGCGTGCACCAGTCCCGCCGCCGTCCCGCCGGAGCCGAGGGCAGCCACCACCGTGGTCAGGTCGGGTGCCTGGGCGAGGAGTTCGCGCCCGCAGGCCGCGTAGCCGCGAGCGCCGAGGACGCTGGAGCCGCCGAACGGGATGAGTTCCGGGACCGTGCCGTCGGCCCGGAGCCGGTCGGCCACCTCCCGGGCCGTGGCCGCGAGCGCGTCCGACCGGACGTCGCCGGCCCAGACGGCCGTGGCGCCGAACAGCCCGTCCAGTGCCAGGTTGCCGCCGGCCGACGCGTCCCGGGTGCCCGCGAGCACCAGGACGACCTCCATACCCAGGCGGGCGCCGGCGGCCGCGGTCAGCCGGGCGTGGTTGCTCTGCGGCGCGCCCGTGGTGACCAGGTGCGTCGCGCCCGCCGCCACGGCCTGCCCGCAGAGCCACTCGAGTTTCCTGGTCTTGTTCCCGCCGCCGCCCAGGCCGGTGAGGTCGTCGCGTTTGATCCACAGGTCGTCGGGGCCGAGGCCGAGCGCACGGGCGAGCCCGGGCAGGGGTTCGAGCGGGGTCGGCCAGGTGCCGAGCGGGACGGGCTGCGGGGCGTCGCTTGCGGAGGTCATGGTCACCATCGTCGCCCGTGGTGCGCCGCGGGCCGGTCCCGGCCCCCGTGTCGCGGCGGCCGCCCCCGCGGTGCGCCCCCGGTCGTACCGGGCCGCGGTCCATGCCCCGGAACGCCGTCCCCTCAACCCCGCTCCAGCGTCCCCCGGACGAACGCGGCCTGCCCCGCGTGCTGGAGAGCGTCGGAGACGACGCTCACCAGCCGGACGCCCAGGGTCACCGGCGGGGACCACGACTCGTCGACGATCCGGCCGAGCGCGGTGTTCGTCAGGCCCCTGACGAACGCCACCGTCTCCTCGTGGACGGCGTCGTGGTAACCCAGCAGCAGGTCGGGCGACTCCACCCGCACCTTCGCCACCTGGGCCCGGGTGTGGCCGTAGCCGGTCGCGTCCGGAGGGAACGGCAGCCCGAAACGGCCCTCCCAGCCCTGGGAGAGCCATACCTGCTCCCGTCCCGCCGCATCCGCCACATGGTCGTCCTGGACCCGCGTGAGGTGCCACACCAGCCATGCGATGGTGTTCGCGCCTGGGTCGACGCGGGCGTGGAGGAGGTCCGGGGCGCATCCCCCGGCCGCGTCGTGCACCGTCTCCCGGATCCGTCCGAAGGCGTCTTCCAGCAGTTCCGCGCTGTTCATACGGTGAGTCAATCCCGGGGCCACCCGTGTGTCCGCCCCGACACGCGGGCCGCCACCACCATCGCCGCCGTTCCCGGCGCACCGCCCGGACCGGCCGCCGCAGCCCCTCGGCCGCCACGGGGCCAGGGCGCCTCGGCGGCCCTGGGCCCGTCTCATCCGCCTCCGCGCCTCAGCCGCACCGTGACGATCTGGAACGGCCGCAGTCGCAGCGCCACGCCGTCGTCCTCGACCGCGAGCGGGGGGCCCTCCAGCGGTCGTTCCAGCAGGTCCGTCAGGACCGCGCCCGTCGCCGGGAACCCCGTGCGCAGTACCGTCGCCGCCCGCCCGCCGAGCGACTCGTAGAGCCGGACGACGACGTCCCCCGAGCCGTCGTCGGCCAGTTTCACGGCCTCCACCACGACCGCGGGACCGTCCGTGGTGACCACCGGCGGCACCGCGGTACCGCCCGGGCCGATCCGGAGCGGCAGATTCAGCGCGTAACCCTCGGCGATCGCCTCCTCGACCGTCGCGCCGGGCAGCAGGGCGTACGTGAAGCGGTGCGGGCCCTGATCCGCCTCGGGGTCGGGGATGCGGGGCGCGCGGACCAGACTCAGCCGGACGGTCGTGGTCGTGCCGCCGTCCTCCTCCCGCGTCGTGCGCGTCACATCGTGCCCGTACGTCGAGTCGTTGAGGACCGCGACGCCGTAGCCGTTCTCGCCGATGTGCACCCAGCGATGGCCGTGGACCTCGAAACGCGCCGCCTCCCAGCTGGTGTTGGTGTGGGTGGGGCGGTGGACATGGCCGAACTGGATCTCCGCGGTGGATCGTTCCGCGTGCACGTCGACCGGGAAGCCGGCCTTGAGGATCTTCTCCGCCTCGTGCCAGTCGATCTCGGTACCGATGTCGACACGGCGGCTGCCGGCCCGCAGGGTGACGGTCTGCACGATCCGCGAGCCCCGGCCGAAGATCCGCTCCACGCGCAGCGCGCCGAGCAGTGGGCTGTCGTCGGCGATCCTGATCGTGGCCCCCTCCAGGAGGTCGGTGTAGCGGGCCAGGTAGTGCTTGTCGATGTCCCAGGCGTCCCAGTGGTTCGGCAGGTCACTGTGCAGCCGCAGCAGGTTGCCCTTGCCGCCGGGCGGCAGCACCTCCCGGTCGGCGACGAGGTCGCGCACGGAGGTGAAGGTGCCGTCGTCGGCGAACTCGACCCGTACGAGCCCGTTGTCCAGGGCCCGGTTGGTCACCCTGACCGGCGGCTGCGCCGGGGCCCGCGGGACGATCCGGGCCGAGCCGGAGGCCGGGACCGCCACTGACACGGGGGCGGAGCCGTCGGACAGCCTCGGCAGCCCCGGGTCCAGGACGTCGGCCAGGACCGACGGCACCCGCACGACCTCGGCCCGGTCCCGGGGCCCCGCGTTGTACACCCACGGCTCGACCCGGCCCGCTCCGCTCACCGCCTCCAGGGCCTGTGCGGTCAGCGCCTCCAGCTCCTTCGCGACCCGGGCGTACTCCGCCTCGGCCTCCCGGTGGACCCAGGCGATCGACGAACCGGGCAGGATGTCGTGGAACTGGTGCAGCAGCACCGTCTTCCACAACCGGTCCAGCGCGGCGTGGGGGTAGGTGTACCCGGGCACGTGCAGGGCCGCCGTCGTCGCCCACAACTCGGCTTCGCGCAACGCGTGTTCACTGCGGCGGTTGCCCTGCTTGGTGCGGGCCTGGGAGGTGTAGGTGGCGCGGTGCAGCTCCAGGTACAGCTCGCCCGACCACACCGGGGCGTCGGCGTGGCCCGCGTACTCCTCCCGAGCCGCCTCGAAGAAGGCGTCCGGGTGCTCGACGACGACCTTTGCCGAGCCCTCCAGGTCCGCCAGCCGGCGGGCCCGCTCCAGCATCTCCCGGTTGGGTCCGCCGCCGCCGTCGCCGTGGCCGAACGGCGCCAGCGATCGCGTACCGCGCCCCTTGTCCCGGTAGTTGCGCACCGCGTGGGCCATCTCCCGTCCGGAGAGGACCGCGTTGTAGGTGTCGACGGGCGGGAAGTGGGTGAAGATCCGCGAGCCGTCGATGCCCTCCCACCAGAAGGTGTGGTGGGGCAGCTTGTTGGTCTGGTTCCAGGACAGCTTCTGCGTCAGGAACCAGCTCATCCCCGCGAGCTTGGCGAGCTGTGGAAAGGCCGCCGTGTAGCCGAACGAGTCCGGCAGCCACACCCCGTGGGTCTCGACGCCCAACTCGTCGAGGAAGAAGCGCTTGCCGTGCACGAGTTGCCGGGCCAGCGCCTCGCCGCCGGGCAGATTGCCGTCCGCCTCCACCCACATGCCGCCGACGGGCGCCCACTGCCCGTTCGCCACCGTCTCCTTGATCCCGGCCCACACCTGCGGGTGGTCGTCCCGCACCCACGCGTACTGCTGCGCCTGCGAGCAGGCGAAGACGAACTCGGGGTACTCCTTCGCCAGCGAGGTGACATTGGAGAACGTCCGGGCCGCCTTCCGCCTGGTCTCCCGGATCGGCCACAGCCAGGCGCTGTCGATGTGGGCGTGCCCGACCGCCGACAGGGTGTGCGCGCTGGCGTGCGCGGGCCGGGCGAGGGCCTCGGCGAGGACGTCGCGGGCATCGGCCGCCGATCCCGGCACGTCGTCGAGGTCGAGCACGTCCAGTGCCCGCTCCAGGGTGTACATGATCTCGTGACGGCGAGGCTCGTGCTCGCCGAGCTCCAGCATCAGCTCCTGCAGCACCTGCATGTCGAGGGACAGATGCCAGACGTCCTCGTCGAGCACGGTGAGATCGGCCCGCGCGAAGGTGTAGAGCGGCGCGCTGCCCGCCGTGCGCTTGTCGCCCATGGGGGTGGGGGAGCGGAAGCGGTCCTTGAGGATGTCCGGGTTGGAGGCGGCCTCGATCAGGAAGGCGACCCGTTCGCCGCCCGTCGCGGGTGAGGAGACGGGCACGTACTGGTTCTGCGGGTTGACGGCCTTCACGGGGGTGCCGTCCGGGAGGTGGACGAGCGCCTCGGCCTGGTTGCCCGGCCAGCCGCTGGTGAACCCCAGGTCGAACCAGGCCTCCACGCGCCGGCCCGCCCATTCCACGGGCACGTCGCCGGCCACCCGGAACCAGGTGGTGCCCCACGGCGGACCCCACGCGGTGCCCGGGGCGAACGGCTCGAAGGTGGCCTCGCGCGCCTCCTCGAACGGCACGGGCTCGTCGGGCACCTGCCAGGCCGCCACCGCCAGCGGCACGCAGTCCGTGTGGACCGCCGGTCGGATCCGCTGCTCCAGTACACGCGCGACGCGCTGCTCGATCCTGTGCCGTTCGTCGTGCATCTCCGAGCACCTACTTCCGGTTGAGGTGGGCGAGACCGGGGTGTACGGCGGTGTACCCGTCCAGCAGACGGCGGGCGACGGTGACGGAGTCGACCAGGGGATGCAGGGCGAAGGCCCGCACGGCGGCGGAGCGGGACCCGCTCTCCGCGGCCTTCATGACCTCCCGTTCGACCGCCTTCACCGCCGTGACCAGACCCGTGGCGTGGCCCGGGAGCGGGTCGACGGCGTACGGGTGGGCGCCGCCGGCGTCCACGAGGCACGGCACCTCGACCACGGCGTCCGCGTCGAGCACGGAAAGGGTCGTGCGATTGCGGACGTTGAGGATCAGCGTGGCGCGCTCGTCACGGGCTACCGCGCGCATCAGGGCCAGCGCGACCTGCTCGTAGCCGCCCGACTCCAGGTCCTCGTCCACCCGTTCGCCCGCGCCGGACGCCTCGCGGTTGCCGGCCATGTAGGTGGCCTCACGCTCGGCGAGGGCGGACTCCCAGCGCCTCAGCGACGGTTCGGCGTAGAAGCCGGCCTGCTGGTCGCGGACGAAGGCCCCGCGGGTGCGTTCCGCCCGTCGGTACGCACGTACGGTCTCGCGGTTGAAGTAGTAGTAGTGCAGGTACTCGTTGGGGATCGCGCCCAGCGAGCGCAGCCAGTCCGCGCCGAACAGCCTGCCCTCCTCGAGGGAACCGAGCGCCTCGGAGTCGCCGAGGAGACGCGGAAGTTCGTCCCGGCCGGCCACCCGCAGTCCGCGCAGCCAGCCCAGGTGGTTGAGGCCGACGTAGTCCATCCACACCCGGCCGGGGTCGGCGCCCAGCGCCCGCGCCACGCGACGGCCGAGCCCGACCGGTGAGTCGCAGATCCCGATGACCCGGTCGCCGAGCACCCGGGACATGGCCTCGGTGACGAGCCCCGCGGGGTTGGTGAAGTTGATGACCCAGGCGTCGGGCGCGAGCGCGGCGATCCTGCGGGCGATGTCCGTGGCGACCGGCACGGTCCGGAGCCCGAACGCGATGCCGCCCGCGCCGACCGTCTCCTGGCCCAGCACGCCCTCGGTGAGTGCCACCCGCTCGTCGGCCGCGCGTCCCTCCAGCCCGCCGACGCGGATCGCGGAGAACACGAAGTCGGCGCCGCGCAGCGCCTCGTCGAGATCGGTGGTGACCTCGACGGCGGGCGCGTCCGGCACACCGGCGGCCTGTTCGGCGAGCACGGTCGCGACGGCGCGGAGCCGGGACCCGTCGAGGTCGTGGAGGGTGACCCGGGTGACCCGGCCCTCCTCGCGGTCGCCGAGGAGCGCGCCGTACACCAGCGGAACGCGGAAGCCTCCGCCGCCCAGAACCGTCAGCCTCATCCCGCGACCTTCCTGCCGCCGTACGTCCGCGCGGCCCCTGCCTGCTCCGCGGCGCCGGGGCGCCGCGCCACCGCCGTCCCTCACCGGTCTTCCTCCGCCGTGTCCTCGGCCGTCAGGAACTCTTCTTCCCTCTTCTGCCCCCACGCTGTCACCTCGGCGGCGTTCGCGCGAGAACCGCCCGGGCGGGCACCGGGCCCGGCCCGTCTCGGGACCTGTTGGCAACTGTCGGCAAACGACGAATGCTGTCGCGGACCCGTTCCGCCAGGGAAGCGTGCGACGGGCCTCGGCCTCGGCGTGGGCGCCCGGCCGGCCCGGGCGGCATGGCCTGAAATGCTCGGAGCCTTCCGAGCCCGCGGCGTTCCGTCCGGTCTGCTCCCGTGCCGGGGCCGACCGGCGGGACCCGCCCCTGCTCGTATCAACGTTCGAAGGGTGCAAGGCCGGGCTCGCCCACTCCCGGAGGGTGTCGACCCCGACCGGGGGCCGCGGCCGCGACACCGGCGAAACCCGAGCCGCACCTGCGGAGTTCGGCATAACAGGCACCGTCGCGCGACCGGTCGGGACCCGATGCGCCACTCGGCGCGAGGCCGTCGCGCGGCGGCGCGCCGTCCTTGCGGCAGGCCCTGGTGGATATGGGCCCGGGGCCCACGCAGGTGCTCGCGCCGCACGCCGCCATTGGGTGAACCTACAAATCCACGGGGCGTCGCCGTCAACACTTTGTGCATGTCGCCAATTCTCGTGCGGCGCCATACAGGGGTTCTATTCGGTCACACGACGAGACGCTGCTGCCGTCACCAGTAAGGCCTCGACGGCGTGACCGCACTGACAACCCTGAGTCCGCCGACTGAACGCCCGGCCCAGGGACAACCAGAACTCTTCCCCGTCACACCTCTTGAAGGGCAAGGCAGAGATGGCACGTTTCGCCGTTCGACTCCCCGGTCGCAAGGAGCAGAGCCCCCATCCGGTCGACGAGGTGCTCCCCGTCTCCAAGCTGGCGCTCTACGGATTCCAGCACGTACTGGCCTTCTACGCCGGCGCCGTTATCGTTCCGATCATCGTCGGCGGTGCGCTGGGACTCAGTGCCGAGCAGCTGGTCTACCTGATCAATGCGGACCTGTTCACCTGCGGTATCGCGTCCATCATCCAGGCGTGGGGAATCGGCCGGATCGGCGCGCGGCTGCCGCTCATCCAGGGCGTGACCTTCACCGCGGTGTCGCCGATGATCGCGATCGGCATGGGCGCGGGGGGCGGCACGGCGGCCCTGCTGGTGATCTACGGCGCCGTGATCACGGCCGGTCTGGCGACCTTCGCGTTCGCCTGGCTGCCCGCCAGGGCGTTCCGGTCGGTCATGCGGCTGTTCCCGCCTGTGGTGACCGGCACGGTGATCACGGTTCTCGGTATCGTGCTGATCCCGGTCGGCCTGAACGACGCGGCGGGCGGACTCGGCAGCCCGGACTTCGGTGATCCCAGGAACTTCGCCTATGCCGGCGGCACGATGCTCTTCATCCTCGTCCTGATGAAGATCGGCAGGCAGTTCCTCTCCAGCATCGCGATTCTGCTCGGCCTGGTCGGCGGCACCGCCGTGGCCTTCCTGCTCGGGGACGCGCACTTCTCGGAGGTGGGCAACGCGAACTGGGTGGGGGTCACGACGCCGTTCCACTTCGGTGTGCCCCAGTTCCAGTGGCTCCCGATCCTTCTCATGCTCATCGTCATGCTGATCACCATGGTCGAGACGACGGGCGACACGTACGCGGTCGGTGACATCGTCGACAAGCAGGTCGACAGTGAAACCGTGGCGCGTGCACTTCGCGCCGACGGCGCGGCCACGGCGCTGGGAGGCGTCCTCAACTCCTTCCCCTACGTGGCATTCGCGGAGAACGTCGGGCTCGTTCGCATAACCAAGGTCAAGAGTCGCTTCGTCGTGGTGGCCGCCGGTGTGTTCATGATGGTCCTGGGCCTGCTCCCGAAGGCCGCCGCGGTCGTCGCCTCGGTGCCGCACGCGGTACTCGGCGGCGCGGCGACCGTGATGTTCGCGATGGTGGCCCTGGCCGGTATCCAGACGCTGGCCAAGGCCGACCTGAAGGAGGAGAAGAACGCGCTCGTCGTGGGTGTGTCCCTGGCCTTCGCGCTGCTGCCGGCCACAGTCCCGGTGCTCTTCAAGGAGCACATGGACGCCGACCTGGCCTCTCTGCTGAACAGCGGCGTCACGCTCGGCGCGACGTCCGCGATCGTGCTGAACCTGATCTTCAACGGGCTCGCCGAGGACAGGACGCCCGCGGCGGTCGCCCCCGTCGGGCCGGCCGAGGACGCAGAGGACGACGCCACCCCTGCACCGACCGCCTGACCTCTCGAACCTCCCGAGGCGTGCCCCGGCCGGACCGCGGTCCGGCCGGGGCCACTGCCGTCCTGGCGAGGGCGCAGCGCGGGCCCGTTCACCCGGCGCGCCGCCCCGCGCGCCACAATGGCCCCATGGCCCGACGTACCACCCGCCCCTCGCAGCCCACCGTCACCGACGGCTCCCCCTGTCCCTGCGGACTGCCCGCCGCGTACGGAGCCTGCTGCGGCAGGTTCCACAGCGGACGGTCCGCCGCTCCGACGGCGGAACTGCTGATGCGGTCCCGCTACTGCGCCTTCGTCGTCCGGGACGAGGGTCATCTGCTGCGCACCTGGCACCCCGACTACCGGCCGAGCGGTGTGGAGTTCGACCCCGCGACGAGCTGGACCGGTCTGGAGATCCGGGAGACCACCGAGGGCAGCATGTTCCACACCACCGGCACGGTCACCTTCGTCGCCCGCTACACCCACGGCGGCGAGCCCGGGCAGCTCCATGAGCGCAGCCACTTCGAACGGCACGACGGCGCCTGGGTGTACGTGAACGGCACCTTCACGGAGTGAACGACCGCGGCCCCGGGGCCGGTGGTCCGTCAGGCGCCCGCCGTCGAGCCCGGCCGCACGATCATCACCGGCGCGCCGCCCGGCGTCGGCGGGCGCACGACGACACCGGGCCGCCGGCGGGCCCGCCTGCAGCACCGGGCGGAACACGGTGGGCCGCCCGAACGTCCTCTCGGTCAGCCCTCCTGGTCCGGACCGTGCTCGGCCGTGTCCGGCCGGTGACCGGGCAGCGCGGAGCCGGCCGTGGCCTCGTGGTGGAGGCGCAGGAACTCGAAATGCCGCTCGTACTGGTCGAGCATGTCGCCGATGAGCTGCTCCTCGGTGTACCCCATCACGTCGTAGCCCTGGTTGCCCTCGGCGAGCCGCACCTCGAACCTCAGATAGGTGTCGTGGCCGGAGACCGAGCGGGTCGCGAACTGGGGGGTGAGGGTCTCCAGCGGCTCCAGCCCGTAGACGAACTCCTCCTTGCCGCCGATCCGGACCCGCAGCTCCAGCCGGGGGACTCCGGTCGCCTCGTCGGTCTCGTCGGTGACGGTCGTCCGGGCACCCTGGGCGCGCAGTTCCCCGGCCACCTTCTCGAACGCCGGGCGGCACACCTCGTCCACGAACCGGGTGGCGGCCCGCGGGCCGGGGAACGCCATCGCCCGCGCGATCCGTTGCCGCCAGGTCCGCTCGGCGAGCGGACCGCGGTGTGTCCGTCCCGACAGTGACCCGGGCAGAGTGGCGATCAGGGCGTCGTCACGCATCCGTTCGAGGCGGAGCGCCTTGTACAGGCCGGCCATGATGAGGAACATCACGAACGAGAACGGCAGGCCCATGACGATGGTGGCACTGGTGAGCGCCTCCACGCCGCCGACGAGGAGCATGGCCAGGGTCAGCAGTCCCGTGGCACCGGCCCAGAACACCCGCAGCCACGGAGCCGAGTCGCTCACCGGAGTGGGCAGATGGGAGCAGAGGTTGCCCATCACCAGCGCGCCGGAGTCCGCCGAGGTCACATAGAGCAGCAGCCCGACGACGGTGGCGAGCCCGGCGCTGAACGCCGCGCCCGGGTACTGCGCGAGCAGCCCGTAGAAGCCCTGTTCGGGGAACTCCATGGCCGTCTCGCCGAACCGGAGGTTGCCGCCGCGGATCACCTGCAGCGCGCTGTTGCCGAAGACGGAGAGGAAGGTCAGCGTGAACACGAACGGGATGACCAGGGTCGCCAGCACGAACTGGCGGAGCGAGCGGCCCCGGGAGATCCTCGCCAGGAACAGCCCGACGAAGGGTGCCCACGCGACCCACCAGGCCCAGAAGAAGAGCGTCCAGGCGTTGAGCCAGTCCTTCGGCGGGTCGTAGCCGAAGGTGTTCAGGGTCATCGAGGGGAAGCGGCTGACGTAGTCGCCGATGTTGAGGATGAGCTGGTTGAGCAGCGGGACGGGGCCGCTGACGATCAGCATGTAGAGCAGCAGCACGAGCGCGAGCACGACGTTGAGCTCGGACAGTCGCCGGATGCCGCGGTCGACTCCGGCCGCCGCGGACACCGTGGCCATGATCACCGCGATCACGATCAGACCGATCTGCGCGGCAATGCCTTCGGGTACGTCGAAGAGGAAGCTGAGGCCGAAGTTCAGCTGCACCACACCGATTCCGAGCGACACCGAGATGCCGAACACCGTGCCGATGATGGCCGCGAGGTCCACGGCGTCACCGATCCGGCCGTGGATGCGCCGGCCGATGATGGGGTAGAGCGCCGAGCGGATGGCCAGGGGCAGACGGTAGCGGAAGGCGAAGTACCCCAGTGCCATGCCCATCAGCGCGTACATCGCCCACCCGGTGATGCCGTAGTGGAACAGTGTCCACACCACTGCCTGACGGGCCGCCTCCACGGTCTGCCCCCTGCCTTCCGGCGGCGCGAGGTAGTGGCTGACGGGCCCTGAGACGGCGAAGAACATCAGGTCGATCCCGATGCCCGCCGCGAAGAGCATGGCCCCCCAGGCGAACAGACCGAAGTCGGGCGTGGAGTGCTTCGGCCCCAGTTTGATGTTGCCGTAGCGGGAGGCGCCGATGAACACGACGAAGGCCAGGTACAGGGTGGCGGCGAGGAAGTAGTACCAGCCGAAACCGGTGGAGATCCAGTCGACCACCACACCGATGACATGCTGGGCGCCGCTCGGGGTGATGATCGCCCAGATCGAGATCGCGAGGATCAGCCCGGAGGAGCCGAAGAAGACGACCGGTTTGATCCGGGTCTCTCCGGGCGTGGCGTCCGCCGTCGCCGTCCCCTCCTCGTCGGTGCCGTCCCCGCCCTTGCCGTTGGTCGCCACGGTGCTGTCCTTCCCGTTCCACAGTGCTGCCGACCCCGCACAGTCGGGCGGCCGCACGAATGCGGCAGGTCACACTGTGGTCCAGGCTCCCTTCCTCCGTCCCACCCGCCCGGCACCGACACGGTCGCGATCCGCATCCGTTGTCCCCGGGCGTTGCGCTGCGGGGCTAGCGCGGGCCGCCCGGACGCACCACCAGGCCCGGGTTGTAGGCGGCCAGGATCTTGTTGGACCGGGCCAGCGCGGCCAGGGCGTGCTCGCGGTCCGCCTGGTCCTCCGCACAGAGCGGCCCCCGGAACCGCATGGCCTCGCGCGCCGCGCACTCGGCGTCGATCTCCGCCTGCAGCACACCGAGCGGCATGCAGGATCCGATCAGGGCGGCCACACCGTCGGGAATCGGGACGGGGACGAGGTTGGACGCGGTCACGTGGAGTCCTTTGCTGATGTTGCTCCGGGGTCGCCGGGCATGGGTGGTGTTCTCCTCTATACGTACCTGATGCGCTTCACGGTTCGTCAGCCGGGACGTCTCTGTGCGGAAACCGTTCGGTCGCGACCGCCGATTTCCCCCTACCGGGGAGTAAGTTGCCCCGGGTGCGGTCCCACCCCCGAACTCCACCTTGTCGCATGCGAGTCCACCGGAGGAGCGCGGAGCGCGGAGCCGAAGCCGAAGCCGGAGCCGAAGCCGGAGCCGGCTCCGGCTCCGTCGCTCGAGGTCGGGAGGTACGCGGTCGCGGCCGCGTACGTCGTGGAGGTCGAGGCGCCGTGCCGCCGGCCGGGGCCCCGCCTGCCGCCTCCCGGTGCGGGCACGGCCCCCGCGCCTCCCGAAGGCCGAGTCCCGTGGTTCACCCGGACGGCGGCGCCGACAGGACCTCCGAGAGGTCGTAGCGCACCGGCTCCTCCAGCTGCGCGTAGGTGCAGCTCTCGGGAGCGCGGTCGGGCCGCCACCGGCGGAACTGCGCAGTGTGGCGGAAGCGGTCGCCCTCCATGTGGTCGTACGCGACCTCGACCACCCGCTCCGGTCGCAGCGCCACCCATGACAGGTCCTTCTTGCCCGACCAGCGGCTCGGCGCACCGGGCAGCCGGGCCGACTCGTGCGCCTCCTCCTCCGCCCAGCGCGCCCAGGGGTGCTCCGACACGTCCGCCGGGCGCAGCGGTTCCAGCTCCGCCACCAGCTCCTCGCGGCGCTTCATGGAGAACGCGGCGCAGACGCCCACGTGCTGCAGGGCGCCGCCGGTGTCGTACAGGCCGAGCAGCAGCGAGCCGACGATCGGTCCGCTCTTGTGGAAGCGGTAGCCGGCGAGGACCACGTCCGCGGTCCGCTCGTGCTTGATCTTGTACATCAGCCGGACGTCGGGCCGGTAGGGAAGATCCAGCGGTTTGGCGATCACTCCGTCGAGCCCGGCCCCCTCGAACTGCTCGAACCACCGCTCCGCGACGGCGGTGTCCGTCGTCGCGGGTGCGATGTGCACCGGTTCGCGCGCGTCCGCGAGCGCCCCGACGAGCTGCGCGCGCCGCTGCGCCAGCGGGGTGTCGAGCAGCGCGTCGTCGCCGAGAGCCAGGAGGTCGAAGGCCACGAAGCTGGCCGGGGTGAGCTCGGCGAGCATCCGCACCCGGGAGTCCGCCGGATGGATGCGCTCGGTGAGCCGGTCGAAGTCGAGTCGACCCCCGTGGGCGATCACGATCTCGCCGTCGACGACGCAGCGCTCCGGCAGATTGCCGCGCAGGGCCGTGACCAGCTCGGGGAAGTAGCGGGTCAGCGGCTTCCCGGTGCGGCTGCCGATCACCACCTCGTCGCCGTCCCGGTGGACGATCGCACGGAAACCGTCCCACTTGGCCTCGTACTGCATCCCGGGCGGGATCCTCGCCACGGACTTGGCGAGCATCGGTTTCACGGGGGGCATGACCGGTAGATCCATAGGGTGATTGTCCGGTATGCATGGATTCCTGGCACGGCCTACGCTGACGGTCATGGCCGGAGCGGTGGAAGTGGAAGTGGGCGGGCGGACCGTCCGTGTGTCCAATCCTGACAAGGTGTACTTCCCCGAACGCGGCTACACCAAGATGGACATGGTCCAGTACTACCTCGCCGTCGGCGATGGCATCACCCGTGCGCTCCGGGACCGGCCCACCACCCTGGAGCGCTACCCCGACGGCGTGACCGGAGAGTCGTTCTTCCAGAAGCGTGCCCCGAAGTACCTCCCCGACTGGATCCCCACCGCCCACATCACGTTCCCCAGCGGCCGGTCGGCCGACGAGATGTGCCCGACCGAACCCGCCGCCGTGGCCTGGGCCGCCAACCTCGGCGCCGTCACCTTCCACCCGTGGCCGGTCCGCCGCGAGGACACCGACCACCCCGACGAGCTGCGCATCGACCTCGACCCGCAGCCCGGCACCGACTACGCCGACGCCGTCCGCGCCGCCCACGAGCTGCGGGAGGTCCTGGACGCGGCCGGGCTGCGCGGCTGGCCCAAGACGTCCGGCGGACGCGGACTCCATGTGTTCGTCCCCATCGAGCCGCGCTGGACCTTCACCCAGGTCCGGCGCGCCGCCATCGCCTGCGGCAGGCAGCTGGAACGCCGCATGCCGGACCACGTCACCATCAGGTGGTGGAAGGAGGAGCGCGGGGCGCGGATCTTCGTCGACTACAACCAGACCGCCCGCGATCGCACCATCGCCTCCGCCTACTCCGTGCGGCCCCGCCCCCACGCCCCGGTCTCCGCGCCGCTGCGCTGGGAGGAGATCGACGACGCCGTCCCCGAGGACTTCGACATCGTGACGATGCGGACGCGCTACGCCGAGGCCGGTGACGTCCACGCCGACATGGACGACCGGCGCTTCGGCCTGGAGGCACTGCTGGAGCTGGCCCGCCGCGACGAGGCGGAGCACGGGCTGGGCGATCTGCCGTACCCGCCGGAGTACCCGAAGATGCCCGGCGAGCCGAAGCGGGTCCAGCCGAGCCGTGCGAAGAAGGACGCCCCGGCCGGCGGTGCCGGGAAGAAGGCCGGGCGCTCGGCCGCGAAGGCGCCGGACGACTCGGGGGAAGGGACGCCGGGGGAGGCGACGCCGCCGGCCGACGGCTGATCCGGCGCGCGGACGTCCACGACTCGCCGATGCCCCACCGCCCGCCGGCGGTGGGGCACCGAGCACCGTGCGCCGTGCCGGCTACAGTGCCTTGACGCGGATGTTGCGGTAGGAGATCACATCGGTGGTGCCGTGCACCTGGAGGCCGATGTAGCCCTGGGCGTAGCGCCGCCCGTCCGTGCCCGGGTCGTCGCCGCGCGGCGGGACGAACTCCTGACCGCCGCTGTTCTCGAACTCGTTGATCAGGACACCGTTGCGGTGGACCGAGTAGTGCTGGCCTTCCACCCGGATCTCGTAGTCGTTCCAGGTGCCCTTCGGGGTGACCCCGGCCCCGCCGAGGCCGACGCGGTCGAAGCCGTACACCGAACCGGTCTTGTACATGTCGCCGTCGGGCCGGTCCAGGACCTGCACCTCATGCCCGTACTTGATGGCGACCCACTCCGGCCGCGGCTCCTCCGGGTTGTCGTGCACGTACGGGAAGCGCACGAACACACCGCTGTTGGCGTTGCCGGTGCCCGGGGCGTCGTCCCGCCACTGGAGCCTCAGCGAGAAGTCGCCGTACTGCCGCTGCGGGAACCACAGCATGCCCAGGCCGCCCTTGGTGGTGCCGCTGGTCATCGACCCGTCGGCGTTGAGGCCGAACGAACCGCCCCCCACGTGCTGCCACTTGGCGAAGGACGCGGCCGTGCCGTCGAAGAGGTCGCGGTAGCCACCGGTCTGTCCCGGCTTGCCGATGCCGGACTGCTTGGCCGCCTGGTAGATCTTCCTGTGCTCGCGCCGGTCGATCACACCGTCGGCCAGCAACCCGTCCAGGACCTTGTCGACGTGCTTGAGGAACAGGGCGTGGGAGCTCCAGTCCTTCTCGTCCTCGATCAGCTCGTTGATCGTGCAGCGGGAGCGGGTGACCCGGTTCGGCACACCCGTGTCGACGGTGCCGACGATCACGGTCAGCCGCTCGTCGTACTCCGGGCAGTTCGGGGCGGGGACGCCGCCGCTCTCCGCGACCGTGAAGGACTCCTTCTTCGCCTCGGAGGTGTTGCCGGCCTTGTCGGTGGCCCGGTACTGCACGGTGTGGAAGCCGACCCGGTCGACGATCACGGGCGCCGTGTAGGCCAGGTACGGGCCCCCGTCGAGCGAGTACTCGATGCGCTCCACGCCCGAGTCCGTGTCGGCCGCCGTCACCGTCACCGTGGCGCTGGTGATGTACGCGCCGTCGGAGTTCCTGGTGCCGGCCACCGTCGCCGAGGTCTCCGGCGGGGTCCTGTCCTGCGTGGGCGGGGCGACGACGGTGAAGTCGACGGCCTTCTCGGCGGCGGTGTTGCCGGCCTTGTCGGTGGCGCGGTAGCGGACCTTGTGGGTGCCGGT
>NZ_JBFAMM010000015.1:0-9720 GCF_040656535.1 Streptomyces sp. NPDC049887 | reverse complement strand
CTCACCGTCGCCGAGGTCTCCGGCGGGGTCCTGTCGTCCGTGGGCGGGGCGACGACGGTGAAGTCGACGGCCTTCTCGGCGGCGGTGTTGCCGGCCTTGTCGGTGGCGCGGTAGCGGACCTTGTGGGTGCCGGTCTCGTGGACCATCACGGGTGCGGTGTAGGGCTGCCAGGCCCCGTCCGCGCCCAGCGCGTACTCGATCCTGTCCACGCCCGAACCGGCGTCGGTCGCCGCCAGGGTCACCGTGGCGTGGCCGATGTAGGCGCCCTCGGGGTTCTTCTCGCCCTCGACCTTCGCGGAGGTCTCCGGCGCCGTCGTGTCCTCACCGCC
This sequence comes from Streptomyces sp. NPDC049887, assembly GCF_040656535.1. Taxonomy (NCBI): domain Bacteria; kingdom Bacillati; phylum Actinomycetota; class Actinomycetes; order Kitasatosporales; family Streptomycetaceae; genus Streptomyces; species Streptomyces sp. NPDC049887. Next base: position 9,391 of record NZ_JBFAMM010000015.1, on the reverse strand, counting down.
CGGGTCGGTCACCGTGAGGATGCCCTGCATCTGGCCGTGGCCGGGGATGGTGCAGTGGAAGCGGTACCGGCCCGGCGTCAGCGTGACCTCGGCCGAGTGCTTGCCGCCCTGGTCGTCGTTGGGGTTCGCCAGGATGTTCAGGGGGACGTCGTTGTTGTACTCGGGATCGGACACGTCGAAGGACAGGGTGTGCGGCATCCCGGTGGTGTTGCCGGTCGCCGTGCTGTTCTCGAAGACGATGGTCGTCGGGCCCGCCACCGCGGTAGTCGGGAACGACAGATAGCGGTCGATCGGGTCGCCCGCCGTCCAGGTGAGCGTCTGGGCCGCGGCGGTGTCCGCCTCCCGCTCGCCGGCCCGCCCGTGGGCGACGGTCGAGGTCAGCCCGAGCACCGTCACGAGCGCGCCCAGCAGCGCCGTCCACAGCCGGAGCTGTCCCTGCCGGAATGGTCTCACTGCTGCGCCGCCTTCCTCGCGAGCTGATCGGCGGCCGGGGTCGGGCCGCCGCCCTTGTACGTCACGCGCCACAGCGCGGACCTGGAATCGGAGGTGAAGAAGCCGCGCCCGTAGTCCAGCACGTACAGCGAACCGTCCGGGGCGAACTTCCAGTCCATCAGGTTGCGGATGCCGTCCGTGCCGACCGGGACGATCTTCTTCAGGGACTCGGCGTGCACCGGCAGCCCGCCCTTGCCGACCGTCTTCGGATCGGTCAGCACCGCGTGCCGCGGCTGGTCGCCGTCGTAGAAGTCGCCGACGAACCACTTGCCGTCCCAGTACGCGGGCCAGCGCACGGCTGGGTCGCCCGTCGCGTCGTCGAACCGGTACACCGGGCCGTTCATGGTCGCCTGACCGCCGCCCTTCAGCCACGGCAGCAGCAGCTTCTGCTCCTCCACCTTGTAGCTGGGCACACCGGCCGCGTCGCGCGGGTAGTCCGGACCGCCGCCCTGCGGCGAGTACCAGATCGTGTTCGGCGTCACCGGCGGCAGGTTCACCAGGCCGTCGTTGTTCGGCGACTCGTTCTTCGGCCTGGCGCAGTCGTACCAGCCGAGCGGCACGCTCGGGTCGGGCAGATTGCGGTCCCGGTAGGGCTGGTTGTTGCCCATGCAGAACGGCCAGCCGTGGTTGCCCGCCTTCGTGATCGCGGCGAACGTGTCGTACTTGGCCGGCCCCCACGTCGTCGACGGCGAACCGGCGTCCGGGCCGACCCAGCCCGCGTACAGGATGTCGGTCGTCCTGTCGACGAAGATCCGCGCCGGGTTGCGCACGCCCATCACATAGATCTCGCCGCGGGTCTTGCCGCCGCCCTCGTCCGGCTCCTCGCCGGTGAAGAGGTTGCCCTCGGGGAGGGTGTACGTCCCGTCGTCCTCGGGGTGGATCCGCAGGATCTTGCCGTTGAGGTTGTTGGTGTTGCCCGCGGTGCGCCGCGCGTCGGCGAAAGACACGCCCTTGAAGTTCGGCTGAGGGTTGTTTCCCGAGTAACCCGAGCTGAAGCCGGACGAGTTGTTGTCACCGGTGGCGATGTAGAGGTTGCCCTTGGAGTCGAAGGCCATCCCGCCGCCCGAATGGCAGCAGCTGTGGATCTGCACCGGCCACTTCAGCAGCACCTTCTCGCTCGCCGTGTCCAGCTTGTTGGTGGCGGGGTCGAGGGTGAAGCGGGAGACGTACCGCTCCGCCATGTGCGTGTCGCGGTCGATCCGCGAGTGCGGTGTGTAGTGCAGGTACACCCAGCCGTTGGTCTGGAACTCCGGGTCGAGCTCGATGCCGAGGAGCCCCTCCTCGTTCTTGGTGAGCTCGTCACCGCCGCCCTTGTTGCCGAAGACCGTGAGCGCGCCCGCGAGGGTCACCTTCTCCGTCTTCGGCTCGTAGACGTGGATCTCGCCCTTGCCCTTGCCGATGTCGGGGTTGTTCCAGTCGGTCACGACCGGCTGGGACGAGTCCGCGCCGCCGCGCCCGATGTACAGGATCCGCCCGTCGGGGGCGGCGACCAGGCCGTGCGGCTCGCCGATCTGGTCGTTCCGGCCGGGCTGGTTGGGCCGGGTCACCCGCTGCGCCGTGTAGTTGGCGGTGACGGTGGCCTTGCAGTCGGCCTGCGAGGTGCGGGAGGTCCAGGCCAGCGCGCCGCGCAGATGGTCCCGGAAGTCGGTCTCGGCGAACGAGTCGGCCGTCCCGCCCATGCCGGTGTAGAAGGAGCGGCCGCCGTCGTAGTCCCGGCACCAGGACACGGGGTGGTCCCAGCCGTTGGCGCCCTGGCCGGGCTGGTACGAGTTCTCCTTCACCCGGGCGACGGTGTGGACCGAACCGGACGGGTTCACCGACCAGTTGAGCCACTTGTCGGGCCGCTTCCAGTTCAGCGGGAGGCTCTTGGTCGCCGGGTGGAGCCGGTCACCGACCTCGACGACCGCGCGCTGGACGGCGGCCGGCGAGGTGGTGGGCCGGGCGCCCACGAGTCCGGTGAACCAGTCCGAGTACGGCTCGGTACGGGCGGCGTCGTGGATGCCGACGAAACCGCCGCCCGCCTCCATGTACGCCTCCAGGCCCGCCTCCTGCTCGGGGTCGAGCACGTCCCCGCCGCCGGTCAGGAAGACCACGGCGTTGTACCGGCCGAGCCTTTTGGCGTTGGTGAAGACGGAGGCGTCGTCCGTGGCCTCGGTGCGGAACCGGCCCGCCGCGGGGCCCGTCAGCCCTATCTGCTCGATGGCCGCGATTCCGGCGTCGACGGTCGGCGGCTCCTGGCCGGCCGAGGCATGGAAGACGAGCACCCGTACGTTGGCGCCGCCCGGTGGCGATGGCAGGGACAACGTTGTCGTCCCGGGCGATCGTGGATCCGGCGCGGGTCCGGCCGTCGCGGAGGTCCCGCCCAGCAGCGTCGCGGCCATCGCTCCGGCCAGCAGCGCCGCCGCCGTTCCGCGCCGGGTTCTCGACCGGTGATGTGGTGCGCGGTGCATGTGGTCACCCACCCCTCGTTGGTCACAGCAACAGCCGTGAAGCTAGACCTCTTTCGGCGTACCGCCAATAGAGATGGCCGCAACTCGACGAACTTTGTCCTGGGTGTGGAGAAACCAGGATCAGCCGACTACCGTGTGCCCGGCCCAACCCAATTTCGCTTACGGCACTGGGGAGTTCACATGGACAGACGGGGCTTCAACCGGCGCCTGCTGGCGGGTGGCGCGGTCGCTGCAACCGGTATGACATCGTTGTCCCTCGCCACCGCGCCCGCCGCGACCTCCGCCGAGGGCGCACCGAGGACCACCCCGGCCGGCGGCCAGGTGCGCCATCTCAAGCTGTACGCCGAGAAACTGGCGGACGGTCAGATGGGGTACGGCCAGGAGAAGGGCAAGGCGACGATTCCCGGTCCGATGATCGAGCTCGTCGAGGGGGACACCCTGCACATCGAGTTCGAGAACACCATGGACGTGCCGGCCGGCCTCCATGTCCACGGCGTTGACTACGACATCGCCAGCGACGGCACCCGGGCGAGCAGGAGCCACGTCGAACCGGGCGCCACCCGCACCTACACCTGGCGCACCCACGCCCCTGGTCGGCGCAAGGACGGCACCTGGCGGGCGGGCAGCGCGGGCTACTGGCACTACCACGACCATGTGGTGGGCACGGACCACGGTACCGGCGGCATCCGCAAGGGGCTGTACGGGCCGGTCGTGGTGCGCAGGAAGGGCGACCTGCTGCCGGACAAGCAGTTCACGATCGTCTTCAACGACCTGACGATCAACAACAGGCCGGGGCACCAGAGCCCGGACTTCCGGGCGACCGTCGGCGACCGGGTCGAGATCGTCATGATCACGCACGGCGAGTACTACCACACCTTTCATGTGCACGGTCATCGCTGGGCGGACAACAGGACCGGTCTGCTGACCGGACCCGACGACCCGTCCCGGATCGTCGACAACAAGATCACCGGACCGGCGGACTCCTTCGGCTTCCAGATCATCGCGGGTGAGGGCGTGGGCGCGGGCGCGTGGATGTACCACTGCCATGTGCAGAGCCATTCGGACATGGGGATGGCGGGACTCTTCCTGGTGGCCAAGCCGGACGGCACGATCCCGGGATACGAGCCGCACCACCCGGCGGTCCCGGCGTCACCCGGCGCGACGGACGGGGCGAAAGGCGTTTCGGGGACGGTGCGTTCCCCGGGCGCGCCCTCGGCTCACGAGCACTGAGTGCCGAGCAGTCCGCTTCCCGGCTCGCTCTGCCCGCCCGTCCGTTCCACCGTGCCGGACCTCCCGGCGCCGGGGTGCGGAGGGCGGTCCGACAGCACGTCGAACGGTGTGCTGCGGCGAGGGTGTTGACGCGGATCGGGTGTCGGGGGCGGAGTGACGTCGGCGGGACGGCGGCCCCGGACGGGGCGGCCCGGTGACGGCCTGTGCGGGAACGCGGACGAGGCCCCCGCGCAGGCGTGGCGGTCCCGCGCGGCCCATCGGGGCCGCGCGGGACCGTGTGCTCGTCAGGCACACGGGCTCGGGTGGGCACGGGGCACCGGCGGCGTTCAGCCGCGAGCCTTTCGCGGCGGCTCCTCAGCGGCCGTAGTTCGCGCGGCACACGGCGACGAGGGACGGGTCCGCGACGCCGTCCGAGGCCCGGCAGAGATCGCCCATGCCGTAGTCCGTCCGCGGACGGGGCGGTCGCACCCCGGTGACCGTCGCGTGCCTCCCGTGCTTGCGCGGCGGCGCGGCCTTCTCCGCCGCCCGGGTGCCTTCCCGCTCACCGCGCGCCCGCCGCTCCGGAGCGGCCGCATGCCCGTGGTGTGCCCGGGGAGCCTCCGCCCGCCCCGGCTCGGGTGCCTTGTCCCGCCTTCCGTCGCCCCCGGCCCGGTCGTCCGCGGGCCGGGACCGCGCCGACTCCTCCGGTCCGGTGGAGGCGAGTTCGGCATGGGCAGGTGCCTGTTCCGCCCGGCGCTCCGGGGAGAGGGAAGCGGGCGAGGGCGCTCCGGCCGGCGCGGGGCCTGGCGCCGGTGGCGGCGGTGTCCCGGGCACGGAGACGCAGCCCGTCGTGACGAGACCGGTCGCGGCGAGGAGTACGGCGAGGGTGAGGGGCCTGATGCGGGGGTGCATCCGTCCACCCTGCCGCAGCGCACGGCCGCTGCGCGGCGGCCACACGGCCGGACCACCGGCACGAGTGATCGCACGGGACGGAGGGCGACGCCGCGGGGGACGACTCCGCGACGGGATGCCCGAGCGCCCCTCGTCCTCGCCGCGCGGCAGTGTCTCGCCGATCCCGGGACATCGCACGGCGGCGTCCACCCCTTCGCCCGTGCGCACACGGACCCGGTAGCCGTCCGGTCCGCCCCACACGGACCGGATGGCCAACCGGCGCCTGCCACGGAAGGGGTGCCGCTCGGGGGAGGGCGGTGGTCCGGCGGCCGCCCCGGGTGCGGGGGACGGGGAGCGGGCGCACACTCGGTGGGGTCGGCCGCACAGTCACCAGGGACGAGGCACGACGCCGGGTCCCGACGCCGAGGCCCGGGAGCGCCGCGCGACGTCCCGCGGCGGCCCCCGGCCGCCCACGAAGGAGCGACGGCCCATGCTCACCACCCGCTATCTCACCGGCTCCCCGAACTGGCTCGACCTCGGCAGCCCTGACCTCGGGGGTGCGGCGTCCTTCTACGGCGACCTGTTCGGCTGGACGTTCCGCTCCCCGGGTCCCGAGGCCGGCGGCTACGGCCTGTTCGAACTCGACGGGAGGACCGCGGCGGGCGTCATGACCGTGCCCCCGGAGCGGGGCGCGGCCCGCTGGACCCTCTACTTCCAGTCGCCGAACGCCGACGACACCGCCGAACGGGTGACGAACGGAGGCGGCACCGTGACCCACGGACCGGCGGACCTGCGGGACCTCGGCCGCATGGCCCACTTCACCGACCCGGCGGGCGTGGGCTTCGCCACCTGGCAGCCGGGCACCGGCAAGGGGCTCGGCGTCGTGAACGAGACCGGCTCGCTGTGCTGGGCCGAGCTCTGCACCCCGGACCCGGGCGCGGCCCTCGCGTTCTACCGTTCCGTCTTCGGCTGGGACGAGTTCGCCGTGCCCGCCCCCGGTGGTGACACGTACCTCACCGTGAACCCGGCCGGCGCGGGGGAGGACGCGATGTTCGCCGGCCTCGTCCCACTGGAGACCGACCCGGTGGAGGCGGCCGGAGGACCGTACTGGCTGCCGTACTTCGAGGTCACCGACACCGACGCGACATCGGCGAAGGCGGAGGAGCTCGGCGGTACGGTCCGCACCCCGCCGATCGACCTGGAGGACGTCGGCCGCGTCGCGAAACTCGCGGACCCGTACGGAGCCCGCTTCGCGGTGATCGAGACCGCGGTGAAGAGCGCGGGCGCGGCGAACGCCGCGTGAACGCGCCGCCCGCCGACCGGACGGCCCCCCGGGGCGGGGTGGCCGAAACGCGGACGTTGATCGTTCATTGACATGCCGTTTATCACCGCGGGGCAGCCTGTCGACCATGCCCATGAAGAGCACCACTCCCGCCCCCGACCAGGCACTCTCCTGGCAGGAGACCGCCCTCTGCGCCCAGGTCGGCCCCGAGTTCTTCTTCCCGGCCCCCGGCTCCTCCACCCACGAGGCGAAGCAGCTGTGCGGCGCCTGCGAAGGCCGTGTGGCGTGCCTGGAGTACGCACTCGCCAACGACGAGCGCTTCGGAGTCTGGGGCGGCCTCTCGGAGAAGGAGCGCGGCAGGCTGCGGCGCTCCGGGATGCGGCGCCACGGGTAGCGGTCCCGGCGGGCGGGCGGGCGGGTCCGGCACGGCGGGCGAGGCCGTCGGGGACTCGGGGCCGCGCGCGACGGGCGGTGACGGACCGCCCTCGCGGCTCGGCCGGCGGCGTCAGGCGGGGCCGCACGCCTCCCGGGTGAGTGGAAATCAGCGTGCCGGTGCCGGCCGGCGCCGACTACGATCACCTGCGCATGAAGCAGATGCACGCGACGACGCCGGGCACGACCCCGGCCGTCCCGGACGGCATGGTCACGGACGAGGAACTGGCGGCTCTCGGCCGCCTGGTGGAGCGGCTGCGCGGCCTTCCGCTGGAGGATCCGGTGCGGATGCGCGGCGAGGAGATCGCCGCGGCCTTCGCCCGGGAGAGCCGCAACAAGCGCCGCAAGGCCCGCCGGAAGACACGTTCCGAGGCCGATGCCCTGCTCACCGCCGCCACCGCGACAGGCGCCTCCGACCGCCGTGAGGACGCCGCGCTGAAGTCGCGCCGCGGCACGGTGGGCACCTACCTGAAGCCCCGTCACTGCTATGTCTGCAAGTCGCCCTACCGACAGGCCGACGCCTTCTACCACCGGCTCTGCCCCGCCTGCGCGAGTGACAACGCCGGGCGGCGGACGCTGCGCACCGACCTGTCCGGCCGGCGGGTCCTGCTCACCGGCGGCCGGGTGAAGATCGGCTTCCAACTGGCCCTGATGATGCTGCGGGACGGCGCGCAGGTGCTGGTCACCAGTCGCTTCCCGAACGACGCCCTGCGCCGCTTCCGGGCCGTGCCGGGCAGCGGGGAATGGATCGACCGGCTCACCGTCGTCGCGATCGACCTGCGCGACCCGCGCCAGGTCCTCGGACTGTGCGACCGGCTGCGGGACGACGGCGATCCGCTCGACGTACTCGTCAACAACGCCGCGCAGACGATACGCCGGCCGCCGGAGTCGTACGCGCTGCTCGCCTCCGGTGAGGGCGGCGAGCGTCCGGCGGGCGTGCTGACCGCTCCCGGGTACGCGCCGGCGGCCGTCACCGCCGGCCGGTCCACCCCGCTCGACCTCGTGTTCCCCGGTGCCGACGAGGCCGGGCTGCTGCCCGACCTCTCGGCCGCCAACTCCTGGTCCGCGCGGATCGGCGAGCTCGACCCGGCCGAAGTCCTCGAGGTGCAGCTCGTCAACTCCGTCGCCCCGGCGCTGCTGTGCGACCGGCTGCTTCCGCTGCTGCTCGCCTCGCCGCGACCGCGTCGCTACATCGTCAACGTGTCCGCCGTCGAGGGGCGGTTCGCCGTGCGCAACAAGACCGGCGGCCATCCCCACACCAACATGGCGAAGGCGGCCCTCAACATGTTGACCCGTACGAGCGCGCACGAACTCGCCGCGCAGGGCGTGCACATGTGCAGCGTGGACACGGGATGGATCACCGACGAGAACCCGGCCCCGCGGAAGGCGCGGATCGCCGCGGCCGGTACCCGCACGCCGCTCGACATCGTGGACGGTGCGGCCCGCGTGTACGACCCGATCGTGCGGGGCGAGGCGGGTGCGCCGGTGTCCGGGGTCTTCCTCAAGGACTACCGGGTGGCCGACTGGTGAGGTCCGGCGCGGCCGGGATGCGGAACGACTCCCCGTACATCCGCCACTCCAACGGCGCCGTCAGCCCCATGTTCCCGTTGCGCAGGAACACCCGCTGCGCCGTGTCGATGCGCGAGGTGTCGCGCTTGCCGGGACCGGTACGGGCCCGCGTGGCCGAACGGCTCTCGTCGAGGAAGGCGTTCAGGTACTTCCTCTCCGCGCCGCCCTCCGCGGCCGTCCTGGCCTTCTTCATGGCCGCCTGGCGGATGCCGTAGAAGCCGTCGCGTTCGAGGCCCGGGCCGTGCAGCAGCATCGCGTCGTAGTAGATGAACTGGCCGAGCGTGCCGAGGCCGTCCATCTTGGCGAGCCGGACGGCGGGGTCGAAGTAGATCCGGTCACGGGCGGCGTCCTGCGCGGCGCGGAAGGCCGGCTTACCCGCCTCCGCGGCCCAGGCGTCGGTGAAGCCGGGGCCCAGCCCCTCGTGCGAGTCGGTGCCGTCGACCTCCCTGAGCGCGGGGAGGTAGGGGGCCAGCCCGTTGTCGGGGTGCTCGGCGGTGTAGGCCTCGACCAGCTGCAGCATGTCGTTGGTGCCGGAGCAGAAACCGATGATGCCGGCGGTGTATCCGTTGCCGTCGCCGAGGTCCTCGATGGCGTCGTACTGGCCGCGCCAGTTCAGGGTGGAGTGCTCGGCGGTGGACACCAGCCGTGCGGCGATCTCCTTCTTGGCGGGATCCGCGAGCCCCGCGGGCATCTTCGCGATCCTGGCCTCCAGCGCCCGCCGCTCGGCCGCCGTGCCCGATTTGAGCGGGTTCTGTGCGGGGGCCGTCGTCTTCTGCTCCTGCCGCGGCCGGTCGGCGAGCGGGATCTCGTCCTCGCTGCCGACGCCGAGGATCACGGATGCGGCGACGGCCACGGGGGCGGCTATGAGGATCATTCGGGTCGCGGGCTTCACGTCGCACAGATTACGGGGCGCCTCCCGGCCGCCCGACGCCCCGTCCCCGCTGAACACGACGGCGGGACCCCACGGCCCGACCGCCCCTCGTCCCGTTCGGGCGGGCCCGTGCGACGCGACCGCCCCCGCCGCGGGACGCGGCGGGGGCGGTCGGAGGTCCGTCGCGGGCGCCGG
>NZ_JBFAMM010000014.1:21719-201450 GCF_040656535.1 Streptomyces sp. NPDC049887 | reverse complement strand
TTCGGTGTTTCCAACCCTACCAGATCCGATTTCCGTTCCGTTCCCGGTTCGGAATTCATTTCCAGTGGCCGTTGGAGGGCCTTTCGCCTTTCGGCTGCCTTTCGGCGCGTCCGACTTTATCAGAGATTCTGAGTCGGATTTCCCGCCCCGTTGTGGGGACCTTTCGAGCACACATCGGCGCGTCGGTTTCCCTCGGGCGGAGACGCCAACGTACTGGAGCGGGGCGGCCCGATGCAAATCGAGGCCGCCCCGCTCCAGTACTCGGTCGACGGGTCGTCAGACCTCCACGACGACCGGCAGGATCATCGGCCGGCGGCGGTAGGTGTCGGAGACCCACTTGCCGATCGTGCGACGGATGAGCTGCTGCAGCTGGTGGGGCTCGGCGACGCCGTCGGCGGCGGACTTCTGGATGGCTTCCTCGATCTTGGGGATCACCGCGTCGAAGGCGCCGTCCTCGATGCCGGAGCCGCGGGAGTGGATGTTCGGCCCGCCCACGACCTTCCCGGTCGTGGAGTCGACGACGACGAAGACCGAGATGATGCCCTCCTCCCCGAGGATGCGGCGGTCCTTGAGGGAGGCCTCGGTGACATCGCCGACGGAGAGGCCGTCGACGTACACGTATCCCGCCTGGACCTTGCCGCTGATCCTGGCCTTGCCGTCCACCAGGTCGACGACGACTCCGTCCTCGGCGATGACGATGCGGTCCTTGGGAATGCCCGTCAGGGCCCCGAGCTCGGCGTTGGCGCGGAGGTGGCGCCACTCGCCGTGGACCGGCATGAGGTTCTTCGGCCTGCAGATGTTGTAGAAGTACAGCAGCTCGCCGGCGGAGGCGTGGCCGGAGACGTGGACCTTGGCGTTGCCCTTGTGGACGACGTTGGCGCCCCAGCGGCTGAGCCCGTTGATCACGCGGTAGACCGCGTTCTCGTTGCCCGGGATCAGCGAGGACGCCAGGATCACCGTGTCGCCCTGCACGATCCGGATCTGGTGGTCCCGGTTGGCCATACGGGACAGCGCCGCCATCGGCTCGCCCTGCGAACCCGTACAGATCAGAACGACCTTGTCGTCGGGCAGGTCGTCGAGCGTCTTGACGTCCACCACGAGCCCGGACGGCACCTTGAGGTACCCGAGATCGCGGGCGATACCCATGTTGCGAACCATGGACCGGCCGACGAAGGCGACCTTGCGACCGTACTCGTGGGCCGCGTCCAGGATCTGCTGTACACGGTGGATGTGGCTGGCGAAGCTCGCGACGATGATGCGCTTCCTGGCGTTCGCGAAGACACCGCGCAGCACGTTCGAGATGTCCCGCTCGGCGGGGACGAAGCCGGGGACCTCGGCGTTGGTGGAGTCGGACAGCAGGAGGTCGATGCCCTCCTCGCTCAGGCGTGCGAACGCATGCAGGTCCGTCAGGCGTCCGTCCATCGGGAGCTGGTCCATCTTGAAGTCGCCCGTGTGCACGACCATGCCCGCGGGTGTGCGGATGGCCACCGCGAGCGCGTCCGGGATGGAGTGGTTGACCGCGATGAACTCGCAGCCGAACGGGCCGACGTGCTCCTGCTGCCCCTCGGCGACCTCGAGGGTGTACGGGCGGATGCGGTGCTCCTGGAGCTTGGCCTCGATCAGCGCGAGGGTCAGCTTGGAGCCGATCAGCGGGATGTCCGGCTTGAGGCGTAGCAGATAGGGCACACCGCCGATGTGGTCCTCGTGACCGTGCGTGAGCACGATTCCCTCGACGTCGTCCAGGCGGTCCACGAGGGTGGTGAAGTCCGGCAGGATCAGGTCCACGCCGGGCTGCTCCTCCTCGGGAAAGAGGACACCGCAGTCGACGATCAGGATCCGGCCGTCGTACTCGAAGACGGTCATGTTGCGGCCGATCTCACCGAGACCGCCGAGTGGTGTGACGCGCAGGCCACCCTTGGGGAGCTTCGGCGGAGCGCCGAGTTCGGGATGCGGATGACTCAAAAGACTCTCCTCACGACGCGCGCCACGTACCGCTTGGGCACGTGGCGCGCATGACATTCGTGCACTTGCTGTTGTCGTCCGGTCATTTGTGTTCAGTCGGACGTATTCAGTTGTGAAGTCTGTGGTTACAGCTGTACCCCGCCGGCCGCGAGATCGATCTTCAGCTGAGCTGTCTCGGCCTCGCTGAGCTCGACGAGCGGGAGCCTCAGCGGGCCCGCGGGCAGGCCCTGGAGGGCGAGCGCGGCCTTGGTGGTGATGACGCCCTGGGTGCGGAACATGCCCGTGAAGACGGGGAGCAGCTTCTGGTGGATCTCGGTCGCCTTCTGCACGTCGCCCGCGGTGTAGGCATCGACCAGGGCACGGAGTTCCGGGGTGACGACGTGGCCGACCACGGAGACGAAGCCGATGGCGCCGACGGACAGCAGTGGCAGGTTGAGCATGTCGTCGCCCGAGTACCAGGCGAGTCCGCTTCGGGCGATGGCCCAGCTGGCACGGCCGAGATCGCCCTTGGCGTCCTTGTTGGCGACGATCCGCGGGTGGTCGGCCAGGCGCACGATCGTCTCGGTGTCGATGGGAACGCCGCTGCGGCCGGGGATGTCGTACAGCATCACCGGGAGTCCGGTGCTGTCGGCGATGGCCGTGAAGTTCCGGTACAGCCCCTCCTGCGGGGGCTTGTTGTAGTAGGGGGTGACGGCCAGCAGGCCGTGCGCGCCTGCGCGCTCGGCGGCACGTGCCAGTTCGATGCTGTGTCGGGTGTCGTTGGTACCGACCCCGGCGACCACGTGCGCCCGGTCGCCCACCGCCTCGAGGACGGCCCGGACGAGCTGGTCTTTCTCCGCGTTGCTGGTGGTCGGGGACTCACCGGTGGTGCCGTTGATGATCAGGCCGTCGTTGCCTGCGTCCACCAGGTGGGTGGCGAGCCGCTGCGCGCCGTCGAGGTCGAGCGCGCCGTCCGCCGTGAACGGCGTGACCATGGCGGTGAGGACCCGCCCGAAGGGGGTCTGCGGAGTCGAGATCGGTGCCATGGGTAACACGCTACTCGCTGCCCGGCGCGGAGGGTCCCCTTGGGGGACGTGACGTATCCCTGCTCAGTGGAGCCCGGCACTGCCTGCTCGGGGGTTCAAGCAGTGCCGGGTCCGTTTGATCAGCCTAGATGAACTTCTCGAAACGCCGCAATACGGACACCTAGTAAGGCTGACCGTACATCTGTGCCCTACGGGGCCACCCGGCCATTGGCATTGAAGGCCACGTAGGTCAGGGGCATGAGCCTGGCCCAGTGCTCCTCCATCCTCTCGCCGACCATCTCGATCTCCCGCTGCGGGAAGGACGGGACCTTGGCCATCTCGTGCTGGGTGCGCAGCCCCAGGAAGTGCATCAGCGAGCGGGCGTTGCAGGTCGCGTACATCGACGAGTAGAGACCGACCGGCAGGACCGAGCGGGCGACCTCGCGGGCCACACCGGCGTCGAGCATCTCCTGGTAGGCCTCGTACGCCTGGCGGTACGAGTCCGCCATCACCCGTCCGGTCAGCTCCTGCTGGGCCTGGGTGCCCTCCACGAAGACGTACTTGCCGGGACGGCCCTCCTGCACCAGCTTGCGCGACTCGTCCGGCACGTAGAAGACCGGCTGGAGCTCCCGGTACCTGCCGGACTCCTCGTTGTACGACCAGCCGACCCGGTGGCGCATGAACTCGCGGAAGACGAAGATCGGGGCGCTGATGAAGAAGGTCATCGAGTTGTGCTCGAAGGGGCTGCCGTGACGGTCCCGCATCAGGTAGTTGATCAGGCCCTTCGACCGTTCCGGGTCCTTGGAGAGCTCGTCCAGCGACTGCTCGCCCGCGGTGGAGACCCGGGCCGCCCAGAGCACGTCGGAGTCGCCGGCGGTGTGCTTCACCAGCTCGACTGTGACATCGCTGCGGAAGCTGGGCTTGATGTCGTCGGGGTTCCGGGTCACCGGCGGGGGTCCTTCCAGTCGCGTCGCACGGGCGGCGACCATTCTCTACGGTCGCTCGTTACAACGATGAGCGGGGGCGGACCGTCCCGGTTACCGCCCCGGCCGATTCGCTGGATTCGGGCACCAAACTCCGGTTATACGCGTCTGTACCAGTAGCCGTGTTTCGTCACACACCCCGAGGGGGCTGCTCCATGTTCCGCCGGCGAGAAGCCGTTCCGTTCGCGTTCGTCGCCGAGGCCGACCGATTCCGCAGCAATGTGGCCCCGCCGCCCCGGCGGCGGCCCAGCGCATCCCAGCTCGTCGGGCGTACGCTGATCGGTCTGACCGTGGTGAGCGGGCTGGTCGGGTCCCTGCTCTTCGGGCTCCCGGCGCTGGAGGCCCCGGTCTCCCCCAAGGCCCCGAGTCAGGCCCAGGACGAGGGTCGCTGACCCCCCGCCCCGGCCGATCCGCCGGGAAGCACCCCCATGGCCCCCCTGGAGTGGCCGGTCCTCGGCTGCCTCGGTAGCCTCACCGGTCACAACCCCGAAGTGGTGACGAGTGAGGACCAGCCGTGCCCCTGCCCTTTCTGACGGCAGACCGTGCCTTTGACGCCGCAGACGACGATGTCGCCCTGCCGTTCGATGATCACGATCTGTGGCGACGGCCGTACCGTCCCGGCCCCTGGCGGGTCGGCGGGGCGGCGCTGCTCCTGCTGCTGGCCTCGTTCGTACTGCTCGCGGCCATGGTCATCGCCTTCGCCGGTGCGCTGTCCGGAGCGGCGGTCTGTATCGGCACCGCCGCGCTGCTCATCTGCGGCGCGCTGCGCATCCTGCGCATGGGCACATGGGTGAGCCGGCACGGACTGCGGCACGTGGCCGTGGTCTCGACCACCACGCTCCCATGGGCGAAGGTGAAGACTCTGCGGACCGTGCAGCAGCCGGTCCGGTGGCTCGGGCTGCCGCGTACGGTCCAGGGCCAGGCGCTGGTGCTCGTCCGGGACGGGGACGAGCCGCTCACACTGCTCACCGATCACAACGGTGACTTCCTGTCGCGGGTCGAGGCGTTCGACCGCGCGGCCGACACCATCGAGGCGTGGGGCGCGGAGTACGGCCCGCGCCGCTGAGCCCGTCCCGTCGCCCCGCGCTCAAGAGCCCGCTTCTCACGCCCCCCCCTGTCGGGCGGCGGCCCGGCCCGCTGCCGTTCCACGCCCGGCCCGATCAGCCGCTCGGAGGCGGGGCGGCGCTGTGCGCGGTGCCGATCCCGCGCCACCCACCGGTTCAGGTGGGCCACCACCGAACGGGCCCGGGTCAGGCCCGGACGACGCCGGAGGAGCCGCGTCAGCCCGCGAACGGCCTTCCCTCGTGGAGCGCGATCGCGCGCTGCATCGCCTTGCGGGCCCGCGGGGTGTCCCTCGCGTCGTGGTAGGCGACCGCGAGCCGGAACCAGCAGCGCCAGTCGTCGGGCGAGTCCTCGGTCTCCGCACGGCGCCTGGCGAAGACGGCGTCGGCGGAGTCGCGATCGATGCGCCCACCGGGCGTACGGACCAGCTCGTCGACGGGCAGTGCGCCCTCGGCGTCGAGTTCCGCCGCCAGCGCGTTGGCCTTCCTCACGAACTGGGTGTTCTTCCAGAGGAACCACAGGCCGATCACCGGCAGGATCAGCACCGCCACGCCGAAGGTCACGGTGAGCGGGGTGCCGTGCTCGATGAGCAGCACGCCCCGGCTGCCGACCAGGACGAAATAGACGACCAGGACGGCGGCCGTGACGAAGTACGTGATCTTGGCGCGCACGGGGATCCTCAGCCGAGATCGAGGTAGTTCTCGAGGCCGAAGGTCAGCCCGGGCGTGTCCACGACCCGGCGCACCCCGAGGATGATGCCCGGCATGAAGCTGCTGTGGTGCAGGGAGTCGTGGCGGATGGTGAGGGTCTCGCCCTCGCCGCCGAGCAGCACCTCCTGGTGGGCGAGCAGGCCGCGCAGCCGTACGGCGTGCACCGGAACCCCGTCGACGTCCGCGCCGCGCGCGCCGTCGAGGGCGGTCACCGTGGCGTCCGGCTGCGGGGCGCATCCGGCCTCGGCGCGAGCCGCGGCGATCAGCTGCGCCGTACGGGTGGCGGTGCCGGACGGAGCGTCCGCCTTGTTCGGGTGGTGCAGTTCCACGACCTCGACCGACTCGAACCAGCGGGCGGCCTGGGCGGCGAACTTCATGGTGAGGACGGCGCCGATGGAGAAGTTGGGTGCGATCAGCACCCCGGTCTCCGGCGAGGCCGCCAGCGACGTCCGCAGATGCGTGAGACGCTCGTCGGTCCAGCCGGTGGTGCCGACGACTGCGTGGATGCCGTGGCGCACACAGAAGTCGAGGTTGCCCATGACCGAGGCAGGGGTGGTCAGTTCGACGGCCACCTGGGCGCCGGTCTCGACGAGGGTCTCCAGCTTGTCGCCCCGGCCCAGTGCCGCGACGAGTTCCATGTCGGCGGCGGCTTCGACGGCCCGCACGGCCTCGGAACCGATGCGGCCCTTGGCACCGAGGACGGCCACGCGCAGCTTGCTCATTGCTCTGCTCTCTCTACGGGACAACGGGACGGCGGGGACTACGAGACTGATGTGTGCAGGCGGTCGGCCTGCTTGTCCTTCAGCGGGCCGATGACCGACAGCGAGGGCCGCTGCCCCAGGACCTCCCTGGCGACCGCGCGGACGTCGTCGGGGGTGACCGCGGCTATGTTCGCCAGCATGTCGTCGACGGACATCTGGGCACCCCAGCACAGCTCGCTCTTGCCGATGCGGTTCATGAGCGCGCCGGTGTCCTCCAGACCGAGGACGGTCGAGCCGGAGAGCTGGCCGATGGCACGGTCGATCTCGTCGTCGGGCAGTCCCTCGCCGGCGACCCGGTCGAGCTCGTTGCGGCAGATCTTCAGCACGTCGTGGACCTGGTTGGGGCGGCAGCCGGCGTAGACGCCGAAGAGTCCGCAGTCGGCGAAGCCCGAGGTGTACGAGTACACGCTGTACGCAAGGCCGCGCTTCTCCCTGACCTCCTGGAACAGCCGCGAGGACATACCACCGCCGAGCGCGGTGTTCAGCACTCCGAGCGCCCAGCGCCGGTCGTCGGTACGGGCGAGGCCGGGCATGCCGAGGACGACGTGCGCCTGCTCGGTGCGGCGGTCGAGGACCTCCACACGGCCTGCGGTCCGCAGCTTCCGCCGGCCGTCGCGCGGGGCGACGGGCCGGGCGTCCGTGCGGGTCAGGGCGCCGGCCTGCTCGAAGGCCCTGCGGACCTGCCGCACCACGGTCGCGTGGTCGATGTTGCCCGCCGCGGCGACGACCAGATGGGTCGGGTCGTAGTGCTTGCGGTAGAAGCGGGTGATCTGCGAGCGGTTCAGTGCGTTGATCGTGTCGACGGTGCCGAGGACGGGGCGGCCGAGGGGGGTGTCACCGAACATGGTGCGCGCGAAAAGGTCGTGCACGACGTCGCCGGGGTCGTCCTCGGTCATCGCGATCTCCTCGAGGATGACGCCGCGCTCGGCGTCCACGTCCTCGTCGAGGATCAGCGAGCCGGTGAGCATGTCGCAGACGACATCGATCGCCAGCGGCAGGTCCGTGTCGAGCACCCGCGCGTAGTAGCAGGTGTACTCCTTCGCCGTGAAGGCGTTCATCTCGCCGCCGACCGCGTCGACGGCGGCGGAGATGTCGAGGGCGGAGCGCCTGTGCGTGCCCTTGAAGAGGAGGTGCTCGAGATAGTGGGTGGCGCCGTTCAGCGAGGGCGTCTCGTCGCGCGAGCCGACATGGGCCCAGATGCCGAAGGTCGCGGAGCGCACGGACGGCAGGGTCTCGGTGACGATGCGCAGTCCCCCCGGGAGGGTGGTCTTGCGGACCGTGCCGATGCCGTGCTCGCCCCGGAGAAGCGTTTGGGTACGGGCGACGGCCCGCGCCTCCGAGGAGGTGCGGGCCGTCGTCCTGGCACTACGGGACGTCACTTGTCGGCGTCGTCCTTCTTCTCGCCGTCCTCGGCGCCGTCCTCGCCCTCGATCACGGGGATGAGGGAGAGCTTGCCGCGCTGGTCGATCTCGGCGATCTCGACCTGGACCTTGGCGCCCACCGCGAGCACGTCCTCGACGTTCTCCACGCGCTTGCCGCCGGCCAGCTTGCGGATCTGCGAGATGTGCAGCAGGCCGTCCTTGCCCGGGAGCAGCGAGACGAACGCGCCGAAGGTGGTGGTCTTGACGACCGTGCCCAGGTAGCGCTCGCCGACCTCCGGCATGGTCGGGTTGGCGATGCCGTTGATCGTGGCGCGGGCGGCCTCGGCGGCCGGGCCGTCGGCGGCACCGATGTAGATCGTGCCGTCGTCCTCGATCGTGATCTCGGCGCCGGTGTCCTCCTGGATCTGGTTGATCATCTTGCCCTTGGGGCCGATGACCTCGCCGATCTTGTCCACGGGGATCTTCACGGTGATGATCCGCGGGGCGTTCGGGGACATCTCGTCCGGGGTGTCGATCGCTTCCATCATCACGTCGAGGATGTGGAGGCGGGCGTCACGGGCCTGCTTGAGGGCCGCGGCCAGGACGGAGGCCGGGATGCCGTCCAGCTTGGTGTCGAGCTGGAGGGCGGTGACGAACTCCTTGGTGCCGGCGACCTTGAAGTCCATGTCACCGAAGGCGTCCTCCGCACCGAGGATGTCGGTGAGGGCGACGTAGTGCGTCTGGCCGTCGATCTCCTGGGAGATCAGTCCCATGGCGATACCGGCGACCGGGGCCTTCAGCGGCACACCGGCGTTCAGCAGCGACATGGTGGAGGCGCAGACGGAGCCCATGGACGTCGAGCCGTTGGAGCCGAGGGCCTCGGACACCTGGCGGATCGCGTACGGGAACTCCTCGCGGCTCGGGAGCACCGGCACGATGGCGCGCTCGGCGAGGGCGCCGTGGCCGATCTCGCGGCGCTTCGGCGAGCCCACGCGGCCGGTCTCACCGACGGAGTACGGCGGGAAGTTGTAGTTGTGCATGTAGCGCTTGCGGGTCACCGGGGAAAGGGTGTCCAGCTGCTGCTCCATACGGAGCATGTTGAGGGTGGTGACGCCCAGGATCTGGGTCTCGCCACGCTCGAACAGGGCCGAGCCGTGCACCCGCGGGATGGCCTCGACCTCGGCGGCGAGCGTACGGATGTCCGTGACGCCGCGACCGTCGATGCGCTTCTTCTCCTTGATGACGCGCTCGCGGACCAGGGACTTGGTCAGCGAGCGGTACGCGGCGGAGATCTCCTTCTCGCGGCCCTCGAACTCCGGCAGGAGCTTCTCGGCGGCCAGCGCCTTCACCCGGTCGAGCTCGGCCTCGCGCTCCTGCTTGCCGGCGATGGTGAGCGCCTCGGTGAGTTCGCTCTTGACCGCGGCGGTGAGGGCCTCCAGGACGTCGTCCTGGTACTCCAGGAAGACGGGGAACTCGCCGGTCGGCTTGGCGGCCTTGGCGGCGAGGTCGGCCTGGGCCTTGCACAGGACCTTGATGAAGGGCTTCGCGGCCTCGAGGCCGGCGGCGACGATCTCCTCGGTCGGCGCCTCGGCACCGCCCTTGACGAGCTCGACGGTCTTCTCGGTGGCCTCGGCCTCGACCATCATGATCGCGACGTCGCCGTCCTCCAGGACGCGCCCCGCGACCACCATGTCGAACACGGCGTTCTCGAGCTCCGAGTGGGTCGGGAAGGCGACCCACTGGCCGTCGATCAGCGCGACACGGGTGCCGCCGATCGGGCCGGAGAAGGGCAGGCCGGCCAGCTGCGTGGAGCAGGAGGCGGCGTTGATCGCGACCACGTCGTACAGGTGGTCGGGGTTGAGCGCCATGATCGTCTCGACGATCTGGATCTCGTTGCGCAGGCCCTTCTTGAAGGACGGGCGCAGCGGCCGGTCGATCAGGCGGCAGGTCAGGATCGCGTCCTCGGACGGCCGGCCCTCACGGCGGAAGAAGGAGCCGGGGATCTTGCCCGCGGCGTACATCCGCTCCTCGACGTCGACCGTCAGGGGGAAGAAGTCCAGCTGGTCCTTGGGGTTCTTGGACGCTGTGGTGGCCGACAGCACCATGGTGTCGTCGTCCAGGTACGCCACGGCGGAACCGGCGGCCTGCTTGGCCAGGCGGCCCGTCTCGAAGCGGATCGTACGGGTGCCGAAGGAGCCGTTGTCGATGACGGCTTCGGCGTAGTGGGTCTCGTTCTCCACCAGCGATATCTCCTCGTCTGCGTCCTCCGGCCCGCGTGGCGGGAGGACGGTGGCGGAGAAGCGCGCCTTGCGTGCGGGCCGGTCTTCGATCGAAGCTCCCGGTCGGCATGGCTTCCGGGGGCCACTACCGAGGACCGGCGGCGGAGGGGCGCTCCTCCTCGTTCGGTATTCCGTTTTCGGTATTGCGTTGTGCGACCAGACTACAAAGCGTCTGTGACTCTCCGCACGTACAGCAAAGGGAGCGGCCCCCTGGAAGTGGGAACCGCTCCCTCCACGTCGTCCTACTTGGCGCCCGCGGCACCACGGCGGATGCCGAGGCGGTCGACCAGCGTACGGAAGCGCTGGATGTCCTTCTTGGCCAGGTACTGCAGCAGCCGGCGGCGCTGACCGACCAGGATCAGCAGACCACGGCGGGAGTGGTGGTCGTGCTTGTGGGTCTTGAGGTGCTCGGTCAGGTCCGAGATGCGGCGGGAGAGCAGCGCGACCTGGACCTCGGGGGAGCCGGTGTCGCCCTCCTTGGTGCCGAACTCGGACATGATCTGCTTCTTCGTGGCGGCGTCGAGAGACACTCGGTACTCCTCTTGGTGTTCGATGCGCCTGCGAGTGCCCCTGGTCTTGGTCTCAGGGGAGCTTCCGTGACTCGGAGGCGAAGGCGCGATGGGCGCTGCACCCAGAGCCTGCCGGCTCCGGGGATCGCGTACACAAACGGCCGTCACACAGAGTACCAGCTCCCCGGGCCCCGGCAGGGCGCCCACCCTGCCGGGGGACCCGTCGCGGGCTTTCGGCGGCGCCCCCGGCGTCTCAGGAGGTCAGCGCCCGGATGGAGTGGTAGACCCCGAAGACCGCCAGGCACAGCGGTACGAGCGTGAGCAGCACGAACGTCTCCGCGATCTCCAGGAAGCGGCCCCAGAAGGGGGTGACGCCCTTGCGCGGGACGATCAGCCCGATGGCGATGATCACCGCGCCGACGCCGGCGACCGCGGCGGACAGCCACACCGTGCGGATGTCGAGGCCCGTGCCGTCGCCCTTCAGAGCGGCCACGACGAGCTCGGTGGGCGGGTTCAGTGACAGTCCGAGCCCCAGCAGCACCAGCGAGCCGAGGCCGGCCGCGAGGGCGCACCCGACCTGCGCCGTGTAGCGGAAGAGGTGGGCGCGCATCAGCATGGCGATGCCGGTGGCCAGGGCCAGCAGCCGGCCCCAGACGTCGTCGGAGAACCCGAGCACCGCGGCGGAGCCGACGGCCAGCAGGGCGCAGCCGCCGACGAGGCCGACGAGCAGTTCATGGCCGCGACGGGCCTGGGCGGCGATCCGCTCGGCGTCGACCGGGCCCTGCGGCTCCGGGTCGCCGCCGTAACCGCCGACCGCGGTGCGCGGGGGCTCGAACCCGACGGGGAGGCGGGCGAAGCGGGTGGACAGGCCCGGCAGGAAGGCGAGGGCCCCGACGGCGAGGGGGGCACAGACCGCGGCGGTCTCGGACGGCTCCATCCCGGTCGTGATCGCGACGAAGGTGACGAGCGTGCCGACGGCGGCGGCGAAGGCGAACGCCACGAAGGGCCCGTCCCCGCCGGGCGCGACCATCATCAGGATCACCGCCGCCACCAGTACGGCGGCGCAGGCCAGCAGGAACTGCAGCCGCCCGACGCCCTGGCCGGACGCCACCGGCAGCAGCCCGGCCCCGGCGACCGCGGCGTTCGCCATCGATCCGATCCCGAGGGCGACGGCGGCCCCGCGGTCCGCGTACACCCGGGCACGTACACAGGCGAGCGCGAGCAGCAGCACCCCGGCGACGGCGGCGAGGACGCCCGGCAGGCCGTGCGTGTCGTGGCGCGGATCGGCCGACCACAGCACGAAGGCGAGCAGCACGAGCAGCACCGAACCGCCGGAGAGGCCCGCACCGCGCATCAGGCCGTCCGTCCACAGCGTGCGGTCGCGGGCGACCGCGGACGCCACGGCGTCGGAGACGTCGTCGAAGACGGCCGGGGGCAGCGAATCGGCGAAGGGCCGCAGCGAGAGCAGCTCTCCGTCGAGGATGCGTTGGGAGATGAGGGACCGCGCGCTGTCGAGCACGGTGCCGTCGCGGCGGACCAGGTGGTACCCGACCGGTGCGCCCTCCGCCGGGCTCTGCCCCGACAGCCGCAGGATCTCGGGGTAGAGGTCGGCGAGCGGGAGGTCCTCCGGCAACGCCACGTCCACCCGGCCGTCGGGCGCGACGACGGTGATCCGGCAGAAGCCGGTGCCGCCGCCGGACGGAGTCGCGGGAGCCGGCCGGCCCGTTCCGGTGCCCGCCGCTGGGGCCGTCATACTCACCTGCTGCATCCCCTCGTGATTCGCATGGACCGTCGGGCCGAGCCGCGTTCCGAATGACCCTTTTTTTGCGGTAGTTCATGCGTGCGCAAACACGTCGGGCCACCCTACCGCCCGTCTCCGCACCCCCGCGCAAGTAGGATCCCTCCCCGCGGATGGAACCCGTCGCCACGGGGGCGCCGATAGGAACATTTCCGTCCGGCAAGGGAATTGGTGAGCTGTGAGTCA
This sequence comes from Streptomyces sp. NPDC049887, assembly GCF_040656535.1. Lineage (NCBI taxonomy): Bacteria > Bacillati > Actinomycetota > Actinomycetes > Kitasatosporales > Streptomycetaceae > Streptomyces > Streptomyces sp. NPDC049887. The sequence goes on along the minus strand of NZ_JBFAMM010000014.1, from coordinate 188,835 downwards.
GATCGTCGTCAAGCGCCCACCACGGGTCCTGCCGTCCGAAGTGCCCGGTGAGCCGGTGCAGCTGCAACCACCGCCCGAACTGCCGAGGGGACAGCAGGAGGGCGCGCTCATGCAGTTGCTGCCGATGCTCGGTATGGGCGGTTCCGTCGTCTTCTTCTTCATGACGCCGAACCCCATCATGCGGATCATGGGCATGGTGATGATCGCGTCCACGGTCGCGATGGCGATCGCGATGCTCGTGCGCTACCGGCGGGGCACCCAGGGGGAACTCGCCGGACTGCGGAGGGACTACCTCAAGTACCTGACGCAGACCAGGCGTACGGTCCTCAGGACCGCCCGGCTGCAGCGGGACGCCCAGTACTACCTGCACCCGTCCCCCGAGCAGCTGTGGGCGCTGGTGGCCGAGGGCAGCCGGGTGTGGGAGCGGCGGGTCGCCGACGACGACTTCGGTCAGGTGCGCATCGGGCTCGGCAGCCAGCAGCTGGCGACTCCCCTGGTGGCGCCCGAGACGGCGCCCGTGGACGAGCTGGAGCCGCTGACCGCGGGCGCGATGCAGAAGTTCCTCACGACCCACGGCACACTCGACGGCCTGCCGATGGCGGTGTCCCTGCGGGCCTTCTACCACCTCACGGTGAGCGGCGAGCCGGACTCGGTACGGTCGGCGGCGCGGGCCATGGTCGGTTCCCTCGCCTCGCTGCACTCCCCCGAGGACCTGGTCGTCGCGATCGCTGCGGACCCCGCGACGGCGGGTCACTGGGAGTGGGCCAAGTGGCTGCCGCACGTGCAGGCACCGGGACCGGGCGACGGCGCCGGCAGCCGGCGTCTCATCACCACCGACGCGCGCGACCTGCAGGACATGCTCGCGAGCCGCCTCGAGGGGCGCCCCCGCTTCCAGGGCCCCCACAACCCGCTGCTCGACCAGCCGCACCTCGTCGTCGTCCTCGACGGGCCGTCCGTGCCCCCGATGTCTCCGCTCGCCGCCGCCGAGGGCCTCCAGGGCGTGACGCTGATCGAGGTCGTCCCGGGCGAGATGAACGCCCCCCGCGGCGGGCTGTCCGTCGTCGTGCACCCGGACTCCCTCCAACTGGAGTCGGGGCACGGCCTGGTCTACGACGGCGCCCCGGACCGGCTGAGCGTCGAGGCCGCCGAGGCGCTCGCCCGGCAGCTCGCACCGCTCCGGGTCGCCACGGGCGGGGACGACGACGAACCGCTGCTGGCCAACCTGGAGTTCACCGATCTGCTCAACCTCGGCGACGCCGCCTCCGTCGACGTCAGCCGCACCTGGCGGCCGCGTTCGCAGGCCGAACGGCTGCGGGTGCCGATCGGCGTGGGTGAGGACGGCTCTCCGGTCATGCTCGACCTGAAGGAAGCCGCGCAGGAGGGCATGGGCCCGCACGGGCTGTGCGTCGGTGCGACCGGTTCCGGCAAGTCCGAACTGCTGCGCACACTGGTGCTCGGTCTCGCCGTGACCCACTCGTCGGAGACCCTCAACTTCGTTCTCGCGGACTTCAAGGGCGGCGCGACGTTCGCGGGCATGTCGCAGATGCCGCACGTGGCCGCGGTGATCACCAACCTGGCCGACGACCTCACTCTGGTCGACCGCATGGGCGACTCCATCCGGGGTGAGCTGAACCGCCGCCAGGAACTGCTCCGCGACGCCGGCAACTACGCCAACATCCACGACTACGAGAAGGCACGCGCGGCGGGTGCTGCGCTGCAGCCCATTCCGTCGCTCGTGCTCGTCATCGACGAGTTCAGCGAACTGCTCACCGCCAAGCCCGACTTCATCGAGATGTTCGTCCAGATCGGCCGCATCGGACGGTCCCTCGGCGTCCATCTGCTGCTGGCCTCGCAGCGCCTGGAGGAGGGGCGGCTGCGCGGCCTGGAGACGTATCTGTCGTACCGGGTCGGTCTGCGGACGTTCTCGGCGGCCGAGTCGCGCGCGGCCATCGGCGTGCCGGACGCCTACCACCTGCCCAACGTCCCCGGCTCCGGGTACCTGAAGTTCGGTACCGACGAGATGGTGCGCTTCAAGGCGGCTTACGTCTCGGGCGTGTACCGGGCGAACGGACAGCAGACGGTCGCACCGGGCGGGCCGCTGCCCGTGGACCGCAGGCCGGTGACGTTCACGGCCGCAGCGGTACCGGTACGGTACGTCGAGTCGGCCGTGCAGGCGTCGGTGCCCGAGGCGCGCAGGCCCGAGGACGACGCGCTCGCCGACTCGGTGCTCGACGTGATCGTGCGGCGGCTCGAGGGCCGTGGCGCGGAGGCGCACCAGGTGTGGCTGCCGCCGCTGGACAACCCGCCGCCGCTGGACGAGATCCTGCCCGGTCTGTCGCCGGTGGAGGGCCGGGGGCTGACGCAGCCGGGCTTCGAGGGTGCGGGCAAGCTCGTCGTCCCGCTGGGCGTCGTCGACAAGCCCTTCGAGCAGCGCCGTGACGTGCTCCACCGGGACTTCTCCGGGGCCGCCGGCCATATGCAGATCATCGGTGGCCCCCAGTCCGGCAAGTCGACACTGCTGCGGACGATCATCTCGGGCTTCGCACTCACCCACACCCCGCACGAGGTGCAGTTCTACGGGCTGGACTTCGGTGGCGGCGGTCTGTCGTCGGTCGCCGGCCTGCCGCACGTGGGCGGTGTCGCCTCACGTCTCGACCCGGAGAAGGTCCGGCGGACGGTGGCCGAGGTGTACGGCGTCATGACGCGCCGCGAGGAGTACTTCCGCAGCGCGGGCGTCGACTCCATCGCCACCTACCGCAGGCTCCGGGCGCGCGGCGACATCTCCGTGGCGGAGCAGCCCTGGGGGGACGTGTTCCTGGTCATCGACGGCTGGGGGAACTTCCGCACGGACTACGAGGGGCTGGAGTCGGCGGTGCTCGACATCGCGGCCCGCGGTCTCGGCTACGGCATCCATGTGATCCTCACGGCATCCCGCTCCATGGAGGTCAGGGCCAACCTCAAGGATCACCTGATGAACCGGCTCGAGCTGCGGCTGGGCGACACCATGGACTCCGAACTGGACCGCAAGGCCGCGGTCAACGTGCCCACAGGCGTACCGGGCCGTGGTCTGACTCCAGAGACACTGCACTTCATGGCCGCGGTACCCCGCATCGACGGCATCAGTTCCGACAGCGACCTGTCCGAGGCCACGGCAGCCATGACGCAGGAGGTGTCCCGGCACTGGACTGCACCGGGGGCACCGCCGGTCCGGCTGCTTCCCCGCACGCTTCCCGTGGAGGGCCTGCCTGCCGGGTACGCGGAGCCGAAGCGGGGCATCGCCTTCGCCATCGACGAGAACAACCTCGAACCGGTCTTCGCCAACTTCGAACGCGACCCTTTCTTCCTGGTGTTCGGTGAGAGCGAGTCAGGCAAGTCGAACCTGCTGCGACTACTGATCAAGCAGTTGGCCGAGCGCTACGACGGGGACTCCTGCAAGTTCTTCGTCATCGACAACCGGCGCGCGCTGCTGGACGTGACCCCCGCCTCCCACCTGGCGGAGTACGTCCCCATGTCCAACAACATGGACCACCATGTGGACGCCCTGTCGGACCTCATGCAGCGCCGCACCCCGTCGGCGGACGTCACCGCCCAGCAGCTGCGCGACCGGAGCTGGTGGCGGGGGCCGTCGGTCTTCGTCGTCGTCGACGACTACGACCTGGTCTCCACGTCGAGCGGCAACCCGCTGGCGAAACTCACCGAGCAGCTGCCGTTCGCCCGGGACGTCGGCGTCCGCTTCATCATCGCCCGCAGCGCCGCGGGAGCGAGCCGGGCGGCCTACGAGCCGTTTCTGCAGCGGATGATGGAGCTCGGCGCTCAGGGTGTGCTTCTGTCCGGCGACCCGCAGGAAGGCGACATCCTCGGCGGAGTCCGTATGCGCCCGATGCCGGCGGGTCGGGGCTTCTTCGTCTCCCGTCAGCGGGGGAACCCGCTGGTGCAGACCGGGCAGATGCCCCATGTGCACGGGGAGAGCTGAGTGATAGGCGCGGCTGCATTCATCGGGTTCTTCGCGGTGGTCTTCCTCGCCTTCGCGGTGTTCGCCGACCCACGCAGACTCTGGTGGCGGTACCGGGCACCGCACTTCGAACACCCGGAGGCTCACGAGCCGCCGACGGCGTCCTTCACGGTGTGCCGTGTCGTCATGGTGGTCCTGGCTGTCTACCTCGGCTGGCAGGCGGTGGGGCTGCTGCGCCTCGCCGGGGTGTTCGAGACCCGTCCCGACCATGCGGAGGTCCTCGACCGCCTCAAGTCCGCGGTGGGTGTCATCGAGACGGACAAGAACGGCGGCCGTTACAAGGTGCCGGGCCGGGAGGGCTCGTGGGGTGATTTCATCAATCCACTGCTCGAAGGGCCGGGAGACGATCCCTATGCGTCTCTGGTCTCCGAAGCCGGGGATGTGGAGCGCTACGAAGTGGACGGAATCTGCCTGACGGTCACCGCCACGCCGTTGCCCGGCCAGTCCGAAATGGCGCACGCAGTCGGCACCCTCATGTACAGCGTCACGACCGATGTCGTGGACAGTCCTTGCACATGATCCCAGACACTGAATAGGTTGATCGATAAATGAGCGTTCGGTCGAACGTGGCACGGGGGAAGGAATATCGCGATGGCCTGGGATGAGTGGGAGCAGCTGAAGGCCGCGGCTGCAGAGCGGCAACCTGATCGGATGCAGATCAACGGGCTGCCTCCGGAGGACAGGCCCAACGCCGGAAATTCACAGGGTGATCTCAAGGTCTCCCAGGCGGACCTGGCGAAGATAGGGGACGAGGCCTTCAAGCTCTACAACCGGCTGTGGAAGGAAGCACGCGTCACCAGCACTGACTCGTGCGGAGCCGACTTGGACACTCAAGGCTTCGCCCTCGGCAAGGCCCTGCAGCACGTTTCCACGAGGTGGGACAAACAGCTCGGCACCGTCATGGATGCGTGCGCACTGATCTCGAACCACATGGACTTCACGAAGAACGCACACCAAGGCGACGAAATCTTCATCGAGCGCCACGTCAGTAGCATTTATGTGCTGGACGACGGGTTTGACGAGTCGTATGCACCGCCCGGGGAGAAGAACGCGGTGTACGGCGAAAAGAGCAAGAAGGACGAGAAGGGCTAGGGACGATCGCTCATGGATTTCGAATCCCTCCACTCGGCCAACTTCAAGCTGCTCGACGACGTGGTCACCGACTGGACGAATGCGCTCACCAGGCTCGCGGACCTGGAGAGGGACGCGCAGGAAGGCCTGCAGGGGAAGTCCGCCAAAGCGAACTGGGCCGGCTACAACGCCACGGTCTCGCGGGAGTTCATCGGCAAGACCGCCGGGGAGTTCCAGGACGCCCACACGCAGGCGACGTCGATCCGCAACATCATCCGTGACACTCGCGACGAGCTGAAGACCCAGCAGAGACTGCTGAAGGAAGCCGTGGAGCGGGGGAGGAACAAGCACCTCACCGTCACCGCGTCGGGCAGCGGGTTCACCGTCCGCGAGAATCCCGACGAGAAGGCTCCCGGAGGGCAGAAGGACGCCGAGGCTTTGCGCGACGAGCTCCAGGGCATCATCAACCAGGCCACGGAGATCGACAGCTCCGCCTCCACCGCCCTCAAGGCTCTCGTGGACCTCACCGACTACGGCTTCGCGGGTGTGAGCCAGAAGGACCGCGACTCGGCGATCGCCTCCCTCAAGGCGGCCGAGAGGCTGGCCGCGCTGGCCAAGAAGAAGCCCGAGGACCTCACCGTCAAAGAGTTCGACGAGCTCAACGCCGGCTTGAAGGAGCACTCCGGCGACGAGATGTTCGCCGAGCACTTCGCCGCGACGCTCGGTGCAAAGGGAACCCTGGAGTTCTGGGCCGGCGTCAATTCTCCCTTCTCGAACCGGGAACTCTTCTCAGACCGGCGCGAGCAGTTCGACGAGCTGCAGAAGCATCTCAGCCTCACGCTGGCCAACGCCACACAGGCGGACACGCCTGAGATGTCGAAGTGGAAGTACGAGATGACCGACCTCGGTAGCCAGACCGTCGGCAAGCAGGGCACCACCATGGGCTTCCAGGTCATGAGCAACCTCATGCGGTGGGGCAACTTCGAGGACCGGTTCCTGAAGGATTACGGCTCCGCCCTCATGGAGACCGAGAAGAGGTTCAGCAGCAACGGCCGCCACACGGCAACGGTATGGACCCGAATGGGCATGGACCCGGACCTCAACCGAACCGGCACCGACTCCGGCTCGGATCCGGTGATCGGCTTCATGAAGGCGCTCTCGAACAGCCCGGATGCGGCGACCGACTTCTTCAACGATTCCTTCGTCACGAAGGACGAGGACCACGAGTTCCTGCGCGACACGGACGGTGACGGCAACAAGGGCAAGGTTGGCCTCAGCAACTTCCAGTACCTTTTCGAGGAGCGTGACTGGCCCCCCGAGACGGACGACAAGGGTAAGGACAGCATCGCGGGTCGCAACAACCTGGCCCTTGCGCTGGAAGCGGCGACGACCGGCCATCCGGCGGGACAAATGCCCACGGCGGATACGCCCGCGCACAATGCCGAGCAGGCAAAGCTGGTGGAGAACATCTTCGCCTCGGTGTCCGAGAACCCCGAGCGACTGACCAAGTACGGCTACATGTCCGACAGTCTTGGCCAGATCGCGGCCGAGTACATGCCCGACATACATCGAGGACTACATCCCGGAGAAAAGCGGGAAGAAGACTTGTTCCCGGTGGCCGGAACCGCGGCGAAGCTGAAGGAGGTGGATGTCACTCGCTTCCTGTACACGGTCGGCCAGAACCCGGACGGTTACGCCTCGATCAACGCAGGACAGACGATCTACACCACCTCTCTCATGGAGTACCACTTCGCTCATCCCGAGGCATACCTGCCCGACAAGAATTTCGATGCGAACGAGAATCTCAAGAAGACGATCGAGGACATCGGAAGAGTCGCCGGAGAAATCGAAGGGACCATCGGAGCCGGGCGGGCATACGCGAACGAGCTGGACGGAGGCGCCAAGGACAAGGAGTTCAACGACGCCATCGAAACCACGGCCACCTGGGTGGGCACGGGCATCGGCATCGGAGTCGGCCTCGGCACGGCGCCCATGGTCGGACCAGGCGGCATCGTGGCCGGAGACGTGGCCGGGACCGCTGCGGACGAAATCCTTGGCAGCCTCACCGAAGGGCTTCTGAAGGACAGCTCGGACGAGGTCATCTACAGCAACGGCCAGGAGATAGACGACACCCGGAACTCCACGTACACACTCGTGGAGACAGCTGCCCAGAAGGCGGGCGAAAGCGCAAAGAACCCTTCACCCCACATTGTCTCCGCTGCCGCGACCGCAGCAGAACAGGGCTTCAGCAACGCTCAGGCCAATCTCGACAGTTTCATCGAAGGCCAGGGAGTACCCCGCCAACTCGACACCAAGAAGGACTGATTCATGGCCGCCCCGACAAAGAAGGTTGTGATCCCGCTCGCGTCCCTGATGTGCGTCGCATCGGCCTGCGGCGCGGCGTACGCTTTCGGATTTCCTCCGTTCGAGCGGCGCGGCGACATCAGGGCGGGCGAGGTGTGCGAGTCCCTCGGCAGTTCGGCGCAGGTGGTCCCCGCCCTTGAGGACTCGCTCCCGAGCGATCCCGAGTACCGATTCCAGAACAGGCTGAGTGGCAGGGACATCACATCGGAGAGCTCCGATTACACCGCCGACTGTCTCGTGTGGGGTGAGGGCGGACTCCTTCTCAGCAGCAGGACCGAGATGATCCTGACGGAGACAGCCGAAAGTTCGGCCTCCGACGTGCGCAGGTGGGCGACATCAGCACTCGACACCCGGGAATCCGACATCAAGAACTTCAACGCAGGCACCGCAGGCGTGACCGCGCCGCGCAAGGCGGCGGTCCTGGTGCCCTGCGCGTCGCCAGGGCGGATCCCAGGTGGGGCCTACAGCCTCAGTGTCGTTGTCGACTTGAGGAGACAGGCCGAATCGGGGGAATCCGCGATCCGCCAGGACTTGATCGACCTGGCGGTCAGTGCGGCGCACTTCTCCCACACGAAGGCGAAGTGCGATCTTCCATCCAAGCTTCCTGGGTAAGGGCTGCCCAGCGGGCCTTCCGACCTGCCTCGTGAATACAGAAGTTGGGCTGACAGCATGCTGAAGCCCCTGTAGACGGGTTCTCGATCAGAGAACCGTCTCCAGAGGCTTCACATGCTTGCCACCCGTCGGGAGTCACGTGTCCAGCCCCGCCTTCCGCTGCCTCACGCAGCAGTTGCGGCGGCACTGCCGCACAATCGGCTCCTGGCTGCGGTGGGGACACGCCCGCGGGGTCTGTGGTGAACAGGCAGGCGAAGGAGCGTCAGGGTGGGCACCTCCCGCACGTGCCCACCCTGATGCTGTCTTTGTGGTGCTCAGCTCACTAGAAGTGGCTGGCCGCCTTCTTGTCGCCGGCCTGGTAAGCCGGGGCCGCCTCGCGGACAGCCCGGGCGATTCCCTTGAGCGCCGTGTGGATGGCCCTCGTCTCCTGGTCCCACTTCTTGTGGGCGCCGTCGGCCGCGGTCTTGGCCTCGCCCTCGAAGGTGCTGGAGATGCCACGGATCTTCGTCTGGATGGCTTCCAGGGACTGGTCCAGGCGAGCCGCCTGCTTCTCGATCGTCGAGGCCGCCTGCTCCAGCGACGAGTAGGTGACGAGCATCATGTCGTTCTGTTGTGACACGGGACCTCCAAGTGCCCTTTAAATCTGCTTGCTGTCTTGCTGCGAGACCGACGTTTGCGTCCGTCAGTACCCGGCGATGTTCGAGGTGGCCTGCCGCGTCGCTCCAGCGTCACCCGAGAAGCCGGCGGTCACATCTACGCCGCGGAGAGCGGCCTCGACCTCGGACTCGGTGTTGCCTGCGGTGGTACGGGTGACCTGAATGGCTTCCTGGAAGTTGAGAAGCAGCTTGGCGATGCGCACCATGCCCTGGTTGATCTCGTTCTGCTTCACATCGAAGGCACCGGCGCCGATGCCCTTCCAGTTGCCTTCGAGGCTGTCGATGACGCCCTGGAGGTTCTTGAGCTGCCCCTTGACGTCTTCGAAGTTCCTGCTGATTTCGTCCTGGAAGTCCTTGAGACTCTGGTCTCCGACCTTCTGGACTCCTGCCATGGGTCCCTCTCCCTCTGTTGCTTCTCACTGGGCCGCGTTCGTGCCGATTTGCACGCACGGCGATGGTCTGTGGGGCTCCGGTAAAGGAGCGGGGGTCGCTGTCAGGCGGTGCGCCGTCGACGCACCACGACGAAGGCCGCACCTGCGAGGACCACGACGACTGCGGCGGCTCCGCCGAGGATGAGGCCCGTCCCGTTGCCGCCGCCGGCGGTCTTCTTGCTAGCGCCTGCAGCGGCTGCGTCGGAAGCGGGCTTGTCCTTCGGTGCCTGCGACGAAGCCGGCGAGGACGGTGCGGCTGAGCCTGCGGGCGCGGCGCCGCTCGTCCTCTTGTTGGTCAGAGGACTGAGGTTGGGGTCGCCCGGCTTACCGAGACCACGGTTGATGTGCGCGTTGGGGCGGACGATGCCGTGGCCGAGGTAGTTGCTGAGGGTGCCTTCCTTGGAACCCTCGGGCCGGGCCGCGCTCTCGAACATGACCCGGAGGACCTGGTTCGCGGTCCAGTCTGGGTGGAGAGACCAGATCAGTGCGGCGGAGGCGGAGGTGAGCGCAGTTGCCGAGCTGGTGCCGCCGTCACCGTCGCAGTAGCGGGTGAAGGTTGTGTCGCACCAGCCGGGGATGTCGTTGCCGGGGGCGGCGATATCAACGAAGTCGCCGTGCTGGGAGTAGTCGGCGACCCGACCATCCCTGTCCGTCGCGGCGACGCCGACCACCTCCGGATAGTTGGCGGGGTACAGCGGCTTGTTGCCCTTCTTGGCTTCGTTGCCAACGGCCGCGAAGAACAACTTCCCCTTCCTTTCAGCGTACTTGACGGCATCAATTTCTTGCTGAGTCATGTACTCGCTGCCGAAGGACATGCTGATGATCCGAGCATCACTGTCTGCGGCAAATCGAATGGCCTCTTCCGCGTCATGGGCGTTCACCGATTCCCTGTTCTGCAGATCAGTGTCAGAGATCCGCAAGGGTAGGATCTTCACCCCTGGGGCGAGACCTTTCAAGCCACCGCCTTCGCCCGTACCTGCGATCAGTTCGGCCATGTTCGTACCGTGGCCGCTGTAGTCGTCCGTGGCGTCGCCTTTGGCACTCGATGCATCCAGACCTTTCAGGACCTTGCCCTTCAAGGAAGGTATGGAGGAGTTCACTCCTGAGTCGATGACAGCAACGGTGATGCCCTCGCCGGTCGTCTTCTCCCAGATCTCCTCGGCATGCATCGCGTCCAGGTACCACTGCTTGGAGCGCATGTCCGCCGCGACAGCGACCGGGGCCATACCGATCAGGGCGGTGGCACATGCTCCTGCCAGTGCCACGGTGAATGCGAGAGCCTGCCGGGAGGCGCGACCCCGCATCCGGCTCGTTCCTGCTGTCATCCCGACTTCCGAACCTTCCTGTGCCTAGTCGATCACTGGCGGTACAGCACCGCGTCGCTGCGCTTTCCACGTCTGCTCGTCCTCAGTCAGGTAGTCAGGGCGCTTGGATTCACCACGCTCCTGATCCTGGCCATTGGACTGCCGTTGACCGGCCCTGAATCCGGGCGCAGTTCCCGAAGCCCGCGGCGTGCCTTGGACCCCGTTGCGTGGCATCCCGACGACACCGTTGACAGTCGGCGTGCCCTTTCCGGCTGCCCGATGCGCGGCATTGCCTGCACCGGAACCGATGACACCGGACTGGCCGGGCCTCGCGGCAGAGCCACGTTGGGCGAAAGTCTCGGCACCGATGACAGTGCCCTTCGGCATACGTGAGCCGGCGTCGCCCGAGACTGGGCGCTGTGGGGTTCCTCCGATGACGCCGTTCGAGTGGCCGGCGCGTCCGCCGGCCGAAGGCGTCTGGCCCGTGCGGCCGGCTGCGGATGGGCCGGCAGCACCCGGCCGGCCGACAGCAGGACTTTGCCCGGAAGTGCCCACGGCACCTGCTCGCCCTGCGGCGCTGCCAGTTCCCAGGGAGCCCGAGGGACGACCGAGAGCGCCTTGCGCGCCCGACGCGGTGGGGCTTCCGGCAACGCCATGCCGGCCGACTGCTCCTGCGCGTCCCGTAGCCGGGGCATTGTTGCCGGGCGCGCTGGGGCGGCCAACCGCGTTGGCGCCGGAACTTCCACCAGCTCGTGGCACGCCCGACGTACCCGTGACTCGCCGTGGCAACCCCTGTACAGGGGTGCCGAAGGCGGGTGGCACGGAAGAGAGTGGGCCTCCTGGGTTACCCGGCATACCCGTGGCAGATGAGGGCGGTGTTCCGCCGGGCGTCACGGTCGGGGCGTGGGGAGTCACCACGCTGTCGATCTCCATCGCCGTGTTCCGCTCCGTCACCGGCGGGGCCGTGTCGAGGGCCCCAGTTCGCGGTCCGCCACCTGCAGTACTCGTCCCACCTTGGTCAGCGCCTGACTGCCTGATGTCGCTCGAGGGTCCGGCACTGAGCCCCGCGTTTGCAGAGGAATCGCCCCACCTTCTGCCCAGTGTCGGCCGCGGCACGTCCGCGCTCAACGCCTTCGGAAACGTCGGCGCCTCCTGCGCGGCCAGCGATTCCTCCGACACCGCGTAGAAGGACGCCAGGCGGTTCATCTGGTTGATGGCCTCCTGGCGGTTCTTCTCGACCTTGACGGCCTCCATGTACTCCGGGTTGTTCTCCTTGTTCGGAGTCAGCGCGAAGTCCTCGACCGTCTTCGCCACCAGGCGGCTGTCGCGTTCCCTTGGCATGGAGTTGCGGACCGAGGTCAGGCCCGTGCTCGCGACCGTCATCTGCGTGCCTGCGGCGTTGGCGAACGTGGCCAGCGCATAGGCGTGCTTGGCCAGGGCGTCGCCGAAGCGCTTGAACTCGGTTGCGGCCTCGCCCTTCCACTCGACCCTGCCGACGTAGTCCGCGAGTTCCTTCGCGGCCTTGTTGAGGGCGTTCTTCGCCTTGACGAGAGCCTCGCCCGCGCTCTCCAGATCCGCGGGATTGGAGTTCTCCACGAGGTCGAGCATTTCGTTGAGCTGCCTGGCCTCGAAGTCCGTCCTGCCGAAGAACCCTCCGGGCCCGCTGCCACTACCGAGGCCGATGTCGTCCATTATCGTCGCGAAGCGTTCGAAGGCGTCCGTCGCGCCGAACCGGGCCCGGATCTGTGTTGCGTCTTCCGCCTGCTGCTGCTCGGGGGTCAGCGGCTTCTTGTTCTCACTCATCGGCGATCACCCCAGGTCCCCGTCACCGGACTGCTTGCTGTCGTCACGCGGCTGCTCGGTCCGGCCGGTCTCGCCGGGTGCGTTGTCCTGCTTGTGCTCCGCCGCCCGGCGCTCCTGCGCCTGGTGTTCCTGGAGTACGCGCGTCTGGATCGAGTGGAAGCGCTGTCGCAGGTCCTCTTCCAGGTTGTCGAATCCGACCTCGGCTCCGCGCACGGCGATGCTCAGCATCTCGATCTGGTCGCCAAGGGACTTCGAGAGCTTGACGATTTCGGTGTGGACCCGGTTGTACTGCGCGTAGAGACCGTCAGCCTCGGCGAAGCCCGAACCGGGGGCGCTGAACGAGCTGCGGGGCACCGTCCGGGTGGCCAGCTTCGACTTGCCGGCCTCGCCTTCCTCGAGTTCCGCGAGCAGCGCGTTCACCCGTTCCTGGAAACGCTTCAGCGCGCCGACGCCGCGCTCAAGGTCGCTCGAGCCCTTCGCGCCGCCCTCGCCAGCGTCCGTTGGCGACATTACGACCGGTCCTCCCCGTTTACAGTCATCACAAGAAATTCACACAACGTGATCGTGGAACGTTGTGACTCATCATTCACTCATACACAGAGGCCACTCTAGTCACTGCCTCTGACAGGCCCAAGTGGCTTGCCCGCCACCCGACTTCCCCCGACTCCCGCCCTTCGTCCGACGACCTGTCGACCCTATGCGGTTGCAACGGGCTTCGAATCCGTACGGCTACTCAGACGCGAACGGCCCCGTGGTCCGCCGGCGTTCATGTCACCGCCCCCGTCCCCCGTCCCCTCGCCCGCCGCCGCGCGTCCCGCACCGTCACCGCGCCGCCGACGATCACGGCGACCAGGACCGCGCCGCCCACCACGACGTACGTCGCGAGGCGCGCGTTGCGTTCATCCGCGGTCTCGCCGAGGTGGAGTTCGGCGGGGGTCGGGGCCTCGGCGCCGGAGAGGCCCTCGTGGGCGACGGGCTTCTCGATCGGCTCGTCGTCCTCGGTGAGCGCGCGCACCGGGTCGACGACGCCCCAGCCGACGAGGCGGTCGTGCCCCGCGATGGACCGTTCCGCGGTCTGCTGGAGCTGGGCGACGACCTGCTCCTGCGTCCAGTCCGGGTGCTTGCTCTTCACGAGCGCCGCCACCGCCGCCACGTAGGGCGCGGAGAAGCTGGTGCCGTTGTCGGCGCAGTGGCCGCCGCCGGGAACCGTGGTGACGACGTCCACGCCGGGGGCCGCGATGCCGACGAAGTCGCCGGACTGGGAGAACGCCGCCCGTTCGTTGTTGCGGTCGGACGAGGCGACGGCGAGCACACCTTCGAAGGAGGCCGGGTAGGTCTTCTTGACGTTCCCGCCCGTCCCGTCGTTGCCCGCCGAGGCGACGACGACGATCTCCCTGTCCAGGGCCTTGTCGATGGCCTGCATCAGCTCGGGGGCGGGTTCCACGGCGCCGGCCGTGTCCTGGGAGATGTTGATGACGCCGGCGCCTTCGGCCACGGCGTGGTCGATGGCCGTCGCGAGGGTCCTGGCCGTGCCGTGCCCCTCGGCGTCGTTCTGCTGGATGGGGATGATCGTGGCCCCGGGGGCGAGGCCGACGAAGCCGGTGCCCTTGGCGGGGCGTGCGGCGATGATCCCCGCGACCTTGGTGCCGTGGCCGACGGTGTCGGAGGTGCCGTTCTCGTTGCCGCGTTCGATCTTGTTGCCGGACGCGTCCTTGAGGTTCCTGTCGAGGAGGTTCCTGCCGCTCCTGACGTCGACCGCCGGGGTCAGCTGCGGGTTCTTGACGTCGACGCCGGTGTCGATGACGGCGACCCTGACGCCCTTGCCGGTGGACTGCTTCCACAGCTCGTCCAGGAGGACGCGCTGCAGCGCCCAGGGGCGGCCCTCGTACTGCTTGCCGGGGTAGGTGCACTGGTCGGGGCCGTCCGCCAGCGCGGGTGCGGCGGGCACGGCCACCAGGGCGAGCGCGACGGCCGCCGGGGCGGCCAGCAGGCGCCGGTACGTGTGCGTCATGTCGGGTACCGCCTCACGAGCCCTGCGGCTGGCGTGCGGCGCCCGTGGAGAGACGGGGGCCGGTCGGCAGGAAGGAGGACCACGCGGCCGGCACCGGCACGGGGTCGACGTCCTTGTAACCGAGCCGGTTCTGGGCCTGCTGGGCCTCCTGCTGCCGGGCCTCACGCTCCTTCCTGGATCCGGAGGCACCGATCCCGGAGTCGTCCGTCGCGCTGTCGCCGTTGGACTGCATGGCGTACCGCAGTCCGGTGTCGGTGACGAGGAAGAGGAACCCGGTGTCCGTACGGGAGCCCTTGAACTGGCGGAAGAGCTGACCGGAGCCGGGGGTGACGTAGGCGCTGCTGGAACCGGTGGGGAGGGTGGCGGGGAACTCGGTGCCCGCCCAGGTGCTGAGGGTGGTGGAGCCGTCGTCGTCCACCTCACGGAGGACGTTGCAGACGGTGTTGCGGCTTCCCTCGTCCGTGCTCGCCGAGTTGACGGGCGCCGGGGCGTGCTCGGGCCACTTCTTGTCCTGGCCGAACGCCCGGCCCGGCCGGAAGGCGGCGGCGCTGACGGGCTCGGCACGGCCGTCCTGGCCGAGGCCGATCAGGTCCCGGCTGCTGAGCAGCAGCTTTGCCGTGAAGTCGGTCACGGGGGCCACCCGGCCGCTGAGGACGACGTACTGCTGGACCCGGGTGCCGTCGGTGGCCTTGAGGACCATGCCCACCTTGTTCACCTCGTCCGGGAGGTCGCCGGGGACGCCGGCGTCCCGGCCTGCGCCGGGAACCGTCGGGAAGCCGACCTTGTCGCCCTTGTGCAGGGTGTCCAGCCACGCGGCGGACACCCGCTGGGGGGCCCGTCCGAGGCCGACGAGCTGGCGCAGGAGAAGTTCGTCCTTGTCGACGGGGTACGCGGTGCCGCCGGCGTCGACGACCCAGCGGGTCGTGTCGGGGCCCTCGACGTAGATCAGCTCCCCGCCGCGGAGCCGTTGGGCCCCCTCGGTCTTCCGTTCCTCCCGCTCGGCGAGGACGAAGGCGGCCTTCTGGATGGTGCGGCCGCCCTCGCCGGGCCGTTCGCAGACCGCCCAGCGCTTGGCGACGCCGGCTTCCTCGGCGTCCGGCAGGCGGTCCGGGGCGTAGGGGATGCCGAGCGTTGCGCCGTGCGGGATCCTGCCGTTGTCGAGCACGGACTCGTCGACGTTGATGACCTTGCCCTTGTCGGGGTCGAGGAGCAGCTTCGCCGACGACATGTTCAGCACGGGGTGGAGCTGCTTCTTGCCCTTCGTCTCCAACACGACATAGCGGGTCGTCGACTTGCTGGCGATGATGACGTTCTCTTTGGGCTTGTCCCAGTTCTGGGGTGCCACCGGCTTGAACATGCCCCACGCGCCGAAGACGGCGAGGACCACCACGGCCACGATGGCTCCGGGAACCACCGCGCGCAGGGGCCGGGGCGCCCCTTCCTCCGAACCCGTCGTGTTGGGCTGCACGAACTGCGCGACCAATCTCCGCTTCGCGAAGGTGTATGCGTTGAGTTCGTCCCGACGTGATGCCATCTGTCCGCTGTCCCTCTCCCCGCTGGGGCGACCAGGTTGCCGTGCCCCCGTGCCGGGGCCCGTCGCCGCACAGCCCCTACTATGCCTGCTGGCACTTGCGCCCCACTGCTCAGGTAGGGTGATCGCCCGGTCAACGCCCATGGGAATTTGGTAAATACGGACACGAGGGGGCAACGCGGCGATGGGTACGGCGACTCGCTCGCGAAGTGGGCGGACTTCCGGACAGACCCCTGAGAGTTCCCGGCGGCAACGCAGCAACGTCCCGCCGGACGGTGGACCCCGGGCCGCTCCGGCCGCGACCACTCTGCGGCCCCTCGCGAGCGCCGGCCGGATCGGACCGTTCCAGTTGCGGCAGTTGGTGCTCGTGGAGCTGGCGCTCGCCGTGGTCCTGGTGGGCGCCGCGCTCGGCGGTCTCTGGCTGGTCCCCGCCTGCGCCGCCGCAGCGGCCCTGCTGCTTCTCGCGGTGGTCCGGCGGCGCGGTCACGCGCTGCCGGACTGGCTGTCCACGGCCCTCCGCCTGAGGGCGCGCCGCCGGGCGGCCGAGCCCGCGGGCGCGGACGTGGATCCCTCTCTGGCGCCTCTCGCGGAAGCCGCTCCGGGGGTACGCCCGTTCACCTACGTGGACCGCGATCGCCGCACGGTCGGCATGCTCGGGGACGGCTCGTTCCTGACGGCGGTCGTGCGGGTGGAGGCGAGCGGCTCCGGGCTGCGTCCCGCCTTCGGGTCGCGGGCACTGCCGATGTCGCTGCTCGGCGGTGCGCTGCAGGTCGACGACATCGCCGTGGAGTCCGTGCAGTTGGTCCAGCAGGTGCGGTCCGCGCCCGCGCCGCATCTGCCGCAGCAGTCGGTCGCCCGACTGTCCTACGCCCCCCTGCAGGAACGCACGGGTGCACCCGCGTTGAGGATGACGTGGGTTGCCGTGAAGCTGGACCCGGAGCTCTGCCGCGAGGCCGTCGAGGCCAGGGGCGGCGGCGTGGACGGCGCGCAGCGCTGTCTGGTGCGAGCCGCCGACCATGTGGCGAGCCGACTCACCGGGGCCGGCTTCCAGGCGGTGGTCCTGGACCAGGAGGAGCTCAACTCCACGATCGCGACCGCGGTCTGCGCGAGCCCACGGGCCGCCGCGCTCGCCGGCCGGCCGGGTGCCGCCGCCCAGCGCCGCACCGCCGAGACCTCCCGCGTCTGGCGCTGCGACGACCGCTGGCACACGACGTACGCCGTCGGCCGCTGGCCCGAGTTGGGGCGTGGGGCGCAGCCGCTGCCCATGCTCGTGTCGGCCCTGACCTCGGCCCCGGCCCATGCGACCACGTTCAGTCTCACGCTGCGGCGCGGCGCGCGTCAGGGTGCGCTGGCGGTGAGCGGACACCTACGGATCACAGGTGGCTCGGACACCGAACTGGTCGGAGTGCGGCGGGTGTTGGAGCAGGCCGCACGCGCGGCCAAGGTCGGGCTGCTGCGGCTCGACCGCGAGCAGCTGCCCGGCGCGCTGGCGACGATGCCTCTGGGAGGTGCGCGGTGATGGGTACGGCGGCGGGCTCCGCACGCGGGCTGAGGGGGCTTTTCGGCCCCCGGCACGCGGGGCACACGATGGCGGCGGACGACCTCGGAGCGCTGTCCCTGCCGGTGGGCGACGACGGGGTGGTGATCGGCGACGACGCCGAGGGCCGTCCCCAGATCGTGGGTTTCCACCGTTCGACTCCGTACGACGTGCTGTTGATCGGCGGTCTCTGGACGGCGCAGGTGCTGGCGCTGCGTGCGGCGGGTACGGGCGCCCGGGTGGCGGTCGAGACCGGGCGGTCCGGGGCGTGGACGACACTGGCGCAGGCGGCTGGAGCGGGCCTGGAGTGCATCACGCTCCACGACGTGGGCCGCGTGCCGCCGATGGGTGCCACTGTCGGCAGTCCGGTGGTCGTCGTCCGCGACTGCGGGATGCGGCCTCCCCGGGGGCGTGTGGTGTCGTCGCCGTGGCAGTCGGTGCTGACGCTGCTGCCGTATCTGAGTCCGGTCGCGCCCCGGCTCCTGCGGGACGCCACGTTGGTGGGCGTGCAGCGGGTCTCGCCGCAGGAGGCCGAGCAGATCGGCCGGATCCTCGGGCTCGGGCGGGCGGAGACCGATGCCCTGCCGACCCTCGCCGACGGGGTGACGCTGTGGGTGTCGGGACGCGAGCGCCACTGGGTGATGACGAGCGGGACGGACGCCGAGACGGGCCTGCTGGGTGTGGCCCGCCGGATGGACTGATTACGTCCCGGCCGCCGGCGGTCCGGCCGTCCCCGTGTGATCCTGCGGCCTGTCCCCGAGCGGCTGTGGTCCTGAACGTCGCTGGATAGGATGCCCGGTGTGACCCGGGCAACATCCATATGCGCGGCCCCTTTTGGGGATCTCGTGGGGGACGGTGCACGACCGGGCCCGTTCGGGGCACTTGGTTCTCGGCACCACCGAAAGGAAGCGTGACTCATGGGCAGCGCACAAGAGAAGGAAGAGCTGTACGCCCTCGACATCTCCGGCGTCGAGTGGCGCGGCGCGCCCGGCACCAGCCCGGACGAGGAGCGCGTCGAGATCGCGTACCTGCCCGGCGGTGCGGTCGCGATGAGGTCGTCGCTGGACCCGGGGACCGTGCTGCGTTACACCGAGGCGGAGTGGCGGGCCTTTGTGCTCGGGGCCAGGGACGGGGAGTTCGACCTGCGCTGAGGACCAGGCGAGTCCGGTTCCGCGCTCGGGGGCCGCGGCGGCGAGTCCCGTCCACGCCGAGGACCCCGGGCCGGTCGTGGGGCCTGGTTCCGGACTCCGGGGCGGGAGACCGGACCTGCCCGCTCAATTCCCGGTGCCGGGTGCTCGGTCGGTGCGGCCGCGGCGGGGCGGCTGCCCCGGCCGCGTTCGACGGTGGGCGCTGACCGTCGGACGTCCGCACTTGTGTCGATCCTGTGACGCCTCGAGTGCCCCGGTGCCCACGCCTTTGCCGGTTTCGCCCTCACCCCGTGGACGCCGCCTGCCACCTGGGGTGAGCCGCGGCGGAGGATGGCGCGGCGGACAGCCGTCGGTGGACGGTCCGGCCTGCCGTACCGTCGGTGTTGGCGATTAGGGTGGGTCAGGGCGCAGCAAGAACCTGCGGGCAGGTGCGCGGCGTCGTACGGGGGGAGAGCCGGGCGGACCGACGACGGTCACGGTCGCCCCCACCCACCACGGCACGAGGGTGCTCGACCACAGGAGGCAAAGTGAACGGCGATCGGGACGAGATCCGCGAGGGCTGGAGCACGCCCGTCGACGATCAGTCCGACGCGGAGCCCTCGGAGATGACGGGTGAGTTCACCATCGACTACACCCCGCCTGCCTGGTACACGCAGAACGCGTCGGGGAACACGGCGGGCGGCTCCCCCGCGCAGGGGGCGACTCCCCCGCCGCCGTCCGGTGCTCCGGTCGCCGTGCCGGGCCTGCCTCCGGGCAGCGGTTTCGAGCCGAACTGGCCTCCGGTGGCGCCCGCCCCGGCGCACCACCAGGCACCCGTGCCCCCTTACGAGCCGGCACCCGGGTCCGAGCCGGTGGCCACGGCTCAGGGCCCGGCTCACGATCCGGTCCGGGATCCGGCCCAAGCGGCGGGAGTCGCAGCGGGCGGTCCGGCTCCCGCAGATGCCCCCGCCGTTCCGGCAGACGCGGCGTCGCAGCCGTTCGGCGGCGGCGATGTGGAGAGCGGGGCGACGATGCGTTTCTCCCCCGCCGCGCTGAAGCGTGAGATCGCGGAACGCGAGGCGGCGGCCGCTGCGGAGCAGGGGGCCGTCGGGGCTTCCGACGGGGCTCCGTCACCCGCCTCGGACACCGGCGGCCGGTATGACGATTCCGTCGCGGCCGAGGGCGGGACGCGCGGCGGACGCGCGGACGCGTCCGGGCCCGAGGACGCGTCCGGGCCCGAGGACGACGGCGGCAGCACGGCCACCGAGGGCGTTGTGGCCGAGGCCGGAAGCCCCGTCGCTCAGCGGAACGAGGATGACGACGCGCCCGAGGACGGTCCCGCGGCTGTGGGCGGGCGTGCGGACGCGGCCCACGCCGAGGGAGAGGCGGGCGAGTCCGCCGATGTCGGACCCGACGCAGAACGGGACGACGCCGCCCACGACCGTCGGCCGGCCGACGCGGGTCCCACCGACGGCACGCCCTCCGACGAAGCGCCCGCCGACACCGCGCCCGGGGACGGCACGCCTGCCGACACCGTGCCCGGGGACGCAGCGCCGCAGGACGCGGTCCACGAGCCCGCCACCCCGCAGGACGCGGTCCCATCGGTGACGCCGCAGGACGCCTCCCCGGCGCCGGCCGCCGCACAACCGTGGGCTCCGGCTCCGGGCGCCGCGCAGGGTGACGGCGGCGGTCTGCCACCGCTGCCGCCGGCCTTCCCGCCCGCCGCGCCCGCCGCCGCGCCCCAGTGGCCCGTACAACCGCAGTCCACGGACCAGCCCGCGGCCGCCGGCTCCCAGTACCCGTCGCCCGTTCGGCCCGAGCCGACCTCGCCCACCGCGGGGGCGCCCGGTCAGCCCGGTTACGGCTTCCCGCAGCCGGACCTCCAGGACCGGAACCCCGTCGCCCCGCATACCGGCTACGGCTTCCCCCAGCAGGCGCACCAGCAGCCCCGGCAGGACGTACAGCACCCCAACCCGGCTGCGCCGCAGCCCGGTTACGGCTTCCCCCAGCAGGCAGACGGCCCGGGGCTGCCCCGGGCGCAGCAGCCCGGTGCTCCGCTGCCGCCTGCCGCTCCCGGTTCCGACGCCCGGCCCCCGCAGGGCGGTTACGGCTTCCCGCAGGCGGGCCGGCAGCCAGGTGTCCCCGGGCAGCCGCCGCACCACGCGCCCCAGGGCGGGCAGCCGCCGCACCCTCCGGTGCCGGCCGCTCCCCGGTCGCCGGCGCAGCAGCCGCCGCCGGAGCAGCCCGCCCAGGCGCCCGGACAGCCGCATCCGCACGGGCAGATACAGCAGCCCCCGGTGGGCCCGGTCGACCCGCGGACCGGTGCGGCCTGGCCCCAGCCCGTCGCGCACGACCAGCGCGAGCGTTCCGTGCCGGGTGCTCCGCTGGGATACACGGCGGCGGTGGAGCTCTCGTCCGACCGTCTGCTGCGGAACACCAAGCCCAAGGCCAAGTCGAGCCGCAACCCCTCCGCCTCGGCCCGGTTCAGGATCGGTGGCAAGAAGGAGGAGGCCGAGCGGCAGCGCAAGCTCGACCTGATCCGCACACCGGTGCTGTCCTGCTACCGGATCGCCGTCATCAGCCTCAAGGGCGGCGTCGGCAAGACGACGACCACCACCGCGCTCGGCGCCACCCTGGCCACCGAGCGGCAGGACAAGATCCTGGCGATCGACGCCAACCCGGACGCCGGCACGCTCGGGCGACGGGTGCGGCGCGAGACCGGCGCGACCATCCGCGACCTGGTCCAGGCGATCCCGTACCTCAACTCGTACATGGACATCCGCCGGTTCACCTCGCAGGCGCCCTCCGGCCTGGAGATCATCGCCAACGACGTGGACCCGGCCGTCTCGACCACGTTCAACGACGAGGACTACCGACGCGCGATCGACGTGCTGGGCAGGCAGTACCCGATCATCCTCACCGACTCCGGGACCGGTCTGCTCTACAGCGCGATGCGGGGCGTGCTGGATCTCGCCGACCAGCTGATCATCATCTCCACCCCGTCCGTGGACGGCGCGAGCAGCGCGAGCACGACGCTCGACTGGCTCTCGGCACACGGGTACGCGGAGCTGGTGCAGCGTTCGATCACCGTCATCTCCGGTGTCCGCGAGACCGGCAAGATGATCAAGGTTGAGGACATCGTGCAGCACTTCGAGACCCGCTGCCGCGGTGTCGTGGTCGTGCCGTTCGACGAGCATCTCTCCGCGGGCGCCGAGGTCGACCTGGACATGATGCGCCCGAAGACGCGTGAGGCGTACTTCAACCTGTCCGCGATGGTCGCGGAGGACTTCGCCCGGGCCCAGCAGGCGCAGGGCCTGTGGACCTCCGGCGGCCAGGGCCACCAGCCGCCGCACATGGCACCGCCGATGCCCAACCAGCCGTACGGGGGACATCCGCAGCCGGGGATGCCGTACGCGCCGGCCCCCCAGCCGCCGCAGCACCCGGGGCAGCCTTCGCAGCAGCCGGGTCAGCCGCCCCAGCCGGGCGGTCCGCAGCACCCGGGTCAGCCGCCGCACGGCGGTCACTCCCCGCAGTACTCGGGGCAGCCGCCGCAGGGCGGGCAGCCCCCGTTCGGGGGACAGGATCCCCATGGCGGGCAGCAGCCGTACGGCGGGCCGATGCCGGGCGGGCAGCAGCCGTGGCAGCAGACTCCGCCGTCCCGGGCTCACTCCGTGCCGAACCCGGCCGGGCCGCCGCAGACACCGCCCGGAGCCTTCCCCGCGCAGCCTCCCCAGCCGGGTCAGCCGCCGGCCCAGGGCGGGACCTCCGGCCGGCAGCCGGGCGAGTCCGGTCAGCCGGGCCAGGGCGATCCCCAAGGACCGCTCCCGCCCGGTGGTTACGGCTACGGCTACCCCGGGCAACAGCCGCCGCAGGCACCGCCGGCCTCTCAGCAGTAGGGCGTCAGCGGTTCAGACCAATGAGGGCCCGCACCGTTTTCCACGGTGCGGGCTCTTTGGCGTTCATGCAGCCCACAAGGGTTTTGACGCGGCGTCACGGCATCGTTGACTCGTCTGGACCACGCTGATAGACCTTCGCATCACCAGTTGGCGCCCAGAAGATCCACGTGCCTCCTCCATGCGAGTTACGACGCGAGGTCAACGTCCCATGATCACAACGGCTCCGCACCGCTCCCCCCGCCCGAACCGCCCCTTCCGCTCGCGGCCGGGACGTCGCCCGCGTCGCCTGCTGCGGCTGCTGCTCGTCTGCGGTATCGCGGCCTCCGCGCTGTCAGCCGTACCACCGTGGACACCGGCCCAGGCACAGGCTCAGCCCCGGGCAGAACGTTCCACGCACGGCACCGGGCAGCTCACGGACGGCCGCACGAGCCGGGACGGCACCGGCACGAGTCAGGACGACGGCAGGAGCGACGACAAGGACGGGGCGGACAACGTTCTGACCGTGGCCGTCTCGCAGAGCGTCGACTCCCTCAGCCCGTTCCTCGCGCAGCGACTCGTCTCCACCAGCGTCCACCGGCTGATCTACGAGTACCTGACGAACTACGACCCCGGGGACGCGCGCCCGGTACCGGGTCTGGCCACCGCCTGGAGCCCGTCCCCGGACAAGCTGACCTGGACGTACACGATCCGCGAGGACTCCACCTGGTCCGACGGCAGACCCGCCACCGCCGAGGACGCGGCCTGGACCTTCAACAAGATGATGAAGGACCCGAACGCCGCGACCGCCAACGGCAGTTTCACGGCCAACTTCGCCGAGGTCACGGCTCCGGACCGGACGACGCTCGTCATCCGGCTCAAGAAGCCCCAGGCCAACATGACGGCGCTGGACGTCCCGATCGTGCCGAAGCACATCTGGGAGAAGGTCGGCGACTTCTCGACGTTCAACAACGACAAGGCGTTCCCGATCGTGGGCAACGGGCCGTTCGTCCTGACCGACTTCAAGGTCGACCAGTACATCCGGCTCAAGCCCAACAAGGGCTTCTGGCGGGGCGCACCGAAGTTCGACGAACTCGTCTTCCGGTACTACAAGGACGGTGACGCCGCGGTCGCCGCGCTGCGCAAGGGGGAGGTGTCCTTCGTCCCCAATCTCACCCCGGCACAGGCCGCTTCCCTGGAGAACGCCGAGAACATCAAGGTCAACGACGCCCCGGGGCGTCGCTTCTTCGCCCTGGCCGCCAACCCCGGCGCGCGGGCGAAGAACGGCGGCCGGTTCGGCAGCGGTCACCCCGCGCTGCTCGATCCGGTCGTGCGCAGGGCACTGTTCCACGCGGTCGACCGGCGGACCATCGTCGACAAGGTGTTCCAGGGCCATGCCGTGGAGGGCGAGGGATACATCCCGCCCCGATTCGCCCCGTACTTCTGGAGGCCGGACGCCTCGCAGCGGATCGCCCACGACCCGGCGAAGGCCGCCGCCCTGCTCGACGCGGCCGGCTACCGGAAGAACGGCAGCGGCAAGCGGACGGGCAAGGACGGCCGGCCGCTGGACTTCCGCATCCTGTGCCACGCCACCGACCCCAACGACAAGGCGGTCGGCAAGTACCTCCAGGAGTGGTGGGGGGACCTGGGCATCGGGCTGAAGGTCGACTGTCTCGACAATGTGTCCGACCCGTGGCTCAAGGGTGACTACGACCTGGCGTTCGACGGCTGGTCGGTGAATCCCGACCCGGACTTCGTCCTGTCGATCCACACCTGCTCGGCCCTGCCCGCAACCCCCGGGGACACCGGTGCCACGGACAACTTCATCTGCGACGAGCGGTTCGACGAGTTGTACGCGCAGCAGGCGGTGGAGTACGACACCGCCAGGCGCGGCGGCCTGGTCCGGCAGATGCAGTCCCGGCTGTACGACACCGGCCTCATGAACGTCATGGTGTACCCGAACGCGCTCGAGGCCTATCGCACCGACCAGATCAAGTCCATCACGACGATGCCCGAGGCCGGGGGCAACCTGTACGGGCAGGACGGCTACTGGAGCTGGTGGTCCGCCGAGCCCGCCGCCGCGGGCCGGGCGGCCTCGGGCGGTGGCGGCTCGTCCGCCGCTGTCGCGATCGGCATCGGGATCTCGGTCGTCCTGGTCATAGCGGTCGGCGTCCTCACCAGTCGGCGCCGCCGTGCCACCGCCGACGACCGCGAGTAGCCGATGAGCAGCACCACGAACTCCTCCGGCTCCTCCCCCGACGCCCCGGACGCCCCGGACGCCCCGGCGGGCACCGCCCCACCGGGCGCCTCCGGGATCGAGATGAAGGTCGTGGCGCCGTGGCACGGCTCCCCCGGCGGGGGAGCCCGGACGTCCGGCGGGAGGGCGGCCGCCTATCCGGCGTACCTCGCCGGCAAACTCGGCGGGGCGGTCGTGTCGTTGTTCGCCGTCCTCGTGACCAGCTTCTTCCTCTTCCGGATCATCCCCGGTGACCCGGTCAAGGCGATGACGCACGGCATGCCGACCAGTGCCGAGCAACTGGCCACGCTGAGACGGCAGTTCGGGCTCGATCTGCCACTGTGGCGGCAGTTCACCGAGTACTGCACCGGCGCCCTGACGGGCGACCTCGGCATGTCGTACCAGTTCCGTGCGCCGGTGGGCGAGCTCATCGCCCAGAAGCTTCCGGCGACGCTGCTGCTCACCGGTGTGGCGGTGGTCGTCTACTCGGCGCTCGGGCTGTGGCTCGGTACACGCTCGGCGTGGCGGCACGGCGGGCTCGGTGACCGGCTGAACACGGGCGTGGCGCTGACGTTGTGGTCGGTGCCGTCGTTCTGGCTCGGGCTGCTGCTGATCATCACCTTCTCGGTGGGGATCGGGCCGGTGCCGGGCGTCTTCCCGACCGGAGGCATGGAATCGGGCGGCACGTCCGGTGTCGCGCACGTCCTGGACGTGGCGCACCACATGGTGCTCCCGGTGCTGACGCTGGTGGCCGTCGGTTACGCGCAGACGCTGCTGGTGATGCGCTCCTCGCTGCTCGACGAGATGGGCGGCGACTATCTGACGACGGCCCGGGCCAAGGGATTGCGGGACGACGACGTGCGGCGACGGCACGCGGTTCCCAACGCCCTGCTGCCGACGGTGACGATGGTGTTCATCAACCTCGGACATGTGGCGGCCGGGTCGATCCTCGTCGAGACGGTCTTCTCCTGGCCCGGGCTCGGCGGGCTGTTCTACCAGGCGCTCAGCGTCCCCGACCTGCCCCTGGTGCAGGGGCTGTTCGTGGTCTTCGCGGGGGCGATGATCCTGATGAACCTGCTCGCCGACGCGCTCTATCCGCTGCTCGACCCGAGGGTGGGCCGATGACCGGATCCCTGCACTGGGCGCGCCGACGCGCCTCGGTCGCGCGCTTCTGGCGCCGGTACCGCACCCACCGGGCCGGGGTCGTGGGCCTCGCCGGTCTGGCACTGCTCGCCCTGATCGCCGTCGCCGCGCCGCTGCTGGTCGGCACCGACGTCCAGAGCGTGACCCACGCCCCCGGCAGGGCGCTGGAGTCGCCGAGCGGCGCCTTCCCGCTCGGCACGGACCGGTTCGGGCGCTCGCTGCTCGGGCTGCTCGTCTGGGGGGCCCGGATCTCGCTCACCGTGGGCCTGCTCGCCGCCGTGCTGTCGGTGGCCATCGGTACGCTCGTGGGCATCGTCGCGGGTCACTACGGCGGCTGGTTCTCCACGGTCGTCATGAGGATCACCGACTGGTTCCTCGTGATGCCGACCCTGGTCCTGGCGATCGTGCTGGCCACGGTGCTGTCGCGGAGCGTGTGGACGGTGATCCTGGCCATCGGGGTCACGACCTGGCCGACGACGGCGCGGCTGGTGCGCGCGCAGACGATCGCGGTCGAGTCGCGGCCGTACATCGAGCGAGCGAGAGCCCTGGGCGGCGGCCACCGGCACATCATGACCCGCCATGTGCTGCCCAATGTGATGCCCCTGGTACTGGCCCAGACGACCCTCGGCATCTCCACCGCCATCCTCACCGAGGCGACGCTGGCGTTTCTCGGGCTCGGTGACCCGTCGGTGGTGTCATGGGGCGGCATGCTCCAGGACGCCCGGGAGGCGGGCGCGGTGTCGTCGGGCCACTGGTGGTACCTCGCGCCGCCCGGGATCGCCGTCGCGCTGGTGGCGCTGGCGTTCACGCTGTGCGGGCGGGCCGTCGAATCCGTCCTCAATCCCAGGCTGGGGGTGGCCCGTTGAGTCTGCTGGAGATCAGGGACCTGCGGGTGACGTACGGGTCCGGGGCGTCAGCCGTCCCGGCCGTGCGCGGAGTGGACCTGAAGCTCGCCGCCGGGCGGAAGCTGGGGGTGGCGGGCGAGTCGGGCTGCGGGAAGTCGACGCTGGCCCTGGCGCTGCTGCGGCTGCTGCCCGGATCGGCCCGGCTGTCCGGCGAGATCCTGCTGGACGGCGAGGACGTGCTCACCATGAAGTGGGGCCGGCTGCGGGCGGTGCGGTGGGCGGGGGCGTCCGTCGTCTTCCAGGGGGCCATGCACTCGCTGAACGCGGTGCACCGCATCGGGGACCAGATCGCGGAGCCGCTGCTCGTGCACGGCCGGGCGACGCACGGGGCCGCGCGTCGGCGTGTCGGGGAGTTGCTGGAGCAGGTGGGGCTGCCGGCCTCGCGCGCGGCGGCGTACCCGCACGAGCTGTCCGGCGGGCAACGACAGCGTGTGATGATCGCGATGGCACTGGCCTGCGACCCCCGGCTGCTGGTCGCCGACGAGCCGACGACCGCGCTGGACGTGATGGTCCAGGCTCAGGTCCTGCGACTGGTCGAACAGCTCGTGTCCGGGCAGGACATCGGACTGCTGATGATCAGTCACGATCTGTCGGTGCTGGCCGGCACCTGCGACCGCCTCGCCGTGATGTACGCGGGCCGGGTGGTGGAGGAGGGCCCGGCCCGCGCCGTGTACGACGCGGCGGAGCACCCCTACGGCCGGGCGCTGTCGGCGGCGTTCCCGCGGATCGGGGATCCCGCGTCGCGCCGGGCCCCGCGCGGGCTGCCGGGCGACCCACCCGACCCTTCGGCACTGCCGGGGGGCTGTACGTTCCGTCCGCGCTGCCCGGTGGCCCTGGAGGTGTGCGGCAGGGACGAGCAGAAGCTGCGCCGGGCCGGTCCGGACCGGCTCGCGGCCTGTGTCCGCGTCGATGTGCGGGAGGAAGCATGAGCGCTGTCGACGAGACCGGAACGGACCGGAGGGAGGCGTCCCCGGATGCCGCCGACGTCCCCCTGCTGTCGGCCTCCGGTGTCCGGGTGTCCTTCCCCGGCCGGCGGGGGGCCGCCGCGGCGCGCGCCGTCGACGGGGTCGATCTGGACATCGGCGCTGGGGAGATCGTCGCACTGGTCGGCGAGTCCGGCTGCGGCAAGACGTCCCTGGCGCGGGCGCTGCTCGGTCTGGTACGGCCGGAGGCGGGGCGGGTGTCCTTCGGAGGCGCGCCGCTCGCCCACGACTCCCGGGCGCTGAAGGCGTACCGCAAGCGGGTGCAGCTGGTGCTGCAGGACCCGAGCGGATCGCTCAACCCGCGGCACACCGTGTACGAGGCGGTGTCGGAGGGGCTGCGGATCCACGGGTACGAAGGCGGCGAGCGGGAGGCCGTCGCGGAGGCGCTGGCGCGCGCGGGTCTGCGGCCGCCGGAGCGGTTCTTCCTGCGCTACCCGTATGAGCTGTCCGGGGGCCAGCGCCAGCGTGTGGTGATCGCGGGCGCGCTGGTCCTCCGGCCCGAAGTCATCGTGGCGGACGAACCGGTGGCCTCCCTGGACGCCTCGGTACGCGGCGAGATCCTGGCACTGCTCCTGCGTCTGCGCGATGAACTGGGCCTCTCCGCACTGGTGGTGACCCATGACCTGGGCCTGGCCTGGAACATCGCGGACCGGGTCGCCGTGATGTACCTGGGGCGCATCGTGGAGACGGGTACGGTGGAGGATGTTCTGACGCACCCTCGACATCCCTACACACAGGCGATGCTGTCGGTGCTTCCGGAGTCGGCGGTGGCGCCGGTGGTCCTCTCCGGCGAACCGCCGGACCCCTCGCGCGTACCGCCCGGATGCCGCTTCCACCCCCGCTGCCAGGTCCTCGCCTCGGGAGCGGCCGACGCCGCCGGTGTCGCGGGCAGGTGCCGTACGGAGGATCCGCCGGTCCTCGCCGGGGGCTCGACGGCTGCGGTGGCCTGCCACTGGGCGGTCTCGACGGGGGCGGCTCCCGGAGGGGGCCTCGACGGCAATGGGGACCCGGTGGTCCCGCCGAGGGCGTGAGGCGGCCCGAGAAGGGTCCGTGCGGGGATTGCCGCCCGGCGGGGTCCGAACGGACCCACGGGCGCGCACGGGGCGAGGCGGCACCCCGGTTCATGCCGAGGCCCCGCTCGCGCCCCGGCTCCCGGGCGCCGGGCCGTGGCGCCCTACGCGTCGTACTCCGCGGTCAGTTCGCGGGCGCGCTTCACATCCGCGGCGATGGCGTCGAGAAGGGCATCGACGGACTCGAACTTCGCCATGCCGCGTACATAGGCGAGGAAGTCGACGGCCACGTGGAGCCCGTACAGATCGAGGCCGACGCGGTCGATCGCGTAGGCCTCGACGGTCCGCTCGGTGCCGTCGAACTGCGGGTTGGTGCCCACGGAGATCGCGGCGGGCATCCGCTCGCCGCCGGCGTCGAGCCACCCCGCGTAGACGCCGTCGGCGGGGATCGCGGTGTGCGGCAGCGTCTCCACGTTGGCCGTCGGATAGCCGAGCTCGCGGCCGCGCTGGGCTCCGCGGACGACGACGCCCTCCACCCGGTGCGGACGGCCCAGGATCTCCGCCGCCCCCTCCATGTCCCCCTCGGCGATCAGCCGCCGGGTCAGCGTGGACGAGAAGGGCTCGCCGCCGCCGGCCTCGCCCCGCACGAACAGGTCGACCACCTCGACCTCGTAGTCGTAGGTGCGGCCGAGTTCGGCCAGGAAGTCGACGTTGCCGGCCGCCTTGTGGCCGAAGCGGAAGTTGGGCCCCTCGATGACCGTGCGGGCGTGGAGTTTGTCCACGAGCACCTTCACGATGAAGTCGGCGGGCGACAGCTTCGAGAACTCGGAGGTGAACGGCAGGATCAGCACCGCGTCCACACCGAGTCCCGCCATCAGCTCGGCACGCCGGTGGTGCGGAGCGAGCAGCGGCGGGTGGCTGCCGGGGCGCACGACCTCGCTCGGGTGCGGGTCGAACGTGACCACGACCGACGGCACGCCCAGCTCACGGGCGCGCTCCACGGTCCGCCCGATGATCAGTTGGTGGCCGCGGTGCACGCCGTCGTAGGAACCGATGGTGACGACGCTGCGCCCCCAGTCCTGGGGGATGTCCTCCAAGCCACGCCAGCGCTGCACTGTGACCGCTCCTCGCCCGAACCCGAATTATCGAACCTGTGTACGCAAGGATGACTTCTCACGCAGGTCTAAGACTGCCATGCCCGCGCAACGCCGTCGGCATCGGCACCTGGCTGCTCAACACCTCCAGCGTCCGGCGTGTGCTGGGTCCGATCACCACCGCCCACTCCCGCGGCGCCGCGGCCTGCCAGCTCACCACCTCGGCGGCGAATCCGGGCACCTGGCGGGCCAGCTCGACGAGTCGGCGGTCGAAGCGGTTCGCGCCCTCGGGAGTGCGCACGAGGAGGAGGCCGACACGATGGACCAGTTCGCGGACTCGGGAACCCGCCGGTCGCCTTCCCGGCGCGCACACGGCTGCCTGGAGCAGGGCGTCCAGGACCTCCGGGTCCCCGCCCGCGTACCGCTCGTGCTCCAGGAGGACGTCCAGCAGCTCGGTGCGCAACGGCTCGCCGGCCGGGCCCCCCGGTGTGGCGAGCACGGCGGCGACCGCGCAGCGTACCTGCACGGGGCGGCCGCGCAGCAGGTCCACGACCAGCGGCAGGAGCACGGCTCGCGCCGACGCGCCCTGCCGCAGCCGGAGCCCGACGAAGGCCGCCGCGTCCGGGGCACCGGCGGGCCGCAGGCCCACGTACTCGCTCACCAGCCCGGCGGCACGGCGGGCCAGCGCGGGCGTACCGAGTCCCGCGAGCGCCCGCAGCACGTCGCCCGCGCCGTCGCCCGGTCGGCGCAGCGCGGCGCGGAAGGCTGCGAACACCGGCTCGGGGTGGGTCGTTGCCGCACTGACGAGAACGTCTGCGGGGACTCCCGGATCGTGGTCGCGATACGCCTCGAGGGCCCTCGCGAGGTAGCACGGCCGGCTGCGCGGGTCGCGGACGAGGACGGCCAGCGCCGCGCCGTGCAGAGCGCTGTCGGCGGGCCGCGCGAGCAACGCGAGCGCCGCGTATCTCAGCAGGTCCCGGTCGCCCTCGCCGGTGACGTGGGCCGCCACCACGGGGGCGTACGTGGCCGCGGCGAGCCGGCGCACCGGCCGGGTGTCGTCGTGGGCCCAGCGGTCGACGGCCCGGCAGACGGCGGACGGCTCGTCCTCGGCGAGCGCGGCCAGCAGCTCCCGGGCACGGGGGTGCACGGTGCTGACGAGCGCCTCGCAGAGGTCGTCGACGGCCCGTCCCCGGTGGGTGTGGAGGAGCGCCTGGGCCGCCGCGGCGACGGTGGGCCTGATGGCGGCGCCGGGCGCGGCGGGCAGCGGCCGGTCGTCGGTGAACCACCGGCAGAGCAGCGGCTGGACGGCCCGGGGCGACCGGGCCAGCCGTTCGGCGACCGCGTCCAGATAGCGGGGAGGCCGGGCGGCACCCGGTTCTTCCCCGTGCCGTCGGCCGCCCGGCGCGGGACGGGTGACGCCCGGCGACCCGGCCGGTCCCGCGCCCGACACCTCGCTGGCCGCCGACCCGACATCGCCCCGCGGCGAACGGGCCGGGCCGGCACCGGGCAGCGTGCCTGCCGGGAATGCGCCGGCGTGGCCCGGCGGCGCGCCGTCCATCACGGCAGCGGCGCCCCTCGGCGTGCCGCCGCGGGCGGTCCCGGCGCGGTCCGGGGGTCCGTCGGCCGGGACGAGACGGCGCAGCAGGTCGATGCGCTCGGCCTCGCCGATGTGCAGCGCCTGCCAGAACGAGGGGCCGAACTCGCCGAGTGCGGCCGGCCGGCGGGGGCCACCCGGCCGCAGCGAGCGCCGGGTGATGCGGTCCGCCAGGGTGCGCAGCACGCCGAGGTACCGGCGGGCGCGCGGCACTCGCAGCAGCGTCTCCCTGAGCAGTCCGGCGGCCCACCAGCGCACGTCCGCGCCCGGCCCGAGCCCCGGGTCGGACCTGCCGTCGGAGCCGTCGAGTCCGTCGAGCACGTCCAGGCTCTCGGGCCCGCCGGACCCCGGCGAACCGTCCAGGCCGTCGAGCACGTCGACCAACGCCGCGAGCCGCGGTGCCAGTGCGGGCTCCCCGGATCGGCGGTCCAGCAGCAGCAGGGCCTGGACGACCGTGCCCTTCCGGTGCCGGGGCAGGGCCGGTGCGGCTCCGTCCGAGGCGGCGGGGTCCGTGGGCCCCGGGCGGCGCAGCAGCGGATGCAGGACCGTGTCCACGTCGAGGTGCGCCGCCTGCAGCCACTCGGCGACTTCCTCGTGGGCGAAGCGGTACCCGCCGCCGGCGGGCACCAGCAGTCCCGTGGCGAGCACCGCGGACGCCCAGCCCGTACGCCAGGGGAAGAGGTTCCCGAAGGTCTCCCGGTCGAGTCCGCCCTCCCCCTGGCCGAGGCAGTGGCGTGCGGCCTCGTGGACCCGCCCGGCCACCCGGGCCGCCAGCCGGCGCACGGCGGCCGCCTCCGGCTCGGCCCCAGCGGCCCCGGCGATCCGCGTGGCGGCCCGCAGGCACATCAGGTCCGTGTGCGCCGAGAGGACGTCCTCACGCGACGGCTGTCCCGGAACGTCGTCGGGCAGTGCTTCCCGCACCTCCGCGAGCAGCGTGAGGGCCAGCGGATGGCGGGCGTCCGAGGCGGCCGGCGCAGCGGCCGGGAGTCCGAGGCGCGTCCTCGCCCGCCGGGCCTCCCCCTCGGTCAGCGGGCCGAGGTGCAGGGCGGGCCGGCGCATGCCGGCCGCCGGGTACAGCGGAGCGGTCCGTTCCCAGTACTCGGGCCGGCAGGCGAGGACGAGCCGTACGCCGTGCCCGCGCAGCCAGCGCGTCGTCTCCGCCGCCCAGTCGGGGAGCCGGGCGGCTAGGGCGGGGGGCATCTCCTCGGGGCCGTCGAGGAGGACGAAGAGCGGTCGGCCCGCCTCCCGGGCGACCCGTGCCACATGGTCCGGTGCTGCCTCGGCGCCGGCCGTGGGAACCGCCCAGGGACCGCTGCGATGGGCCGTGACACCGGCGACGACCCGGCCGGAGCGCGCGAGCGCACGGGCCACGGCGTCCGCCAGGCCGCGGTCGTCCGCCGAGAGGTCGGCGCCGCGCAGCCAGATCGAGACGGCCGGTTCCGTTCCGTGGTGGGCACGGCGGGTGGCGAGCGCGGCGAGTTCGGTGGTCCGCCCGCTGCCGGGGGCGCCGGTCAGGGCGAGGACGAGCGCCGGGGACTCCTCGAACTCGGTGAACTCCCGGACCACGTGGGCGCGTTCGACGGGTTCGGACCGGGCGTCCCCGGCGCGGACCGGGCGGGCGGGGCCGAGGGACACCGCGGCGAGCCGCAGGGCGCCGGCGAGATTGAGATCGGCCCCGAACCCGGCGACGGTCCGGGCGTTGTGCCGCAGCAGCGCGGCGAGCGGCCCGGCGGGGTCGATCGCGGCGGCCGTGCGCAGGGGTACGGCGAGCCCCGCCACGGGATGTCCCGTGGCGGGTGCGGTACCCGCGAGGACGGCCACGACGGAGCCGGTCCTGGTGTCCACCACCGGTCCGCCCGTGGCCGCACCGCCGGGGCCCAGGGCGTCGCTTCCCTCGGTGCCGACGGCCAGTTCGACTGCGCCGTCGAGCCGGTGCGCACGGCCTGCCACGGTGTAGGTGGCCGGGATCTCCCCGAGGACGCGCGCCTCGCGCCAGCCGCCGGCGGGGATGCGCACGTACGCGCCGTCCTCGGGCCGGTCCCGGACGGCGAGGGGCAGGGGTCTCAGTCCGAGCCCCGTGGTCCGGACGAGTGCGAGATCCGCCTCCGGGAGGAATGTGACACCGTCGGCGGCCACGGCTCCGCCGCCGGGCGCCCGCAGCACGATCCGGTCGAGCCCATCGACGGCCTCATGGCTGGTGACGACCGTGCCCAGGTCGTCCACGGCGAAGCCCGTCCCGCACGGCCGGCCCGCCGGATCACAGATGCGCACCAGCGTCGCCAGGTCCCCGCGTCCCATGGTTCCGACGGTAGGCCGGTGTTGATCACCGGGAGAAGGCCACCGGACGAACGCGCCCCCGAGTGCACCCCCGATGCACTCCGAGCGCCTGCCCGTTGGGGTGAATCCCCGCTGCGGGGCGGATAGACACCCTCCGAGGGGGATCGTGGAGCGGGCAGTGGCCCTGCCCGCTCCACGATGGAGTTCTCCCGGCGGCCCCGCCGGGGTGTCCGCGGCCGTCAGCCGAAGACCGCGAGGCTCTTCGCCTTGCCGCTTTGCTGCTCGACCAGCGCCAGGAACCGTTCCTCGGGCCCGAAGACGGCGACCGGACCTCGCGTGGGGTACTCCGGCATGTCGAGGCGTACGCCGTTGAGCAGCAGCCGGGCCCGTCTGGCGTCGACGTCCCAGCGCGGGAACGCCGCCGCGGCGGCCTCGCCGATAGGCATGACCGTCAGCTCCTCCTGGAGCTGGTCGAGCGTCCTGGCCGCGTCGAGCTTGTACGGCCCGACGCGGGTGCGGCGGAGCGCGGTCAGGTGCCCGCCGACGCCGAGCCCGGCGCCGAGGTCGCGGGCGAGGGCCCGGATGTAGGTGCCGGAGGAGCAGACCACCGAGACGACGAGATCGGTCACCGGGGTGCCGTCATCGGCGACGGCCTCGCGGACGTCGTGGACGGTGAACCGCGAGACGGTCACCGGACGCGCGGGGATGTCGAACTCCTCGCCGCCGCGCACCCGCGCGTAGGACCGCTTGCCGTCGATCTTGACGGCGCTGACCTTCGACGGCACCTGCATGATGTCGCCGGTCAGTTCGGCGACCTGAGCGTCGACGGCGTCCCGGGCGATCCCCGAGGCATCGGTGGACGAGGTGATCTCGCCCTCCGCGTCGTCGGTGACGGTGTTCTGGCCGAGCCGGATCGTGCCCAGGTACTCCTTCTCGGTGAGTGCCAGGTGGCCGAGCAGCTTGGTGGCCTTCTGGACGCCCAGCACGAGCACGCCGGTCGCCATCGGGTCCAGTGTGCCCGCGTGCCCGACCCGGCGGGTGCGCGCGATGCCGCGCATCTTGGCGACGACGTCGTGGGAGGTGAAGCCGGCCGGCTTGTCGACGATGACGAGACCGTCCCGGGTGGCGCTCCCGGTGGCGGCGGGGGCGGTGTCGCTGTGCTGGCTCATTCGGAGGCCGCGTCCTCGTCCCTGTCCTCGTCCTCCGGCTTGCGGTAGGGGTCGGCCCCGCCCGCGTAGGTCTTGCCCGTGGACGCCTGGCGGACCTCGGCGTCCTTGGCCCGTGCCTTGTCGAGCAGGTCGTCGATGGTCCGGGCGTTGTCCGGGAGGGCGTCCGGGACGAAGGTCAGGCTCGGCGTGAAGCGGACGCCCGTCTGACGGCCGACCTCGGATCGCAGGACGCCCTTCGCGGACTCCAGCGCGGCGGCGGACGCCGCGCGCTCCTCGTCGTCCCCGTACACCGTGTAGAAGACCGTGGCCTCCCGCAGGTCGCCGGTGACCCGGGCGTCCGTGATCGTGACGAAGCCCAGCCGCGGATCCTTGATTCGCCGGTCCAGGGTCTCCGCGACCACGACCTGGATGCGATCGGCCAGCTTGCGGGCCCGCGCGTTGTCGGCCACCGGTCCTTCTCCTCTTTCGTGCGGTGGTCCGGGGGGCACCCCCCGGACGGTGCAGTCTCAATCATCGTCTCCGTGCAGCCGCCGTCGCACCGACAGCAGCTCCACTTCGGGCCGGGCGGCGACGAGGCGCTCGCACCGGTCCAGTACATCTGTGAGGTGTCCCGGGTCCCCGGACACCGCCGCGAGGCCGATCTCGGCCCTGCGGTGCAGGTCCTGTCCGCCCACCTCGGCCACGGCCACCGCGTACTTGCGCTGGAGCTCGGCCACGATCGGGCGGACGACGGAGCGTTTCTCCTTCAACGAACGGACGTCGCCGAGGAGCAGGTCGAAGGACAGCGTCCCCACATACATGTATGTCCGGATGTCCCGCCGGTACGGGTTCGGTCTGCGTCCTGCCCGCTCTTGGCAGGTACATCAAGAACCGTACACGCACGGCCGGGGCCGATCGACGGGATTACCTCCCGCCGACCGGCCCCGAGCACCGGTGTGCGTGTCAGCCGTGCGGCGTCAGCCGCGGGGCTTCTCGCGCATCTCGTACGTCGCGATGACGTCGTCGACCTTGATGTCGTTGAAGTTTCCGAGGTTGATACCGCCCTCGAAGCCTTCGCGGATCTCGGTGACGTCGTCCTTGAAGCGACGCAGACCCTCGATGTTGAGGTTCTCCGCGACGACCTTGCCGTCGCGGATGAGGCGCGCCTTGGTGTTGCGCCGGACCTCGCCGGAGCGGATGAGGACACCCGCGATGTTGCCCAGCTTGGACGAGCGGAAGACCTCGCGGATCTCCGCCGTGCCGAGCTCGACCTCTTCGTACTCCGGCTTGAGCATGCCCTTGAGGGCCGCCTCGATCTCCTCGATCGCCTGGTAGATGACCGAGTAGTAGCGGACGTCCACTCCCTCGCGCTCGGCCATCTGCGTGGCACGCCCGGCGGCGCGCACATTGAAGCCGATCACGATGGCGTCGGAGCCGGTCGCCAGGTCGATGTCCGACTCGGTGACCGCACCGACACCGCGGTGCAGCACGCGGATGTCGACCTCTTCGCCGACGTCCAGCTGGAGCAGCGAGGACTCGAGGGCCTCGACCGAACCGGACGCGTCGCCCTTGATGATGAGGTTGAGCTGCTGGACCTCGCCCGCCTTGAGCACCTTGTCGAGGTCCTCGAGGGACACCCGGCGGGTGCGCTTGGCGAACGCGGCGTTGCGCTCACGCGCGGCACGCTTCTCGGCGATCTGACGGGCCGTGCGGTCCTCGTCGACGACCAGGAAGTTGTCGCCGGCGCCCGGGACGTTGGTGAGACCCAGGACCAGGACGGGAGTCGACGGGGTCGCCTCCTCCACGTTGTTGCCCTTGTCGTCGAGCATCGCGCGGACACGGCCGTACGCGTCGCCGACGACCATCGTGTCACCGATGCGCAGGGTGCCTCGCTGGACCAGGACGGTCGAGACGGCACCACGGCCGCGGTCGAGGTGGGACTCGATCGCGATGCCCTGCGCGTCCTGCTCCGGGTTGGCCCGCAGGTCCAGGGCGGCGTCCGCCGTCAGGACCACGGCCTCCAGCAGGCTCTCGATGTTCAGGCCCTGCTTGGCGGAGATGTCGACGAACATGGTGTCGCCGCCGTACTCCTCGGCCACCAGGCCGTACTCGGTCAGCTGACCGCGCACCTTCGTCGGGTCCGCGCCCTCGACGTCGATCTTGTTGACCGCGACCACGATCGGCACGTCGGCCGCCTTGGCGTGGTTCAGAGCCTCGATCGTCTGGGGCATCACACCGTCGTTGGCCGCCACCACGAGGATCGCGATGTCGGTCGACTTGGCACCGCGGGCACGCATGGCGGTGAACGCCTCGTGACCCGGGGTGTCGATGAAGGTGATGCGGCGCTCTTCCTCGTTGACCTCGGTCGAGACCTGGTACGCACCGATGTGCTGCGTGATGCCGCCGGCCTCGCCCGCGACGACGTTCGTCTTGCGGATCGCGTCCAGCAGCCGGGTCTTGCCGTGGTCGACGTGACCCATGACGGTCACCACCGGCGGACGCGCGACCAGGAACTCCTCGCCGCCCTCGTCCTCGCCGAACTCGATGTCGAAGGACTCGAGCAGCTCGCGGTCCTCCTCCTCCGGGCTGACGATCTGGACCGTGTAGTTCATCTCGCCGGCCAGGAGCTGCAGCGTCTCGTCGGAGACGGACTGCGTGGCCGTGACCATCTCGCCGAGGTTCATCATCACGGCGACGAGCGACGCCGGGTTGGCGTTGATCTTCTCCGCGAAGTCGGTGAGGGAGGCGCCACGCGACAGACGGACGGTCTCGCCGTTGCCGCGAGGCAGCATCACACCGCCGACCGACGGGGCCTGCATGGCCTCGTACTCCTGGCGCCTCTGCCGCTTCGACTTGCGGCCACGGCGCGCCGGACCGCCGGGACGGCCGAAGGCACCCTGCGTGCCACCGCGACCGCCGGGGCCGCCCGGACGTCCGCCGAAGCCGGGACGGCCACCGCCGCCACCGAAGCCGCCACCGCCGCCGCCGGGACGCGGGCCGCCGAAGCCGCCGCCACCACCACCGGGACGACCGCCGCCACCGCCGCCACCGGGGCGACCGGCGAAGCCGGGACGTCCGGCACCGCCGCCGCCACCGGGACGGCCGCCGGGACCACCGGGGCCACGGCCGCCGGGACCGGGACGCGGACCGGCAGCGGGACGCTGCGGCATCATGCCCGGGTTCGGGCGGTTACCACCGGGGCCGCCACCGGGGCCACCGGCTCCACGCGGAGCCTGCGGACGCGGCATGCCGCCCGGAGTGGGACGGGAACCACCGGGAGCCTGCGGACGGGGACCGCCCTGGCCGGCGCCCTGCGGACGCGGGCCACCGGGGGCACCCTGACCACCGGGACGCGGCGCACCACCGGGACGGGGCGCCTGCGGGCGCGCCATGCCGGTCGAGCCACCGGAGGTGAAGGGGTTGTTGCCCGGACGCGGGCCCGCGGGACGGGCACCGGGACGCGGGGCCTGGCGCTCGCCACCGGGGCGCGGGGCACCGGGACGGGCACCGCCGCCGCCCTGGCCCTGGCCGGGACGGGCGGCCGGACGCGGGCCGGGAGTGGCACCGGGCCGGGGACCGGCAGCCGGGGCGGCCGGGGGCGCGGTGAACTCCGGCGCGGCCGGAGCGGCCGGGGCCGGCTTCGGGGCCGCCGCGGGCTTGGGGCCCGGGGTCGGCCGCGGGCCGGGAGCCGGGGCCGCGGGAACGCTCTTGGGAGCCTCGGCGGCGGCCGGCTTGGGGGCCGGTGCGCCGGGCTTGGGGGCAGCGGGACGCGCCGCCTGCGCCGGGGAGGGCCCGGCGGGCGTGGGCGCGCCGCCCGCACGGCTTGCCGCCGCGGGGGAGGGCGCGGACTTGCGCGGTGCCGCGGGCTTCCCGGCAGGGCGCTTCGCGGGGGCGGCCCCGGAGCCCTGCTGGAAAGCATCGGTCAGTTTGCGTACAACCGGCGCCTCGATCGTCGAGGACGCCGAACGGACGAATTCACCGAGTTCCTGGAGCTTGGCCATGACGACCTTGCTCTCGACGCCGAACTCCTTGGCGAGTTCGTATACCCGGACCTTAGCCACTTCGCTCCTTTTAGGTCCGGGTTACCGCCGGACCGTCGCTACTTCATGGGCGTACTCATCGCGTACTCATCGAGTGCTCATCGCAATCTCGACCTACTTCCGACTCGCGAGGTACCTGACCGCACGGGGATCCGTGCGGTGCTGCTCTTCCTTCTTACGGTGCTGCCTGCGCCGCCGTCGCCCCGATTTCCCGGCGGACGTCCGCGGTGTCGAGCGGCCCCTGGGCCCTGAGGGCCCTCGGGAACGCCCGGCGGCGGACCGCCAGGTCGAGACAGACCGAGGCGGGGTGCAGATAAGCACCCCGGCCGGGCAGCGTACCGCGATGATCGGGGACGCATACGCCCTCGACCGCCACGATGCGCAACAGATCGCGCTTGGCCGCTCGCTCCCGGCACCCCACGCAGGTTCGCTCAGGGCATGCGCGGGCATGCGTCCGACCAGACACGTCCAAGTCTACCTCCCCGCACCGACCTCACCCCTTTGGGGCAAGAATCGAACAGTTGATGGCGCAAAACGCTTGGCGATCCCGCGGTCACGGAACGAGTCTGCGCCCCGATCCATTCCCCGGCACCCCGGGTCGGTGACGGAGCGCGACCCGCGCTCCGCCCCGCTCGTCCGGACCGGATCAGCTCGGCGGGCCGCCCGGTGCCCGGACAGGACCTGCTCGGCGAGCCGCCCCGGGTACGGCTCAGCCCTGCTCGGCGGGCTGCTCGGTGTCCGGCCGGATGTCGATCCGCCAGCCCGTGAGCCGTGCGGCGAGGCGGGCGTTCTGCCCCTCCTTGCCGATGGCCAGTGACAGCTGGTAGTCGGGCACCGTCACACGCGCGGACCTGGCGCCGAGGTCGACGATCTCGACCTTGGACACCCGGGCCGGGGACAGCGCGTTCGCGACCATCTCCGCCGGGTCGTCCGACCAGTCCACGATGTCGATCTTCTCACCGTGCAGCTCGGCCATGACATTGCGCACCCGGCCGCCCATCGGGCCGATGCACGCACCCTTGGCGTTCAGGCCGCTGCGGGTGGACCGCACGGCGATCTTGGTCCGGTGGCCGGCCTCACGGGCGATCGCCGCGATCTCGACCGAGCCGTCGGCGATCTCCGGCACCTCCAGCGCGAAGAGTTTTTTCACCAGATTGGGGTGGGTCCTCGACAGGGTGACGGAGGGGCCGCGCACGCCCTTCGCCACCCGTACGACGTAGGTGCGCAGCCGCAGGCCGTGCGAGTAGTCCTCGCCCGGCACCTGCTCCTGCACCGGCAGGATGGCCTCCAGCTTGTCGTCCAGCTTCACCAGCACGTTCTTGGGGTCCTTGCCCTGCTGGACCTGGCCGGCCACGATGTCGCCCTCACGGCGGGCGTACTCGCCGAAGGTGACGTCGTTCTCGGCGTCGCGCAGCCGCTGCTGGATGACCTGGCGGGCGGTGGACGCCGCGATCCTGCCGAAGTCGTGCGGGGTGTCGTCGAACTCACGGGGCTCCTGGCCCTCGTCGAGTTCCGACGGGTCCTCCTTCGCCCACACCGTCACGTGCCCGGTCTGCCGGTTCAGCTCGACCCGGGCGTGCCGGCGGCTGCCCTCGGTGCGGTGGTACGCGATGAGGAGGGCCGACTCGATGGCGTCGACCAGCAGGTCGAAGGCAATCTCCTTCTCCTGTGCCAAGCCCCTCAGGAGCTTCACGTCGATGTCCACGGCTACGCCTCCTCTTCTTCCTGAATGCCGTTCTTGTCCTTGCGGTTGAACTCGAGCTCCACACGGGCCCTGGCGATCTCGTCGAAGGCGAGTCTGCGTGCGGTGGGCTTGCGCCCCTTCACCCCCGGCACCTCCAGGTCGAGACCCTCGTCGTCGACGTCGAGGATCCGCGCGACCAGCTCCTCGCCCGGCTTCCCGTCCGGGGTGGTCAGCTGGAACCGGGCGAGCCGGCCCTTGGCGCGCACGTAGTGGCGGTGTTCGCTGAGCGGGCGCTCCGCACCGGGGGAGGTCACTTCGAGCTGGTACTCGCCCTCGCCCATGGCGTCGCTCTCGTCGAGCCTGTCGGAGATGACACGGCTGAGCTCGGCACAGGCGTCGAGATCGACGCCTTCCTCCGAATCCACGACGACACGGAGCACACGGCGGCGGCCGGCCCGGGACAGTTCGATCTCTTCCAGATCCAGGTCCGCGGCGCTGACGAGCGGTTCGAGCAGTCCGCGCAGCCTCTCGCTCTGGGTGGTGCTCATCCGGGTGACTCCTCGGCCGCGTGTGCTGTTGTGGGTTTCGTCGTGTGTCAGCACAAAGGGTATCCGGTCGCGGGGGGTGTTGCCGTCCACCCACCGATGACCCGCAGGTACGCTCGCCTGCGGTGATCACATCAAGGCGTCGTCCACCCGATCGGGTGAATGCGTGCCAGGGCCCGAGGAGAGACCAGGTGGAGCGCACCGGAACGACGCGCAGAGGTGCCCTCTCGGCCGCCGGGGCGGCCGCCGCCGCGGTGCTGACCGGGTGTTCGCCGGACCGACCCGGCGCACGGCGCGCCACGCCCCGGAGCGAGTCGGCGGAGACCGTGCTGCGCCGGCGCAGCGCCGAACTGAGCGGCGCCCTGCTGCTGCGGTACGACGCGGTGCTGACGGCCCATCCGGCACTGGCGGCCCGGCTGACACCGCTGCGGGGCGAGGTCGTGCGGCATGTCGAGGCGCTCGCGCCCACCGGGTCACGGCCGCTGCCCGGGACCTCGGCGTCCCGCCCGGCCCCGTCCTCCTCCCCCGCACCGTCCGCGTCCGGGCCCGCGCGCCCCGGGCCGTCCTCCACGGCGAGCCCCGCGGCGCCCCCGGTGCCCGCCGACGCCGGGGCGGCCGTGCGCGAACTCGCCGCCGCCGAGCGGACCACCGCCGACGGGCACACCGCCGCGCTGAGCGGCGCCCCGCCGGAGTACGCACGGCTGCTGGCCTCGGTCGCCGCGGCCGGTGCGGTCCATGCCTATCTGCTGACGGAAGGGTCCCGTTGATGAGCGACACGCTGGCCGCGGCGCAGGCCGCCCTCGCGGCCGAGCACGCCGCCGTCTACGGCTACGGCGTGGTCGGCGGCCGGGTCGGCGAGGCCCGCCGGGCCGAGGCCGTGGCGGCGTACGCCGCGCACCGGGCCCGCCGGGACGCCCTGGAGCGCACGGTCCGTGATCTCGGCGGCAGGCCCACCGCCGCGCAGGCCGCCTACGCGCTGCCCTTCGCGGTGCCCGACGCGGCGGCCGCGGTGCGGCTCGCCGCCGTACTGGAGGACCGGGTCGCCGGCGTCTACTCCGATCTGGTGCGGGCCGCCCGGGGCCCGCTCCGCCACGACGCCGCGGCCGCGCTGCGCGAGGCGGCGGTGCGGTCGGTGCGGTGGCGCGGTACCGGCGTAGCCTTTCCCGGGCTTGCCGAACGAGCCGCCGCGCAGTGAAGGGGAACAACGCACGCATGGGTTTCGAACCGCCCCGGCGTCTGGTGCGGGCGCTCGGCGACAACGACTGGACCGGGCAGCTGCCGAAGCTCGTCGAGGAGACCGCCGCCCGCGACGGGCTGGAGATCGAGCGGGTGGTGGTGCCCGGCGGCCGGAGCAGTCTGGTCGTCCTCGTGCGACGGCGGGACGGCACGCCCGCGGCCCTCAAGCTCGTGCCGCCGCTCGCGGCGCCGGAGCTCGAGCGGGCGGCACTCGCGCACTGGAACGGATTCGGCGCGGTGCGGCTGCTGGGCGGTTCCGGTGGCGCGCTGCTGCTGGAGCGGCTGCATCCCGAGCTGTCCGTGCGCTCGCTCCCGGAGGCGAAGGCGCTGCTCGAGGCCGCGGGCACGGCGCGCCGGCTGTGGGTGGAGCCACCGTCCGGCCATGCCTTCGAGACCGTGGCCGAGCGCACGGCCCGCCAGGTGTCCGCGCTGCCGGAACGCGCCGCCGCCGCACCGCAGGCGCTGGTGGACGAGGCGTTGGCCGCGCGGGAGGAACTGCTCGCGC
This sequence comes from Streptomyces sp. NPDC049887, assembly GCF_040656535.1. Lineage (NCBI taxonomy): Bacteria > Bacillati > Actinomycetota > Actinomycetes > Kitasatosporales > Streptomycetaceae > Streptomyces > Streptomyces sp. NPDC049887. The sequence continues at coordinate 146,104 of NZ_JBFAMM010000014.1, read as the reverse complement.
ACTCCCCCGAATCGCTGCTGCTGCACGGGAACTTCCGCCAGAGCAAGGTGCTCGCGGGCGACCGCACGCCCTGGTTGGCGGTCGGGCCGGAGCCGTTGGTCGGCGAGCGGGCTTACGATCTGGCGCGGCTGGCCAGGGACCGGGTGGAGGACCTGGTCGCCGCGGCAGCCGGCGCTGCAGCGGCCCGCCGCCGGGTGAACCGGCTCGCGGACTCGCTGGACGTCGACCGGGACCGGTTGCGCGGCTGGACGCTGTTCCGCGCGGTGGAGTCGGGCACGCGGGCGATCGCCGAGGGGCGGCACGCCGAGGGTGAGCTGTCGCTGGAGTTCGCCGGCTGGCTGTGAACCGCCGGTGAGCGTGCGGACGGGCCGGTGACGGCTCCGTCCCGCGGCGCCCACACCGGGGACCGGCGCACAGCGGCGGAAGGGACCGAGGGTCGGCCGCCGCGGAACGGCCCACCCTCGGTCTCCAGCGTCGGCGCGGGCGCCGCCGCGTCAGTCGGTGAGTCGCGCGACGGCCTCCTCGACCGTCAGCTCCTCGCGCTCGCCCGTGCGGCGGTCCTTCAGCTCCAGGACGCCCTCGCCGGAGCGCCGGCCCGCCACCAGGATCTTCGGGACGCCGATCAGCTCGGCGTCGGTGAACTTCACGCCCGGGGAGACACCGGCCCGGTCGTCCACGAGCACCCGCAGGCCCGCCGCGCCGAGCTTCTCGGCCACGTCGAGTGCGAGCTCGGTCTGCAGCGCCTTGCCGGCGGCGACGACGTGGACGTCCGCCGGGGCGATCTCGCCGGGCCAGCACAGGCCCTGCTCGTCGGCGTGCTGCTCGGCGAGGGCGGCCACGGCGCGGGAGACGCCGATGCCGTAGGAGCCCATGGTCACGCGGACCGGCTTGCCGTTCTGGCCCAGGACGTCGAGCTGGAAGGCGTCCGTGTACTTGCGGCCCAGCTGGAAGATGTGGCCGATCTCGATCGCGCGGTCGAGCTTCAGTCCGGTACCGCAGGCGGGGCACGGGTCGCCGTCCTCGACGACGACCACGTCCAGGTAGTCGTCGACCTCGAAGTCACGGCCGGCGACGACGTTGCGGGCGTGCTTGTCCTGCTTGTTGGCGCCGGTGATCCAGGCGGTGCCCGGGGCGACGCGCGGGTCGGCGATGTAGCGGACCTTCTCCAGGCCCTGCGGGCCGACGTATCCGCGCACCAGGTCGCGGCGGCCGACGAAGTCCTCGGCGGTGACCAGCTCGACGGTCGCCGGGGCCAGGTGGTCCGTGAGCTTGCCGAGGTCGACCTCGCGGTCACCGGGCACCCCGACGGCGACGATCTCGCCGTCGACCTTCACGAGGAGGTTCTTGAGCGTGGCGGAGGCGGGCACGCCGAGGTGGTCGGCGAGCGTCTCGATGGTCGGGGTGTCCGGGGTGTCCAGCTCCTCGACGGGGCCGTGCTCGCCCGTGACCGGCTTCAGGCCGAAGGTGACGGCCTCGGTGTTCGCCGCGTAGTCGCAGGAGGGGCAGTGGACGAAGGTGTCCTCACCGGCGGCGGCCGGGGCGAGGAACTCCTCGGAGGCGGAGCCGCCCATGGCGCCGGAGACGGCGGAGACGATGCGGTGCTCCAGACCGAGGCGCTGGAAGATCTTGATGTAGGCCTCGCGGTGCAGCCGGTAGGACTCCGCCAGGCCCTCGTCGCTGGTGTCGAAGGAGTACGAGTCCTTCATCTGGAACTCGCGGCCGCGCAGGATGCCGGACCGCGGACGGGCCTCGTCGCGGTACTTCGTCTGGATCTGGTACAGGATGACCGGGAGGTCCTTGTACGAGGTGCACTGGTCCTTCACCAGCAGGGTGAAGATCTCCTCGTGGGTGGGCCCGAGCAGGTAGTCCGCGCCCTTGCGGTCCCGGAGGCGGAACAGCTCGGCGCCGTACTCCTCCCACCGCCCGGTCGCCTCGTACGGCTCCTTCGGCAGCAGCGCTGGCAGCAGCACCTCCTGGGCGCCGATGGCGTCCATCTCCTCGCGGACCACCCGCGCGACGTTCTCCAGGACGCGCATGCCGAGGGGCAGCCAGCTCCAGATACCCGCCGCGTTCCGGCGGACGTAGCCGGCGCGGACCAGCAGCTTGTGGCTGAGCGTCTCGGCGTCCGCCGGGTCGTCGCGCAGTGTCTTGACCATCAGACGGGACATGCGCTGGACCTGGGCTGCCATGGATTGTCTCCTGCGTACAAGTGCGTACAAGAAAGGGTGATGTCCAGGAGGTTAGCCGGGCGGTGCCAGCGGGCGGAAATCAGTTCCGTTCGGTACGCCCGTCGCGCGTGCGTGCGGTGCGGCCGTCAGACGCCTCGCAGCAGCGGCAGCGGCGCCCCCATCACCGCGTACGGCTTCGGGGCGCTGGGGAAGAGGACCTGGCGCGCCAGGTCCCGGTAGCCGAGGGCCCGGTACAGCCCGCGGGCCGGGCTCTCCGTGTCGATCGCGGACAGGATCGAGCGGGGCTGGTCGGCTCCGTCCGTGATGGTGGTGATCAGCCGGCGGCCGATGCCCCGCCCCTGGTAGGCGGGGTGCACATGGAGCTCGGTGATCACGAACGAGTCGTCCAGCCAGTCGTCGGAGCCGTTGCCGCGCAGATACGGCTCCACGACCGTGGACCACCAGTGGGTGCGGTCGTTCGGCATCCCGTACACGAACCCGACCAGTCGGCCCGCGGAGGTCGTCGCGCCGAGGGCGTGGGCCCCGGGGCAGAGCAGGTGCCGGAGCACGATGTGGCGGCGGATACCGATCTCCTCCGCGGTGAGGCCGAAGGCGAGGGCCTGGACGGAGAGGGCGTCGTCCACGCGAGCGGCGAGGTTGACCGGCGCGACCTCGACATCGTGTTCCATGCGGGAACCCTACTTCGACGCCGGCCGCTCAGAACAGCACGCTCATGAACGCACCGACCTCGCGGAACCCCACCCGTCGGTAGGCCGCGCGGGCCGCGGTGTTGTAGTCGTTCACGTACAGGCTGACGACCGGTGCGACATCGGCCAGGGCGTAGCGGATCACTGCCGCCATCCCGGTCTCGGACAGGCCGCGTCCACGGTACTCGGGGGCGACCCAGACGCCCTGGACCTGGCACGCCAGCGGGGTGGCGGCGCCGATCTCGGCCTTGAAGACGACCTTGCCGTCGTCGATCCGGGCGAAGGAGCGGCCCGTGCCGACGAGTTCGGCGATCCGCGCCTGGTAGAGCAGTCCGCCGTCGCCCGCCGTCGGGGAGACGCCGACCTCCTCGGTGAACATGGCCACGCAGGCAGGCATGATCACCTCCATCTCGTCCTTGCGGATGCGCCGTACGCAGGGGTCGGGCTCGATGTCCGGGGGCAGGGACTCGGTGACCATGAGCGGCTGGTGGGCGCGGACTTCGCGGGCCGGGCCCCAGCTGGGTTCCAGCAGCTTCCACAACATGGAGGTGGTCTCGGCCGGTCCCACGATGGACGAGCAGCGGCGGCCGGTCCTGCGCGCGCGGTCGGCGAAGGCGCGGACGGCCTCGGGCGTGGCGCAGATGGGGACGAGATTGGCACCCGAGTAGCAGAGCGAGCGGAGCCGTCCGTCCGCGTACCAGCCCCACATCTCGCCGCCGAGGCGCCACGGGTCGAGTCCGGCGACCTGGACCCGGGCGGTGACGAACGCGTTGGCGACCGGGTCGCTCTCCAGAACCGCGAGTGCGGCCCCCAGGTCGTCGGGATCGAGGACCCGGCTGGTCGTCTGCGTCAACACGAGAGGGCCCTCCATCACTCCTTGCGGGCAACGACAGGTGCCGCTCGGTCTGCCGGCACCTGCGCGTATCAGTGGTGGTGTACGGCCTGCCGGTCTGTGCACTGTACCCGGATACCCGGGAGCGGGCCCCTCACGCGAAAGGGCCGGGCCGCCGCGCGGTCCGGCCCTCGCGGCCGTCGGTCAGCTGACGGAGACCTCGGGCTCCCCGGAGGCCACGCCGTCCTTCTCCATCTGCTCGGCGATCTTCATCGCCTCCTCGATCAGGGTCTCGACGATCTTCGACTCCGGCACCGTCTTGATCACCTCGCCCTTGACGAAGATCTGGCCCTTGCCGTTGCCGGAGGCCACGCCCAGATCGGCTTCGCGGGCCTCGCCCGGGCCGTTCACGACGCAACCCATGACCGCGACGCGCAGCGGCACCTCCATGCCCTCGAGGCCCGCGGTGACCTGGTCGGCCAGCTTGTAGACGTCGACCTGGGCGCGGCCGCAGGACGGGCAGGAGACGATCTCCAGCCGGCGCTGGCGCAGGTTCAGCGACTCCAGGATCTGGATGCCGACCTTGACCTCCTCGGCCGGGGGCGCGGACAGCGACACACGGATGGTGTCGCCGATGCCCTCGCTGAGCAGCGCGCCGAAGGCGACGGCGGACTTGATGGTGCCCTGGAAGGCCGGGCCGGCCTCCGTCACGCCGAGGTGGAGCGGGTAGTCGCACTGGGCGGCCAGCTGCCGGTAGGCGTTGACCATGACGACCGGGTCGTTGTGCTTGACCGAGATCTTGATGTCGCGGAAGTCGTGCTCCTCGAAGAGGGAGGCCTCCCAGAGCGCCGACTCGACCAGCGCCTCGGGGGTGGCCTTGCCGTACTTCTGGAGCAGCCGCCGGTCGAGCGAGCCCGCGTTCACACCGATGCGGATGGGAGTGCCGGCGTCCTTGGCCGCCTTGGCGATCTCCTTGACCTTGTCGTCGAACTGCTTGATGTTGCCGGGGTTGACGCGGACCGCGGCACAGCCCGCGTCGATGGCCGCGAAGACGTACTTGGGCTGGAAGTGGATGTCCGCGATCACCGGGATCTGCGATTTCCGGGCGATGGTGGAGAGCGCGTCGGCGTCGTCCTGCGTGGGGCACGCGACGCGGACGATCTGGCAGCCGGACGCGGTGAGCTCGGCGATCTGCTGCAGCGTGGCACCGACGTCGGAGGTCCGTGTCGTCGTCATCGACTGCACGGACACGGGCGCGTCGCCACCGACGGCCACCGAGCCGACCTGGATCTTGCGGCTGATCCTCCGGTCGGCGAGCTTGGTCGGAACGGACGGCATCCCGAGAGAAATCGCGGTCATCTGCTGTGCAACCCCAAGGTGTGGATCGAGGCCCCGACAGGGCGGGCTCCAGCCTTCGACATTACGCCACGGGTCCGCGGCCCAGCACACCGCGGCGGCAAACCACCCGAAGGGACGCGGCCGGACGCCATACGGTGTCCGGCCGCGGTTTCCGCCCGGGGTCCGGGCGGTGTCCCCCGGGCGAACACGCTCCCTAGGAGATCCTCACCGGGTTCACGATGTCCGCCACCAGCACGAGCAGCGTGAAGCAGATGAAGATCCCCGCGACCACGTAGGCGACGGGCATCAGCTTCGCCACGTCGAAGGGGCCGGGGTCGGGCCGGCGGAAGAGCCGGGCGATGTTGCGGCGCACGGATTCCCAGAGCGCTCCCGCGATGTGCCCGCCGTCCAGCGGCAGCAGCGGCAGCATGTTGAACAGGAACAGCGAGAGGTTGAAGCCGGCGAGCAGCATCAGGAACGTGGCCACGATGTTCTGGGTGGGGGCGTCGAGGTTGAGCACCTCGCCGCTGATCCGGGCCGCGCCGACCACCCCGACCGGGGAGTCGTCCTTGCGCTCGCCGTCGCTGAAGGCCGCGGCCCACAGGTCCGGCACCTTGGCCGGGAGCGAGATGATCGCCTGGACGCCGTTCTCGAACATGTCGCCCATGCGGTCCAGGGACTGCCCGAAGGTCTGCGGCACGATCTCCGTCCTCGCCGCGAAGCCGAGGTAGCCCGCCGGCACGAACTCGCCGGGGACGACCTGACCTTCGGCGTCCTTCTTGGCCACCATGTTCTTCAGCAGGGTCGCCTGGAGGACCTTCTCCTCGCCGGCTCGGTCGACCGTGATGGTGGCGGGGCCGATGGTGTCGCGGATGCGTCCGGACAGCTCTCCCCAGTCGCTGACCGGCACCCCGTTGAAGGCGACGATCCGGTCGTCCTTGAGCAGTCCCGCGGCCGAGGCCGGGGATTCGGGGTCGGTGGGCCTGCAGCTGCTGCGCTCCTCGCTCTGCGGGATGACGCACTGCTGGACACCCGCGACCTGGGTCGTCTGGGTGGCGAAGCCGAACGACATCGAGACCCCGAGGAAGATCGCCACGGCGAGCACCAGGTTCATGAAGGGGCCCGCGAACATCACGATGACGCGCTTCCACGGCTTGCGCGTGTAGAAGAGCCGGGTCTCGTCGCCGGGCTTGAGCTCCTCGAAGGCCGCCGTGCGGGCGTCCTCGATCATGCCCCGCCAGGGGGAGGTGGAGCGGGCCTCGATCCTGCCGTCCGGGCCGGGCGGGAACATCCCGATCATGCGGATGTAGCCGCCGGCCGGGATGGCCTTGATCCCGTACTCGGTCTCCCCCTTGTGGCGCGACCAGATCGTGGGGCCGAAGCCGACCATGTACTGGGGCACGCGGATACCGAAGAGCTTGGCGGTCGAGAGGTGGCCGAGTTCATGCCAGGCGATGGAGAAGAGCAGTCCGACGGCGAAGAGCGCTATGCCGAGGACCGTCAACAGAATCGTCATGCGCGAGCCTCCGCTGTCGCCTTCTCTGCCTGCGCGGCCAGTTCCCGGGCGCGGGCGCGCGCCCAGGTCTCCGCTTCCAGGACGTCCGTGACCGTCAGCGAGGTTCCCCTCCCGGGGGTGCCGTGTTCGCCGACGACTGCAGTGACCGTATCCATGATTCCGTTGAACGGCAGCCGTCCCGCCAGGAAAGCGTCCACGCACTCCTCGTTCGCCGCGTTGAACACCGCGGGGGCGGTGCCGCCTTGCTCCCCGACCTGCCGGGCGAGTGCCACGGACGGGAAGGCCTCGTCGTCGAGCGGGAAGAACTCCCAGGTGGAGGCCGTCGACCAGTCGAAGGCGGGAGCGGCGTCCGGCACCCGCTCCGGCCAGCCGATGCCGATGGCGATGGGGCCGCGCATGTCCGGCGGCGTGGCCTGGGCGAGCGTGGAACCGTCCGTGAACTCCACCATCGAGTGAACGTAGGACTGGGGGTGGACCACTACCTCGATGCGCTCGAACGGGATGTCGTAGAGGAGGTGCGCCTCGATGACCTCCAGGCCCTTGTTGACCAGGGTGGCGCTGTTGACCGTGATCACCGGCCCCATCGCCCAGGTGGGATGCGCGAGGGCGTCCTCGGGGGTGACCCGGGAGAGCTCGGCCCGGGTGCGGCCGCGGAAGGGGCCGCCGGAGGCGGTGACGACGAGCTTGCGGACGTCGGCGCGGGTGCCGGCGGCCAGGGCCTGGAACAGCGCGGCGTGCTCGGAGTCGACGGGGATGATCTGGCCGGGCTTCGCGAGCGCCCTCACCAGCGGGCCGCCGACGATGAGCGACTCCTTGTTCGCCAGCGCGAGGGTGCGGCCCGCTTCGAGTGCGGCGAGGGTGGGGGCGAGGCCGATGGACCCGGTGATGCCGTTGAGGACGGTGTGGCACTCGGAGGCGGCGAGGTGGGACGCCGCCTCCGGCCCGGCCAGGATCTCGGGGAGCGGCTCGCCCGTTCCGTACCGTGCCCGCAGGGCTTCCCGGAGCGCCGGAACGGCGTCCTCGCGGGCGACGGCGACCGATCGCACGCGCAGGCGGTGCGCCTGCTCGGCGAGCAGGTCGACCCGCCCGCCGGCGGCGGAGAGCGCGGTGACGCGGAAGCGGCCGGGATTGCGCAGGACCAGGTCGATGGCCTGGGTGCCGATGGACCCGGTGGAGCCGAGGACGACGACGTCCCGGCGGCCTTCGGACGGATCGAAGGCGATGTGCGGATCGGCGAGTGGGACTGGGCTGTCGCTCATGCCCCCATTGTGGCCGTTGCCGACGCGGGCCCCGACAGCGCGTCCCCTGCGCGCCGCCGCTGCGGGCGCCGCCCGGAGGCGGCGGATCCGCAGCAGCGGCCGCACGGCGGCCCGACCGGTCAGCGGAACGGGCGGTGGACGTTCTCCCGCGTCGCCGGGCCGGGGGTCGCGTCCGCGATCCAGGGTCCGTCGCCGCTCGGGTCGAGGACGCCCTCCTCGAGCCAGGTGTAGGAGCCGGCGAGGACGTCCTTGACCACGGACCGGTCGAGGTCGTCGGTGTTGGTCCACAGCCGTCCGAAGAGCTCCTCGACCCGGATGCGGGACTGCCGGCAGAAGGCGTCCGCCAGCCGGTACGCCTCCCGGCCGTGCTCCCCGGTCCTGCGCAGCAGTTCGGCCCGTACGCAGACGGCGCTCATAGCGAACAGCTCAGCGCCGATGTCGACGATCCGGCCGAGGAAGCCCTGCTTGGTCTCCATCCGGCCCTGCCAGCGGGACATGGCGTAGAACGTGGAGCGGGCGAGCTTGCGCGAGGTGCGCTCCACGTACCGCAGGTGCACGGAGAGGTCCGTGTGCCCACGCGGGTGGAACTCGGCGTACGAGCGGGGCAGCTGGCCCGGGCCCGCGACCAGCCTGGGCAGCCAGCGGGCGTAGAACGCCGTGGCCGCCGCGCCCGCCTTGGCCTTGTCGCCGAGCGACTTGTCGGGGTCGATGATGTCGCCCGCCACCGAGAGGTGCGCGTCCACCGCCTCGCGCGCGATCAGCAGATGCATGATCTCGGTGGAACCCTCGAAGATGCGGTTGATGCGCAGGTCACGCAGCAACTGCTCGGTGGGGACGGCCCGTTCGCCACGGGCGGCGAGGGACTCCGCGGTCTCGAAGCCGCGTCCGCCGCGGATCTGGACGAGTTCGTCGGCGATGAGCCAGGACATCTCGGAGCCGTAGAGCTTGGCGAGGGCGGCCTCGATGCGGATGTCGTTGCGGTCCTCGTCGGCCATCTGGGACGCCAGGTCGACGACGGCCTCCATGGCGAAGGTGGTCGCCGCGATGAAGGAGATCTTCGCGCCGACGGCCTCGTGCTTCGCGACCGGTTTGCCCCACTGCTCGCGGACCGCGGACCATTCACGGGCGATCTTCAGGCACCACTTCCCGGCGCCGACGCACATCGCGGGCAGTGACAGACGTCCGGTGTTCAACGTGGTCAGGGCGATCTTCAGGCCGGAGCCCTCGGGGCCGATGCGGTTCGCGGCGGGCACCCGGACCTGGTGGAAGCGGGTCACGCCGTTCTCGATGCCGCGCAGGCCCATGAAGGCGTTGCGGTTCTCGACCGTGATGCCCTCGGCGCCCGCCTCGACGACGAAGGCGGTGATGCCGCCCTTGTGGCCCTCGGACTTGGGGACCCTGGCCATGACGACGAGGAGGTCGGCGACGACGCCGTTGGTCGTCCACAGCTTCACGCCGTCGAGCACGTAGTCGTCACCGTCGGGCACGGCCGTGGTGGCCAGGCGCGCCGGGTCGGAGCCGACGTCCGGCTCGGTGAGCAGGAACGCCGAGATGTCGGTACGGGCCAGGCGCGGCAGGAACTTCTCCTTCTGCTCCTGGGTGCCGAAGGTCTTCAGCGGCTGCGGTACGCCGATCGACTGGTGCGCGGACAGCAGCGCGCCGATGGCGGGGCTCACGGAGCCGACCAGGGCCAGGGCCTTGTTGTAGTACACCTGGGTGAGGCCGAGGCCCCCGTACCTGGTGTCGATCTTCATGCCGAGGGCGCCGAGTTCCTTGAGTCCCTCGATCACCTCGTCGGGGATCCGGGCCTGGCGCTCGATGAGCGCGCCGTCGATCTTCGTCTCGCAGAAGTCGCGCAGTTTGGCGAGGAACTCCTCGCCGCGCTGCACGTCCTCGGAGGCCGGCAGCGGATGGGGGTGGATCAGGTCGAGCCGGAAGCGGCCGAGGAACAGTTCCTTGGCGAAGCTGGGCTTGCGCCAGCCCTGCTCGCGCGCGGCCTCGGCGACCTGGCGTGCCTCACGCTCGGTGACCTTTGGTGCCCCGGTGGCCTCGGGGGACACAGTTACCTTCGGGGCGTCCTGCGGAGTGGATGGTGCGGACATGAGGGACTCACCTCGCCGCTGTCGGAGGGCGGCCGGACCGGAATTACCGACCGGTGCTACTCGTCCGTATCTACCCGATTACCGGCCTCCCCACCAGTCCTGCGGGGCAGCCGGGTGGATCGTGACGGGCCACCGCGGGAGGGCGGCCTGAGCCCCCGCACAGTGGCTCCCTCACAGTGCGGTTGACCTGCGGTTTCTCTCTGAGCTGCGGAAACGCCCGGCGGTCCGGCGCGCATCTTCACGCATCCGGCCCGGTCCCCACCCAGCGACGATCACCGTGTTCCCGTGCGACCGGGAACAGCAGCCGGGGTCTCGGCCTGCCGCGACAGCCGGGGGCATCGGCCGGTCCGGCGGGGCGGCACCCCGGCCCGCGTGCGCGGCCGTGACGGCCGTGGCGCTCTCCCGCCACGGCCGGATACCGGGCCGAGGTGTCGCCGGGCGGGCCGGAGCGCGGCGCCGGCCGGCCGACGGGCCGACCGACGGGACCGGGGCCGCGGTCTTGGGGATCAAGGGGGCGGCGGGCCGCGGTGCGGGCAGTGCACCGTCGCGATGCGGTCGTGGACGGCCGGGACTGGCCGCAGAGCCGAGCAGCGGCTGCGAGGCGGTCACGGGCGCCGGGAGCACGGTCGTGCGGACAGCGGGCGGTGGCCTCCGGCCGGTCGCGCGGACGACCTGTTCCCTCGCTCGCGTGGCCGTGGGAACGGGGCCGGGCGCGCGCCGGTCGAAGTCGATCCCCGACCCACAGCCGGGGCGCCTCCGCGCGATCCCACTGGCGGCCCCGGACTCGATGTGGCCGATTTCGACACGGGCCATCGGGCCGACGTCGAACTTCGCCACACGGGACCTGATCAGTTTCGGACAGATTTCTTAACATCTCGCCGCAGAGGATGTCTGACATTTATCGTAGTTGCGGCAAGATCGAACCTCGGTACGCCGAAGTGAGGTCGGCCGACACACTCAGGGGGGAGCAATCCAACGTGCGTACGAGCGGAGCGGTTCGTGCTCCATGTCGGCCTGAAACACCTCGTGCCCAGCAGGCGCGGGATGCGGGGCTTTCGGACCGGACGCCCGGCTGCAAGCGGGTTTCGCGGTCCGAGAACTCGATCATGAACTGCCGCGACGAAGGCTTTTCCACCATTGCGCCGCGCTCACCACATGTCCGCGTTGGAATTCGTGAGCGGCTGCCCCGGTCGCGCCCGCCCGGAGCAAGCAGGCAATTCGTCTGCCCGGAACCGGTGCTCACGCCGGCGACGCTTTCGACACCCAGCGCCGCGTGATTGCGTTGGCGTCGCTTCCGGCGGTCCGGCCCGACGGCACGGTCAAGGATCTCTCGTCCGAACAGAAGGCTGCGCCGCGGGATTCGGCGGTCGGTCGCGACGCTTCGGCCCACGTCGCTCCTCCAGCGCGGATCGCATCGCGGTCGGCCGGGAGGGCGGCGGCCGACCGGGCAGCGCGGAACTCACGTGGGACTCGCTTCGCTCGGCGATCCGCGGCGAGTCCCGGTACGCCCGGCCGGGCCAGTGGAGAAGAGGTGTGGCGGCCGTGCGCGCGGGTGCCGCCGCAGGCCCGCGGAAGGACGGTCGCGTCGGCGAAGGCGGCACCGTCCGCCGATCCCGGGCTGTCGCACAGGTCGGCGGGCTCCGGCCGACCGGACGCGGCGCGAGGGCATCTCGGCGTCCTCGCACCACCACGTCGCCCGGCTCCCTCGGACCGCGAACGCCGGCGAGATCCTGTCGAAAGCCCCGGGCGTGGCGGCCGACTTCAAGAAACTCGTCAACAACGAAGTGAACCGATACGAAGAGGATTACGAGGCACTAGGGTTGCCACCGTGTCGACGATCTGAGAAAACAACGCGCGCGCGTGCCCTACGACTCCGCGAGCAACCGTGCACAGAGGGGGAAATGTGCCATGCCCAAGGCAGGCCGCCCGCAAACCTGGGGCCGAGAACCGGAAAGAGGGATCGACGATCGGTGGCAGCCCATCGGGGCCGGATCCACGGAATGAACCGGAGCCGTCGCCGCAGTCCCCAATCCGGAAGCGTCACCGGATTTTACCGCCATCTGCGCGTCAACCGACTGCGCTTTCAGGCCGAACAGGAAAGCGCGCGTCTGTTCGCTTCCATGCCGGTCCCGGATCCCTTCGACTTCGACCAGCTGGTCGGGAACATCGCGGAGGTCAAAGGCCGGCAGATCGTCATGAAGCCGATTCCCGACCATCTGACCGGACTCGACGACGTGTGCGGTCTCCTGATCAAACACCACACGTACCCACTCGACCTGCTACTCCACCCCAAGGGCCGCTCGCCGTCCGACGAACTCGAGTTGAAGGTGCACCAACTGGTGCACCTCTGGGCCGGGGACAACACCGGAATCGTCAGATCGCCCGGCATTCTGCGGGCCGGCACGGTGGAACCGGACACCGTGCTCCCGGCGACCGGGCCCTCGGAGCACGACGCGCTCATCGAACTACGCGCCGACAACGTGGCGCGGCTCATCGGCCAGAGGAGCACACACCAGTCCGTCGGCGGGGGACACCCGCCGCGAGCCGTCCCGCCGGTGGCGAAGCCCCCGCCCGGCCGTGAATCGCGGCAGCCGCCCGCCCAACCGGCTATGCCGAGCGCCTGTCCGCATCATCGGCCAGTATCTCCACCATCGTCTCGCTGATGAAGTCGCGGAGCTGGTCCCAGGATTCCTTGGGCATGTCCTGGCCCGCACCGCGCGCGACCATCACGGTGAACCTGTTGCGCACGGCCCGGGCCGAGAGGATGAGGGCGTCGACCTCCGGATCGTCCTGCCGGAAGTACACCGGCGGCACGTCGAAGGCGAGCGCCAGGGCATCGAGGGCCTCATCGCTGGGTTCGGCGACCTCTCCGGCACGCAGGGCCCGGAGCATCGCCCCGGTGAGCACCGCGGAACCGCTCTTCCGGTTCCCCTCGGACGCGAGGTGCGCGTCCGAGGGCGGCACCCCTCCATAGACCTCGATGCGCAGCGCCTCCAGTTTGCGGGCCACGCGGGCACCGTCGGGGGACGGCCCCTCCTCCGGCTCCTCGGGCTGCCCGAAGGAACGCCGCTGCGCGGCGAGCAGTTCGGCGCGGGTCACGTTGTAGGCGGCGGCCAGCGCCGTCACCGCCTGGTCGGACAGTGGCCGTTTGCCCTGTTCGGCGGCCCGCACCGGCATCGGTGACGAGGTATTGGTGTACCGGGCCGTGTCCGACTGAGTCATCCCCGCGTCGCACCGCAGGTCGGCGAGATTCGGCGATTCATTGCGCGGAAAGAGTTCATCCAGATCGGCATCCAGGAAAGCGGCGATCGCCGACAATCGCTCCGGGGGAGGAGCCGCCAAGCCGTTCTCCCAGCGATATACCGCGTTCACCTTCACGTGAAGCCCCGCGGCCAGAGTGGCCTGCGAGAGGCGTTTGATGACACGACGGTCACGCAACTTGCCGCCGTCGAAGACACGGTCGGGCACAGGCAGCTCCACAAGATGAGGGTTCAAGGGATTCTAGTGCCCCGCCAGGGGAAGGTCTTGACATCCGAGATTATCGACCTGGGTCAGCGCATACCACCAGAGGCGCGTCCGCCTTCGCGGACGCCGCCCGCACCGCGCTTCGCCCGTCACGTTCTTCCCATGTTTGCCGGCTTCCTCGAGACCATCGTGCACCCTCCGGAGGAAGCGGCGGATATCGAGTCATTCTTGGCCGTCTTCAAGCGATCCAGGAGCTTGACTGGATCAGCGGAAGTAGATAGATTCATCTTCGGGTGATCGAGGGGGCGAGTTCGGGGACGCCCCCTCCCGGGTCTCCGTGCACATAGCGCTCGCGGCACCACCGCGGTGCGCTCCGCCCGAGGCCGGTGCACCAACGCCGGTTCCCATCCGGTGTTGTGCGCCGGCGGCCATCCCGCCCCTGCACCATCCGTCCGACCTCCTCCCGGCGAAGCCGGACGGCATTCTCGCAATTCCCGCGCATCCGCGTTTGGGGAACACGGCGGCGCGTGTCCAATCCCATCCGTCCGGGGCCGACGGAATTCGCCGCACACCCCGCCCCGCCCACTTTCCGATTTCGCGCGCCCGCGCGTTCTTTTCCCACGTCGTCACAGGAGGCGATCTGTCATGCCCACGATCTCCGTCGGCAACTCGCGTGTCCACTACACCGTGACCGGTGAGGGTCCGGCCCTGCTGCTGGCGCACGGCGTGGGCAAGGGCGGCCAGGTCACCTTCGGCCACCTCGTCGAGGAGTTCGCACGCCGCAACACCGTCATCCTCCCCGAGCTGTCCGGCAGCGAGACCGCGACGGACGACGGCACGCCGCTGACCGTCGAACAGCTCGCCGACGAGGTCGCCGCCGTGATCGAGCACGCCGGTCTCGGCCCCGTGGACCTGGTGGGCTTCTCGCTCGGCGGGGCCGTCGTCGCCGCCACCGCCGCGCTTCACCCCGGGCTCGTCCGCCGCCTGATCCCGGTCGGCGGCCTGGTCAAGTCGGATCTCTACATCCAGAACCTGATCGGTCTGACCCTGAGCCAGAAGCACGACCCGAAGGCCTTCGGCCGCGTGCTCAGCACCACCGCCTTCAGCCCGCGTTTCATCCGCAGCCAGCCCAGCCTGAGCGACGTCGAGAACCTCGGCGCCGAGCTGAGCCCGTCCAGTGGCCGTATCCGCCAACTCGAGCTGCTCGTCCAGGTGGACATCCGCGACCTGGTCGGAAAGGTCGAGGCCGAGACCCTCGTCCTGGCCCCGTACCCGGACGCCGCGGTGCCGGCCGAGCACTCCCGCGAGCTGGCCGCCGCCATCCCGAACTCGTCCTACGCCGAGATCGACAGCGGCCACATGGTGATCTTCGAGAAGCCGGTCGAGTTCGTGAAGCTGGTCCAGGACTTCATCCACAAGGCCTGACGCCCGCCGGGCACCACCCGGCCCTTCACCACCATCCCGGGCGCGGCCCCGCCGCTCGACGTTCGCGTGGTCGCGCCCGACCACCCGCGGAGCACTCCGCAGCGATTCCAGGAGGAAGCATGGCCAAGATCCTGCTTGCCGTCAGCAGCCACGAGACCCTGGGGGACACCGGTAACCGGACGGGCTACAGCGTCTCCGAGGCGGCCCACCCCTACAACGTCTTCGTCGGCGCCGGCCACGAGGTCGACTTCGTCTCCGTGCGCGGCGGCGAGCCGCCGGCCGTCGTCTTCGACGGCGAGGAGAACGACCCGGAGATCATCGGCTTCCTCGCCGACGAGACCGTCAAGGCCAAGCTCGTGGCGACCCGCCGGGCGGCCGACGTGACCCCCTCCGAGTACTCCGCGATCTTCTACGTCGGCGGCCACGGAGCCATGTGGGACTTTCCCGACTCCCCGGACCTGGCCCGTATCGCCATGGACATCCACGGCCGCGGCGGCGTCGTCTCCGCCGTCTGCCACGGACCGGCCGCCCTCGTCAACCTGCGCCTGCCGGACGGAACCCACCTGGTGCGCGGCAAGCGCGTCGCCTCCTTCAGCAACGAGGAGGAGAACTCGCTGGGCCTCGTCGAGGTCATGCCCTTCCTTCTCGAGGACCGGCTGAAGGAGACCGGGGCGCTGCACACCAAGGCGCCGATGTACGAGGCCCACACCCAGAGCGACGGCCGGGTCATCACGGGGCAGAACCCCGCCTCCGCCGCCCCCGTGGCACGTCTCGTCGTCGCCGAGCTCGAGCGGGCCGCCGGCGGCCGCTGAGGCGTTCCCCGGCCGCACGGCCGTCGTCACCGGACGAATCCCATCGCAGACCGGCCCCGGCTCGGAACGACGGGGCCCAAGGAGGCACACGTGTACGGCTTGATCCAGGTCGCGGGCATCATCGACCAGTCCGAGGCCGACCTCATCATCGAGGAGGGCGCCGACTGGCTCGGCTTCGCCCTGCGCCTTCCCGCCAAGAACGAGGACCTGTCGGAGGCGGAGGCCGCGGCCATCGTCAAGGCGATCCAGCCCGACAACAAGGGCGTCATCATCACCTACCTGACCGACGCCGACGAGATCGCCGGCTTCTGCGCCGAGATGGGCGTCGGCGCGATCCAGCTCCACGGGGACGTGACCCCCGCCGAGCTGCGCCGGCTGCGCACACTGGCCCCCGACCTCTACGTCCTCAAGAGCCTCGTGGTGAAGACGGACAACATCGACGAGCTCCGCGAGGTCGTCGAGACCTCCGCCGAGTGGGTCGACATGTTCATCACCGACAGCTTCAACCCGGCCACCGGCGCCAAGGGGGCGACCGGGCTGACCCACGACTGGGCCGTCAGCGCCGAACTCGTCCGGATCTCCCCCAAGCCCCTGATGCTGGCCGGGGGGCTCACCCCGGAGAACGTCGCGGCGGCCATCGAGGCCGTCCGCCCCGCCGCCGTGGACTCGCACACCGGCCTGGAGGACCCCACCACCCGGCGCAAGGACCGCCAGAAGGTGCGCACCTTCGTACAGGAGGCCCGTCGTGCCTTCGCCCGGGTCGCCGCCGAGGACGGGCGGAGCCGGTCCTGATGACCACGCGAACCGAGCCGCTGCGGGGCGTGACCCACCTGCTGCCCCAGACCAACCGGCTGCGCGCCCTGCACTCGATCGTCCGCGACCACCAGGCCAGGCGGGAGGACTTCGTGCCCGCCGCCAACCGGATCATCCGCGGGCTCCTCGACGCCGCGCTGGACCTGCTCCCCTACGAGCCCCGCGACGTCCGCACCCCGGTCGGCCGGACCTACCGGGGCCTGTCCCTGGCCTCACAGGTCTACGGCGTCTCCGTCGCCCGGGCCGGCGACAGCATGGAGTCCGAGCTGCGCCTGATGGCGCCCGAGACCCGCCTGGGCAAGATCCTCATCCAGCGGGACAAGGTCACCAAGCTCCCGCACCTGCACTACGCGGCGCTGCCCTCCGGGATCGACCGGGGCCACGTGCTGCTCCTCGACCCCATGCTCGCCACCGGCGGCACCGCGCTGGCCGCGATCGGCGTACTGCTCGACCACGGCGTGCCCGAGGAGCACATCGTCTTCGTGAACCTGCTGTCCGCCCCCGAGGGGATCAAGGCCGTCCACGACCGTCATCCCGAGGTGCGGATCGTGACCTCCTCCATCGAGGAGCGCCTCAACGAGCACGCGTTCATGCTTCCCGGCATCGGTGACTTCGGCGACCGCTACTTCGGGACCGACATCCCGGCGTGAGCGCCCTCCCCGTCGGAGCGGGCGGGGCTCCGGGCCCCTGGAATCCCGCCGCTCCGGCCCTTCGACCACCGCACCAAGGAGGACTCCCGTGTCCACCGCCGACACAACCTCGTCGACGACGAAGATCGCGATCGTCTACTACTCAGGCACCGGCAACATCCACAGACTCGCCGTGGCCGCCGAGGAGGCCGCCGCGAAGACGGGCGCCGAGGTCCGGCTGCGCCGGGTCGCCGAGTACGTCGACGCCTCCCTGGCCCCCGAGTTCACCGAGTGGACCGCGGCATGGCGGGAGAACGCCGAGGCCATCGCGGGCATCCCCACCGCCGGCGCCGACGACCTCGACTGGGCCGACGCGATCCTCCTCGGCGGCCCCGGCCGGTTCGGCATGATCCCCGCGCCCCTCAAGCACTTCATCGACCTCGCCTGGCCCCTCAACGCACGCGGGGGCCTGTCGGGCAAGGTCATGTCGTCGTTCACCTCGACGGGCGCCCCGCACGGCGGCCAGGAGGCGACGATCCTGTCGCTGAACACCGTCTTCTACCACTGGGGCGGGATCATCGTGCCGCCCGGCATCACGGACGACATCATGACGGCGCCCAGCAACGGCAACCCCTACGGCGTCAGTTCGGTCTCGGGCAGGCAGGCGATTCCGGGCCGGCTGGCGGAGAACGTCACAGAGGACAACCTCGCCGCCATCGCCCACCAGACCCGCCGCATGCTGGAGGTCGCCGACACGCTGCGCAGGGGCCGGGCAGCCGACGCCGACCGGTGATCACCGGTCAGTGCCCCGGCACGGCCACGGATCACCCGGCCGGTGCGCGCGCCGGCCGGGTCTTCGTCACGGGCGGGTGACCACCAGGGCCCGCCCACCACACGGCACACACGCACACCCAGGGGGACTCACATGACCACGGACGCGTCCGACCGGACCCCGGCCACCCGCCCGTCGCTGCCCGAACTGCTCCTGCGCACCGCCGCCGACCGCCCGGACGACACGGCGGTGATCAGTGGCGGCGAGCACGTGACCTTCGCCGAGCTGGTGGGAAGAAGCCGAGGACTGGCCGGGCACCTGAGGGACCTCGGCGTGCGAGCCGACCAGTGCGTCGGTCTGTTCGTCGAGCCCTCGTCCGACCTGATGATCGGGGTGTGGGGGATCCTGTTCGCGGGCGGCGCCTACCTGCCGCTCGCCCCGGAGTACCCGGAAGAGCGCCTGCGCTACATGATCGAGCACTCGGGCGCGAAGGTGATCGTCGTCCAGGGCCACCTCGTCGAGCGCCTTGCGGCACTGGCCCCCGCGGACACCGTGATCGTCCGGCTCGAGGACGCCCGCGAGCCAGCCCCCGGCACGGACGTCGACATCGCCCCCGACTCGCTGGCCTACGTCATCTACACCTCGGGCAGCACCGGCCGGCCCAAGGGCGTCATGATCGAGCACCGCAGCATCGCGAGCCAGATGTCCTGGCTGCAGACCGCCCACGGCATCGACCGCACCCGGGTCATCCTGCAGAAGACCCCGATCAGCTTCGACGCCGCCCAGTGGGAGATCCTCGCCCCGGCCGTCGGTTCCGTCGTCGTGGTGGGCGAAGCCGGCATCCACCGGGACGCCGAGCGGCTGGTGAACGCGGTCAGGAGCCACTCCGTGACCACGCTCCAGTGCGTCCCGACCCTGCTCCAAGCACTCCTGGACACAACCGAGTTCGACTCCTGCGGCTCGCTGGAGCAGGTCTTCACCGGCGGCGAGGCCCTCTCGAAGCCCTTGGCCCGCACCTTCCTGGAGACCCTCCCCGGGTGCGAGCTGATCAACCTCTACGGGCCGACCGAGTGCACGATCAACTCGTCGTCCTTCACCGTGGCCGAGTCCACGGTCGACGACGGCCCCAACTCGATCTCCATCGGCGCCCCGGTCGACGCCACGGAATACCACATCCTCGGCCCCGACCTCACCGAACTGGCGGTGGGCGAGATCGGCGAGTTGTACGTCGGCGGCATCCAGGTCGCGCGCGGCTACCTGCACCGTCCCGACCTGACCGAACAGCGTTTCCTGGACAACCCGTTCGGTCCCGGACGGCTCTTCCGGACCGGCGACCTGGCCTGCTGGAACGCCGACGGCACCGTCCAGTTCACCGGCCGCGCCGACAACCAGATCAAGCTGCGCGGCTTCCGTGTGGAGCTCGACGAGATCAGACTCGCCATCGAGACCCACGACTGGGTCCGGCACGCGGCCGTGCTGGTCAAGGACGACCCGAGGACAGGTTTCCAGAACCTGATCGCCTGCGTCGAACTCGACCCGAAGGAAGCCGCCCTGATGGACCAGGGAAGTCACGGCGCACACCACCAGTCCAAGGAGAACAAGCTCCAGGTCAAGGCTCAGCTGTCGAACCCGGGCATACGGTCCCGGGCCGAGCTCGGCGACCTCCCCGTCCTCGACCTGCCCGGCCGGACACCCACACCGGCGCAGCGCAGCCTCGCCTTCGCCCGCAAGACCTACCGCTTCTACGAGGGCGGCGCCCCGGTGGCGGAGGCCGACCTGCTGAAGCTGCTGGCCCGCCGCCCCGCCGCCGTGCGCGGGCGGGAGCTCGCCGATCTGGACACCGGCGAACTCGGCGCGATCCTGCGGAACTTCGGGCAGTACCTGAGCCCGGAGCGGCTGCTCCCCAAGTACGCCTACGCCTCGCCCGGTTCCCTCTACGCCACCCAGCTGTACCTGGAGATCACCGGCTTCCCGGGAATCCGCTCGGGCATCCACTACCACCACCCGGTCGACCACCGACTGGTGCTGGTCTCCGAGACCGGCACGCCGGGAGACGCGGCCGCGGGCCCCCGGATCCGGGCCCACTTCCTGGGGCGGCGCGATGCCATCGAACCCGTCTACAAGAAGAACATCCGGGAGGTCCTGGAGATCGAGGCCGGCCACATGGTCGGACTCCTCGAGGAGGTCCTGCCGCAGTACGGCCTGGACGTCGAACCCGCCCCGTTCGTCCCGGAGGTCAAGGCCGAGCTACGGGTCGCCGACAGGGACCACTACCTCGGCGCCTTCGACTGGGTGCCGTGCCGGGGGCCCCGCACGGACGAGGACATCGACCTGTACGTGCAGATCCATCCCGGCAGGGGGCTGGACCGGCCGGCCGGGCAGTACCTCTACGAGGGCGACCGGCTGCGCTTCGTCTCCCCGGACCTGATCCTGCGCAAGCACGTCATCGCGATCAACCAGGCGGCCTACGACCGGGCGGGCTTCGGCATCTCGGTGATCAGCCGCAGCCCGCAGGAGTGGCGGCGCTACGTCGACCTCGGCCGCACGCTCCAGCGCCTGTCGATGAACGACCTCGACATCGGCTTCATGTCCTCGGGCTACAGCTCGCAGAGCGGCGACGACCTGCCCTCCGCCCGGCGGATCGACGCAATGCTGCGCGAGCTCGGCCGGCCCGGCGGGGCCTCGTACTTCTTCGTCGGCGGCCGGGTGAGCCAGGAGCAGCGGCGGCACGAAGGCATGCGGGAGGACGTGGTCCACATGCGCGGGCCCGCGGAGCTGATCCGCGACGACCTCGTCGACTACCTGCCGGACTACATGATCCCGAACAAGGTCGTCATCCTGGACGCGCTGCCGACCACCGCCAACGGCAAGATCGACCTCAAGGCTCTGGCCGTCTCCGACAAGGTGGAGGTGGGGGCGGCCGACCGACCCTTCGTGGCTCCCCGGAACGAGACGGAACGCCGGGTGGTCGGGCTGTGGAAGGAGGCGATGAAGCAGGAGAGCGTCTCCGTGCAGGACGACTTCTTCGCCTGCGGCGGCAACTCGCTGCTCGCCGTCGGCCTCATCAACCGGATCAATCGGACGTTCGCGGCCGACCTGCCGCTCGAGGTCATCTTCACCTCGCCGACCGTGGAGGGGCTGGCCCGCCGGATCACGGGCGAGTCGACGGGCGACACCTCGCGACTGGTCCCCCTGCAGGCGGAGGGCCCCGGACGCCCCATCCACTGCTGGCCCGGCCTGGGCGGCTACCCGATGAACCTGCGGCTCCTCGGCGAGCGGCTGGGCAGGGACCGGCCGTTCCTCGGGGTGCAGGCGCACGGGATCAACCCGGGCGAGACGCCCTACGGGACGGTCCGGGAGATGGCGGCCGAGGACGTCAAGGCCATCACGAGGCGGCAGCCGGAGGGGCCCTACACCTTGTGGGGCTACTCCTTCGGGGCCCGGGTCGCCTTCGAGGCCGCATACCAGTTGGAACAGGCCGGCCACACCGTCGACCACCTCTTCCTGATCGCCCCCGGCTCGCCGAAGGTCCGCTCGGACAGCGAGGTCGGCGAGGTCGGCGAGGTCGGCGAGGAGCGTGTCGCCACGTACCGGAACAGGGCCTACGTGACGATCCTCTTCTCCGTCTTCACGGGCACGACCAGCGGTCCCCTGCTGGAGAAGTGCCTCGCCGTCGTCGAGGACGACGAGGGTTTCGCCGACTTCATCAACGAGCACCTCCCGAACCTCGACGTCGGCCTGGTGCGCCGGATCATCCAGGTCGTCGGGACGACCTTCGAGTTCAGCTACACCTTCCGCGAACTGCGGGAGCGGCGGATCTCGGCGCCCATCACCATCTTCAAGGCGCAGGGGGACGAGTACTCGTTCCTCGACGGCAGCAGCGGTTACTCCTCCGCCCCGCCGACCGTCGTCGAGTTGGAGGCCGACCACTACTCCCTGCTCAGGGCACCGGACATCGACGAGCTTGCGACGGCCATCCGCCGGCGCCTGAACATCCGGAAGGACACCGTCATGCCTCACGTCAACATCAAGCACTTTCCGATGGCACTCAGCGACGAACAGCAGTCCGAACTGGTGTCGGCGGTGACCAAGGCGGTCACCAACGCCTTCGGCTGCGACGAGGGGGTGGTGTCGATCGCGGTCGAGCCGGTCGACCAGGAGCTCTGGAACGAGGAGGTCTACATCCCGGAGATCGTCAACCGCAGACACATCCTCAGCAAGGTACCGAACTACGGCCCCGACACCCACTGAAAGACGGCTGTGACGACTACGACCTCACTTCCCCACAAGGACATCCCGCTCGTCTTCGGTGCCGAGGTGGCCGACGCGCTCCACGACGGCCGCCCGGTGGTCGCGCTGGAGTCCAACGTCATCACCCACGGCCTGCCGTACCCGGACAACGCCGCGACGGCCCGCAAGGTCGAGGAGGCCGTCCGGGCCGGCGGCTCGGTCCCGGCCACGATCGCCGTCGAAGGCGGCAAGATCGTGGTCGGCATGACCGACGCCGACATCGACCGGTTCGCCTCGACTCCCGACATCCCCAAGGTCAGCAGCCGGGACATGCCCGTCGTCCTGGCGCAGGGCCGGATGGGCGCGCTGACGGTCGCCTCCTCCCTGGTGGCGGCCGAGCTCGCGGGCATCCCGTTCTTCTCCTCGGCCGGCATCGGCGGGGTGCACCGGGGCGCGGACAGGACCATGGACGTGTCCTCCGACCTGATCCAGTTCACCCGCTCCAAGGTCGCGGTGGTGTGTGCCGGCGGGAAGAAGATCCTGGACCTGGGCCTGACGCTGGAGTACCTGGAGACCCAGTGCGTACCGGTGGTCTCGTACCGGTCGGACGACTTCCCGGCCTTCTACTGCGTGTCCAGCGGTTTCCGCAGCCCGCTGCGGCTGGACGACGACGAGGTGATCGCCCGGTCGATCGAGAACCACTGGGCGTTGGGCAACAACAGCTCGTTCCTGATCACCACGCCGGTCCGGCCGGAGGAGGCGATCGACGGCGACGAGGTCGACGCGGCGATCACCGAGGCCATGACCGCAGCCGACCGGGACGGCATCCGGGGCCAGGCGATCACGAAGTACCTGATGCGTGCGGTGGATGCGGCCACGGGAGGCCGCTCGTCCAGGGCCAACATGGCCGTGCTCATCAGCACGGCCGAGGTCGGCGGCCGGCTGGCCGCGGCGCACGCCCGGCTCCGGGCCGGGTCCCTGTCCGACTGACCGAGGCTCCCTCCGCCAACCCCCGACGACCGAACGCGTTTCCCCTCGCACACCAACGAATGGACACGACACCATGACGAAGCTCGACCAGCAGTCCACGACCGAAGCCGAGTCCTACCGCCCGCTCGTATCCGAGGAGCGGGTGAAGGAGATCAGGGAACTGCGCCGGGCCATGACCTCGCACGGCGGCGGCGAGGAGGGCGAGCAGACCCATCCGTTCCTGGGCCTGACCCTTCGGGTCCCCTCGCAGGTCATGACCCCCTGCCCGGTGTCCCCGATGCTCGGCGGCGCGGTGTTCGCCGAGGTCGAACCGGGTGACCGGGTCCTCGACATGGGCACCGGCAGCGGTTCGCTGGCCCTGATCGCTGCCAAGAAGGGCGCCGATGTCCTGGCGGTGGACCTCAATCCGCACGCCGTGACCGCCGTCCGGGTCAACGCGGAGCTGAACGGGGTCGCCGACCGCGTCGAGGCGCTCGAGAGCGACGTCTTCGGTTCGGTCGAAGGCCGCTTCGACCTGATCGTCTTCAATCCGCCGTTCCAGTGGTTCGCCGCCACCGACTACGCGGACGTCGCGGGCACCGACGCCGGCTACCAGGCACTGACCCGCTTCTTCCGCGAGGCCCGCGCCCATCTGACGGAGACGGGTCGCATGATCCTCTTCTTCAGCACCATGGGCGATGTGGCGTACTTCGAGAAGCTGGTGGCCGACGAGGGCTTCGACCACGAGGTGGTCTTCTCCACCACCCGGCCCGTCTTCGACGTGCCGGTCGAGTTCACCGTGCACCGCCTGTCCTGATCCGGGCACCCACCGGGGCCTCCCGATCGGGAGGCCCCGGTCTCCGGGTGCACATGCCCCGCCGGACCTTCCACGCCCGTCCGTACGACAGGAGCGCCACGCCGTGTCCCACCGTCTGTTCACCTCCGAATCGGTGACCGAGGGTCATCCCGACAAGATCGCCGACCGGATCAGCGACACCGTCCTCGACGCCCTGCTGGCCCAGGACCCGCGGTCCCGGGTGGCGGTGGAGACCCTGATCACCACCGGCCAGGCGCATGTGGCCGGCGAGGTGACCACCTCCGCCTGGGCCGACATCCCCGCGCTGGTCCGTGGGGCCGTCCTGGAGATCGGCTACGACTCGTCCGCCAAGGGCTTCGACGGCGCCTCCTGCGGCGTCTCGGTCTCCATCGGCGCACAGTCCCCGGACATCGCGCAGGGCGTCGACACCGCCTACGAGAACCGGGTGGAGGGCGATCAGGACGAGTTCGACAAGCAGGGCGCCGGAGACCAGGGTCTGATGTTCGGCTACGCCACCGACGAGACACCGAACCTGATGCCACTGACGATCGAGGTGGCGCACCGGCTGTCGCGCCGGCTGACCGAGGTCCGCAAGGACGGCACCGTCCCGTATCTGCGTCCTGACGGCAAGACCCAGGTCACCATCGAGTACGACGACGCGACCCCGGTCCGTCTGGACACGGTGGTGGTCTCCTCGCAGCACGCGAGCGGCATCGACCTCGACGCCCTGCTGACCCCCGACATCCGGCGACACGTGGTGGAGTACGTGCTGGCCGGCCTGGTGGAGGACGGCATCAAACTGGACACCGAGGGCTACCGCCTGCTGGTCAACCCGACCGGCCGCTTCGAGATCGGCGGGCCGATGGGCGACGCCGGCCTGACCGGCCGCAAGATCATCATCGACACCTACGGCGGCATGGCCCGCCACGGCGGTGGCGCGTTCTCCGGCAAGGACCCGTCGAAGGTCGACCGCTCGGCCGCCTACGCGATGCGCTGGGTCGCCAAGAACGTCGTGGCCGCCGGTCTCGCCTCGCGCTGCGAGGTCCAGGTCGCCTACGCGATCGGCAAGGCCGAGCCGGTGGGCCTGTTCGTCGAGACCTTCGGCACCGCCGAGGTCGACGTGGAGAAGATCGAGAACGCCGTCGCCGAGGTCTTCGACCTCCGCCCGGCCGCGATCATCCGCGACCTTGACCTGCTCCGCCCGATCTACGCCCAGACCGCCGCCTACGGCCACTTCGGCCGCGAGCTGCCGGACTTCACCTGGGAGCGCACCGACCGCACCGAGGCCCTTCGCGCGGCCGCAGGGATGTGATCATGGACATCGCCGTCACCGGTTCCATCGCCACCGACCACCTGGCCACCTTCCCGGGGCGCTTCGCCGAGCAGATCGTCCCCGAGAGCCTGGCGACGATCTCCCTGTCGTTCCTCGTGGACGACCTCCAGGTGCGCCGGGGCGGTGTCGCCGCCAACATCTGCTTCGGGCTGGGCCGGCTCGGGCTGGCCCCGGTGCTCGTCGGCGCGGCAGGCACGGACTTCGCCGAGTACGACGCCCAACTGCGCGCCTCCGGTGTGGACACCGGATCGGTCCGGCTCAGCCCCGCGCGCCACACCGCACGCTTCATGTGCACGACCGACGTCGACCACAACCAGATCGCCTCGTTCTACCCGGGCGCCATGGTCGAGGCACAGGAGATCGACCTGGCCGAGGTCATGGACCGCGTGGGCGCCCTGGACCTCGTCCTGGTCGCCCCCGACGTGCCGGAGGCGATGGTCCGCCACACCAGGGCGGCACACGCCGCCGGCATCCCGGTCGCCGCCGATCCCTCGCAGCAACTGGCCCGACTCGACCGGGAGTCGACCCGGCTGCTCGTGGACGGGGCCCGGTTCCTCTTCACCAACGCGTACGAGAGCGCGCTGCTGCAGCAGAAGGCCGGGTGGAGCGAGGCCGAGGTGCTGTCGCGCGTGGGCGTGTGGATCGTCACCCGCGGCGCCGACGGGGTCTCGATCCTGACCGCCGGCGGACCGGCCGAGCACGTGCCCGCCGTCGCGACCGACCGGGCCACCGACCCCACCGGCGTGGGCGACGCCTTCCGGGCCGGCTTCCTCGCGGGCCTCTCCCGGGGACTGCCCCACCGCCGTGCGGCCCAACTGGGGTGCGCCGTGGCCACGATCGTCCTCGAGTCCTTCGGCACCCAGGAGTACAAGCTGCTTCCCTGGGACCTGTCGGAGCGTCTGCTGCGGGCCTACGGGGCCGAGGCGGCGGCGGAGGTCGGCACATGGCCGGGAGAGCCGGCGTGACGGGGCTGCGCGAACTCCTCGCCACCGGGGCCCCCTCGTTCTCCTTCGAGTTCTTCCCTCCCCGCACGGAGACGGGAGCGGCCGGCCTGTGGCAGGCGATCCGCCGGATCGAGGCGTTCGCGCCGAGCTTCGTCTCGGTCACCTACGGGGCCGGGGGGTCGACCCGGGACCGCACCGTCGAGCTGACGAAGCGGATCGCGACGGAGACCACGCTGCGCCCGGTGGCCCACCTGACGGCGGTGGCCCACTCGGTCCCCGAACTGCGGCACGTGATCGGCCAGTACGCGGACGCCGGCGTCCGGGACGTCCTGGCCCTGCGGGGGGACCCGCCGGGCGACCCGAACGCCCCCTGGATCCCGCACCCGCGCGGCTTCTCCAACGCCTGGGAGCTGGTCCGGCTGGTACGGCAGTCGGGGGCGTTCAGCGTCGGCGTGGCCGCGTTCCCCGAGCGCCACCCGCGCTCCCCCGACTGGGAGTCCGAGATCCGGCACTTCGTGGCCAAGTGCCGCGTGGGCGCGGACTACGCGGTCACCCAGATGTTCTTCCGTGCCGAGGACTACCTGCGGCTGCGGGACCGGGTCGTGGCGGCGGGGTGCGACATCCCGATCATCCCGGCGATCATGCCGGCCACGGACGCCCGGCAGATCGCCCGGTTCACCGAGCTGAGCGCGGCCACGTTCCCCGAAACCCTGGCCCGGCGGCTGGAGGCCTCGGGCGGCGGATCGGCGGGGCTGCGCATCGGCGTGGACCACGCGGTGGCCATGGCCGAGCGGCTGCTCGCCGAGGGCGCTCCCGGCCTGCACTACATCACGCTCAACCGGTCCACCGCGACCTCGGAGATCCACCGTGCGCTGCTCGGCTCCGGCCTGACCGAACGCGCCCTGGCGACCCGGGCCTGAGTCCCTGCCGCACCGTCGGGAAACGAGCCGGGGGCGACCTTCACCCGATCGGGTGAGGCCGTCCCCGGCTCGTTCGCGCGCCCGTTCACTCCCCCGCGATGCCCAACAGCTCCAGGAAGGCCGCGGCCGCCGGAGTGAGGCTCTCGCGGCCCCAGATCACGTACTCGGCGCGGGCCGGGGCGTCCGTGACCTCGATGGTGGCCAACCCGGCGAGCCCCGCGACGTACGCGGGCGGGAGCAGGGCCACGCCGAGGCCCGCGCCCACCAGGCGGGCCAGGTAGTCCGCGTTGGTCACCTCGAAGGCGACCTCGCGGGTGAGGCCGGCGGCGGTGAAGGCCAGATCGGACTGGGCCCGGCCGGCGGTCTTCGCCGGGAGGTCCACGAACACCTCCGAGGACAGCCGATGGAGGTCGACCGAAGTCTCGCCTGCGAGCGGGTGGTCCGGGGAGACCACCGCGACCAGCCGCTCCCGGGCCATCTCCCGGGCCATGACGCCCCTGGGGCGGGCCGTGATCGGGATACCGAGGAAAGCCACCTCGATCTCGCCCTGCCGGACCCGCTCGACGAGTTCGTCACTCGCTCCCACGCTGAGACTGACCCGGGCCTTCGGATGGCGCCGGTGGAAGTCCTTGAGGACGTTCGGGACATCCACGGCGGCGACGGTGGGGATAAGGCCCACCGCGAGGCGTCCGCGCACCTCCCCGACGGCCGCCGCGACCTCGGCGGCGGCCCGCTCCGCCGCGTCCAGACACTGGCGGGCGGCGGGCAGGAAGGCGGCGCCCGCCGGGGTCAACCGGACCCGGCGGCTGGTGCGTTCGAAGAGCCTCGCACCCAGTTCCTTCTCCAGGCGCGCGATCTGGTGGCTGAGCGCGGACTGGACCACCAGGCAGCGTTGGGCGGCCCTCGTGAAGCTGTTCGTCTCGGCCACTGCGATCACGTAGCGCATCTGCTGGAGCTCCATGGATCCATCGTGATGCGCGATTCATCGCGTGACAAGCATGTGTTGGACTCATCGATGCATCCGGCCCGACACTGGTGACAACGAACACGGCAGGAACGCCCTCGGGCCAACTCCGCCGGGCGGGCCCCCGATCGGGGCCCTTCGGCAAGCCCGAGAGCCGCGCTTCCGCCGCCCTCTCCCCGCCTCCCGCACCTGGGCGCACACCGCCGAGGCGTGCTCCGTCGCGCCCTCGCGCCCATGACACGACCGAAAGGACGAGCCACCGCCATGAGCACCGCGCCACCGCGTCCCGAGACGACCGTCGCCGACATCTGGGTGGACCCCCGCTGCCCCTGGGCGTGGATCACCTCCCGCTGGATGCTGGAAGTGGAGCAGGTCCGGCCGCTGGAGACTCGTTTCCACATCATGAGCCTGTCGGTCCTCAACCAGGGCCGCGAGGTCCCGGAGAAGTACCGCCAGGGCATGATCGACGGCTGGGCCTGCGTGCGGGTGTGCGTCGCGGCACAGCAGCGGCACGGCAACGAGGTGCTGCGCCCCCTCTACAACGCCATGGGCCGTCTGATCCACCACGAGAAGGCCGGCCTCGGCCACGACATGATCCGCGTCGCCCTGGAGGAGGCGGGCCTGCCCGCCGACCTGATCGAGGCCGCGGAGGACACCACCTGGGACGAGCCGCTGCGGGCCGAGCACCACGAGGGAATGGACCCGGTCGGTTCCGAGGTCGGCACTCCCGTGATCCATGTGCCCGGCCCCGACGGCAAGCCGCTGGCGTTCTTCGGACCAGTGCTCACCCCCGCCCCCCGTGGCGAAGCCGCCGGAGCGCTCTGGGACGGCGTGCTCGCCGTGGCGAGCACCGACGGCTTCTTCGAGCTGAAGCGCGGCCGCGACCGCGACCCGATCTTCGACTGAGCCGGCCGGACGCCGCGAACCACGGTGATTCCCACGGGATTTGAGGCAAGATGAAGAGCAGACGGAACGGACTCACGGCGTCCCTGACTGGCCTGGCTCCGGCCATCTGGGGCAGCACCTACCTGGTAACCACCGAGCTGCTGCCGCCGGACCGGCCGCTCCTGGCGACCACGATGCGGGCCCTACCGGGCGGCCTGTTCCTGCTGGCCGTCGGACGGAAGCTTCCTGTCGGCGTCTGGTGGTGGCGCGCACTGGTTCTGGGCGTGCTCAACATCGGCGCCTTCAACTTCCTGCTCTTCGTCGCGGCCTACCGGCTTCCGGGCGGAATCGCCGCCTTGATCATGTCGGCACAGCCCATGTTCGTCGTGATCCTCGCCGCCCTCTTCCTCGGCGAGAGGATCAGAGCCATCCATGCCCTGGCCTGCGCGATGGGAGCCGGGGGCGTGGGGCTGCTGGTCTTCAAGGGCGCGGCGTCGCTCGACACCGTCGGAGTCCTCGCGGCGGCCGGCGGAGCCCTGTGCATGGCCTCGGGCATCACACTGACCAAGCGGTGGGGACGGCCGGAGGGTGTCGGCCTGCTCACGTTCACCGGGTGGCAACTCACTGCGGGCGGTCTGGTCCTGGTGCCGTTCTGGCTGTCGCTGGAAGACCTTCCCGAGGGACTCACCGGCTCCAACGTCATCGGGTTCGCCTACCTCATCACCCTTGGTGCGGTCCTGAGCTACATCGTCTGGTTCCGGGGCATCGAACGCCTGCCGGCCGTGGCGGTGTCCTTCCTCGCACTGGGCAGCCCGGTCGTGGCGACCCTGCTGGGCTACTTCGTCAAGGACCAGACGCTGTCCGTCCTGCAGATCGTCGGCATGGTCGTGATCTTCCTGGCGGTCGTGCTCGGCCAGCCGCGCCCACCCCGACCGAAGCCCCGGGAGACTCCCTCGGCTCCGCCCCGCACCACCGGCTCGCGCCTGCCCGACCACCCCGCTCTGGAGCAGGAACACAGCGGACAGCGGCGGGCGCACCCCACGCCATGACCTCCCCGCTGGCCCCGGCGGCACGAGGCACGCACGCACCACGCCTGACCACGTCCGGAGAGATGACATGACCATTCAAGATGAGACAACCCCCGTAGCGCCGCAGAAGCAGGTGTCCCCGACCAGGGGATGGCTGGGCGTGGCTGCCATCACCGCAAGTCTGTTCGTCTTCCTCACCACCGAATTGATGCCGATCGGCCTGCTCACCCCGCTCAGCGAGAGCCTCGACGTCTCCGTGGGCACGGCCGGACTCATGGTCACGGCGCAGGGTGTCGCGGCAGGTCTCGGCGTGCCGTTCCTCGTGGCATGGACGCGGCGCGTCAACCGGCGCCGGCTGCTGACCACGCTGCTGGCCGTCCTGGCCGTCGGCAACCTGGTCACCTCGATCGCCCCGAACTACCCGCTGATCCTGGGCACCCGCCTGATCATGGGCTTCGCCAGCGGCGTCTTCTGGGCCATCGGCGTCAGCATGGCCATGCGCATCGTCCCCGAGAGGCACGCGAACCGGGCCGCCGCCGTCGTGATGTCCGGCATCTCGATCGCCACCGTCGTCGGCATCCCGCTCGGCACCCTGCTGGAGAGCGCCGGCGACTGGCGCGCCACGTTCCTCATCTGGGCCGGTCTCAGCGCCCTGGTGTTCCTCGCGGTCGCCTTCACGATCCCGTCGCTGCCGTCGGCCAACGCGGTCTCGGTCCGCGAGGTCTTCGGACTGCCCGTCAAGAACGTGCCGCTGCGCGTGGTCCTGGCCATGGTCGTCTTCTTCGTCCTCGGCCACTTCGGTGCCTACACCTTCGTCCGGCCCTACCTGGAGGAAAGCGCGTCCGCCACCGTCGGCTTCATCACCGTCGTCCTCATCGTCTTCGGTATCGGCGGCGCGATCGGCAACTTCATCGGCGGCCAGACCGTCAACAAGAGCCTGCGGGGCAGCTTCATCGTGGGCGGTCTGATCCTGATCGGCGCACTCGTCATGCTGCTGACCACCGGCACGAACGACGTCGGCGTGATCGCCGCCATGATCCTGTGGGGCCTGGCCTTCGGTGTCGTCCAGCTCAGCCAGATCAACATGACGCTCGCGGCGGCTCCCGAGACCTTCGAGGCCGCGATGTCGCTCAACACCATGGCCTACAACACCTGCATCGCCCTGGGCGCCCTCATCGGCGGCCTGTTCGCCGACCACGTGGGCGTCTCGAGCGTCATGTGGTTCGGCATCGTCCTGGTCGCTCTCGCCGTGATCCTCCGTGCCGTCACCGGCCGCCGGACCACGCCTGCGAGCTGACCCCTCCCGACCACCGAAGTGCGGTTCCGGTCCTGCCCTCGCAGTGAGGGAGTGACCGGGGGCGGACGTCGCGCACACCCCCGCCACGACGTTCCGCACCGCCTCCGGTGCCGTGGGCGCGTGTTCCTGCCGGCGACGGCGGAGCACGCGCCCACTC
Organism: Streptomyces sp. NPDC049887; assembly: GCF_040656535.1. Lineage (NCBI taxonomy): Bacteria > Bacillati > Actinomycetota > Actinomycetes > Kitasatosporales > Streptomycetaceae > Streptomyces > Streptomyces sp. NPDC049887. The sequence goes on along the minus strand of NZ_JBFAMM010000014.1, from coordinate 114,722 downwards.
CGCGTTCCGGCCCGGCTCCGACAGCCGGACGTCCGCCTCGCACCGCCGCTCTTCCGGTCGGTCCCCGGCACGGGCTCCGTCCTGGACCAGGCGGCAGTCATCGCCCTGGAAGGAGAGACGGCCGGAGCCCCCGCACAGTGGGCTCCGGCCGTCGGTCGGGGACGTACTACAGGGCGAGTCCGGTGAGGACCAGCACCCGCTCGTACGTGTAGTCGTCCATCGCGAACTTCACGCCCTCGCGGCCCACGCCGGACTGCTTGGCACCGCCGTAGGGCATCTGGTCGGCCCGGTAGGACGGGACGTCGCCGACGATCACGCCACCGACCTCCAGCGCCCGGTGGGCGCGGAAGGCGGTCTGCAGGTCGTGGGTGAACACGCCCGCCTGGAGGCCGTACTTGGAGCTGTTCACCGCCGCGAAGGCCTCGGCCTCGCCGTCGACGCTCTGGACGGTGAGGACCGGCCCGAAGACCTCCTCGCAGGCGAGGGTGACGTGCGCCGGGACCCCGGTGAGCACGGTCGGGGCGTAGGAGGCGCCGTCGCGCTTGCCACCGGTGTGGAGCCGGGCCCCGGCCTCGACCGCCTCCTCGACCCAGGACTCGACGCGCTTGGCGGCGTCCTCGCTGACCAGCGGGCCGACGTCGGTGGACGGGTCGGACGGGTCTCCGGTGTTCTGCGCCTCGACCGCGGCGACGATCCTCGGCAGCAGCCGGTCGTACACCGACGCGTCGGCGATCACGCGCTGCACGGAGATGCAGGACTGGCCGCCCTGGTAGTTGGAGAAGGTGGCGATACGGGACGCCGCCCAGTCCAGGTCCTCCTCGGAGGCGAAGTCGGCGAGGACGACGGCCGCGCCGTTGCCGCCGAGTTCCAGGGTGCAGTGCTTGCGCGGCACCGAATCCATGATCGCGTAGCCGACCTTGTCGGAGCCCGTGAAGGAGATGACCGGGAGGCGCTCGTCCTGGACGAGGGCGGGCATCCTGTCGTTCGGGACCGGCAGCACCGACCAGGAACCGGCGGGCAGCTCGGTCTCGGCGAGCAGCTCGCCGAGGATCAGGCCGGACAGCGGGGTGGCCGGAGCGGGCTTGAGGACGATCGGCGCGCCGACGGCGATGGCCGGGGCGATCTTGTGGGCGCAGAGGTTCAGCGGGAAGTTGAACGGCGCGATACCGAGGACGACGCCCTTCGGGAAGCGGCGGGTGAGGGCGAGGCGCCCCTGGCCACCGGCGTCCGTGTCGAGCCGCTGGGCCTCGCCCCCGTTGAAGCGACGGGCCTCCTCTGCGGCGAACCGGAAGACGGAGACGGCACGGCCGACCTCGCCGCGGGCCCACTTGACGGGCTTGCCGTTCTCGGCGGAGATCAGCTGGGCGATCTCCTCGGTGCGCTCGACGAGGCGCCGGGAGACGTGCTCGAGGGCGGCGGCGCGGACATGGGCCGGGGTCGCGGCGAACTCGTCCACGACGGCGTGCGCGGCGGCAACGGCCTCCTCGACCTGGGCGTCGGTGGGGACGGCGACCGTGCCGACGAGACGGCCGTCCCAGGGGGAGGTCACGTCGAAGGTCGTCTCGCCGGTGGCCTGGCGGCCGGCGAGCCAGAAGGCGTGGGTGGAAGTCATTTGGGGGTCCCGGCCCTTCCGAAGTAGTGGGTTGCCTCTTCTCACACGTTAGGGCGGCCGGGCCGGAACGTGGGTTGTCCGCGTTGGAGTGGTCGGCCGGGTCGCCCTGCCGGTTTGGCGAGTGCACGGGTCTCCGATCACCCGCCGTTCGGGGACGCGCGGGCTCCGCAGGTGTCAGCGGCGGCGTTCGGTACTGACGATCAGGCAGACGCCGGCCACGACGACCGCGCCGCCGACGGCGATCGGCCAGGTCAGCCGCTCCCCGAGGATCAGCGCGCCGAGGAGTACGGCCACGACCGGGTTGACGTAGGCGTAGGTGGCCACGAGCGAGAGCGGGGCGGAGTGCAGCAGCCAGACGTACGCCGTGAACGCGATCAGTGAGCCGAAGACGACGAGATAGGCGAGGGCGGTCCAGGAGCGGCCGGAGACGTCGGCGAGCACGAAGCCCCGCTGTTCACCGCGGCCCAGCCCGACGAGCAGGCAGCCGATCCCGCCCGCGACCATCTCGTAGGCGCTCGCGGCGAACGGGTCGGCCGGCATGGGGATGCGGGAGGAGGAGAAGGAGCCCACCGACCACATGACGGTCCCGGCGATCACCGTCAGCACGCCCCAGAGGCGGACGTCGCCGCTCAGCCCCGGCAGGGTCAGCACGGCGAGCCCCGCGAGCCCGAGGAGGACACCGCCGTACGCTCCGGTGCCGGGCCGCTCGCCGTACGCGCGCCGCAGGACGACGACCCAGGCCGGGACGACGGCGACCAGCAGCGCGGCGAGTCCGGAGGGGACGGCCGTCTCGGCGAGGACCACGAGCCCGTTGCCGCCGAGGAGCAGCAGCAGCCCGACCACGGCGGCCGAGACCAGTTGGGCGCGTGTGGCACGCAGCGCGGACGGGCCCCGGCGCCAGGCGACGATCGCGACGAGGAGCAGCCCGGCGACGACGAACCGCGCTCCGGCCGACAGGAACGGCGGCACGGTCTCCACGGCCACGCGGATGCCGAGGTACGTGGACCCCCACACGACGTAGACGATGGCGAGCGCCGCCCACACCGGCCCTGATGTCCGGCGGCCGGACGCGGACGCGGGCCCGTCCGCGCCGTCGACGGCGGACGCGGCACCGGGTTCGCAGAGGAGGGCGGCTGCGGGGCCGGCGCCGGGTTCAGCCCCCGCCTCCGTGCCGGGTGGGGTGCAGGCTCCGGTGGCCGGCCCGGCCGGGGGTCTGCTCGCGCGGGGCGGACCGGGACTGAGGGCTCCGGGAGTGGGGTTGCCGGCGTCTGCCGCGGGTTGTGTCATCGGTCCTTCCCGTCTCGTGGACGGCCGGACGGATGCCCCCCGCCCGACTGGTGATCACGAGGGAGGACCTTAGGCAGTTCGGCTGCCGAACACCATGTTTTCTGCCCGCTTTCGGGCAGGGAAGGGGGAATTTCTCTGGCCGGATCGCGCGGAGGGGCGGTCTGCGTGGCGGCGCCACTCGGCCGGGTGTCTCCGCGGGACTGCGGTCGGGGCCGGTGGTCGAGGGGGCGGCAGCCCGGGCTGCCCCGGGGCCGGCTCCGGCGCCGCCCGACGCCCCGGGCGCGGGCCGTCGGGCGCGGGCCGTCGGCCCCGGGCAGGGGCGGGAACGGGCTCAGCGGCTCAGCGGCTCGGCGGAGGCTCCGGGCCCTGCTCCGGGGCCGGGGCCGGCGGCGGGGTCTCGGTCGCCTTGAGGGCCAGCCAGAGCTCCATGCGCACGTCGGGGTCGTCCAGGGAGCGGCCGAGGATCTCCTCGACACGCCGCATGCGGTAACGCAGGGTGTGGCGGTGGACGCCCAGGTCGGCCGCGGCCGCGTCCCACTGGCCGTGTCGGGAGAGCCAGGCGCGCAGCGAGGCCACGAGGTCGCCGCGGCCGGTCGCGTCGTGCTCCCTCAGGGCTCGCAGCATTCCGTCGGCGAAGGCACGCACCGCGTCGTCCGCGAGCAGCGGCAGCACGGAGCCGGCCGCGAGCTCCTCGTGCTCGACGAGCGCCCGGCCCCGCCTGCGGGCGACGGAGAGTGCCTGTTCGGCCTGCTTGTACGCCGTGGCGGTCGCGATAGGGCCGGCCGGCGCGGACATGCCGACGACCACCCCCGCCTCGTCCGTCTCGCGTTCGGTGTACGGCTCGCACGCGAGCGCGACCGATCCCCCGTCGGCGGCGAGGACCACGAGCCTGCCGTCGCTCTCCCATACGGTCAGCACCGACTCACCGGCCCGGGAGGCCGCGGCCTCCAGCGCTTCGGCGAAGGCGTGCACGGGTTGCTCGGCCGCGGGGTCCGGTTCGCCGGACGGTTCGGCGATGAGCAGCCGGAACGGGGCGTCCAGTAGCCCTCCGTACAGGTCCCCGGCGACCGTCCTGGCGTGGTCCGGCTGGCCGGAGAGCATCATCCTCAGCACCGCCGCGCCGAGCCGCTGCTCGGCGGCCTGCAGCGAGCGCGACCGTTCCGTCGTGAGCGTCAGCAGGGCCACCGCGGAGTGCACGGCGTAGCGCTCGGCGGTGCCGAGCGGCGCCCCGGTGCCGACGGCGAGCGCGCCGCGTACCCGCCGCCCGGTGCCCAACGACTGGAGTTCGACGCGGTCCTCCGTACCGCCGACGACCGCGCTGGCGGGTGCGGGGCGCTCCCGCAGGCGCTCCACGTCGCCCGTGAGCCGTGCCGCGCGCCGGACGGCCCATTCGGGCGCGGCGGCGACGACGGCACCGGAGGCGTCGTACAGCGCGGCCCAGCCGTCCACGTGCGCGGCGAGCTTGGCGAGCAGGGCGGCGGGGCCCTCGGCGAGCGCGGCGCGCGTCAGCTCTCGCTGGGCCTCGAAGCCGGCGGTGACCGCTCGGTACTGATCGGCCGCGATGGCCGCCGAGACCGCCTTGCTGATGGCCAGGAACGGCGTGCGCCGGGGCACTTCGAGGAGGGGGAAGTCCTCGGCCTCGGCCGCCTCCAGCAGCGCCTCCGGGATGTCGTCGTAGTTGACCCCGACGGCGAAGCCCAGCCCGGCGACGCCCGCGCCCGCGAGCCGGCGCACATAGCGGCGCATCGCCTCGCGGTCGGCGGCATCGAGGGTCATCGCGGTGACGAGCAGCAGCTCGCCGCCCTCCATGTACGGCACGGGGTCCGCCAGCTCGCTGGCGTGCACCCAGCGCACGGGGGTTCCCAGCCGGTCCTCACCGGCGCGGACGGCCAGCTTGAGCGCGGAGTGCTGGACGAGGGAAGCGAGGGTGACCGGCATGGGACCGCGGACTTTCGGCAGAGGGTGGATGCTTCTGGACCTATTTCGCCGTCCCGTATGAACGGCGTAGCTCGATTCTGCCACCGCGTACGGGTACCCGGTTCAGTTCCGCATATCCACCAGGAGAGGCGGCGTGTACTCGCCGCGGACCGACGTCAGGGAGAGCACGGCGTGCCCGGCCGGCACGGAGTGTGCCAGCTCGGACGCCGACCAGCGCTCCCGCTCGACCTCACGGACCGTCACCGCCTCGGCCGTCGCGGCCTTGCCCGTCACGACCCGGCGCATGAAGTGCAGCGCCTTGGTCAGCGGCTCGTCGGAGATGATCTGCCGGTTGGTGACGTCCTTGGTCTGCACCCATTCCTTGCCCCAGGACTCGGCGAACCGGCCGCCGTCCCACGGCCCGAGCCCGGCGAACGCCATCCGGCAGCCGACCGCGCCCAGCAGCGGCCCGCGCAGCGCCTCCGGCACGTCCTCCAGGGTCCGCAGCGTCAGCACCACCCCGGCGTGCGCCGAGCGCAGCCGCTGCACGGCCCTGATTGAGTCGGGCGTGACCGTGTGGGTGGCGTCGTCCAGGACCAGGCAGGCGAACAGCGAGCGGTCCGAGCGGCTGAGAGCGGCCTCGGTGAACTGGGCGAGCACGAGCCGGGCGATGATCCGTGACGCCTCGGCGTGGCCGCGTTCCGGGAGGTCGATCCGTACCCTCAGCGGGTGCTCGACGGCTCGCAGCGAGAACTGCCGGCCGGACGCGCCGGTGCGGAAGAACCCGGCGAACGCCGGCCGGTCGAGGTATGCGATCCGCTCCGCGAGCAGCACCCCGATGTCGTCGGCACGCTCCGACTGCCGTGCCCGCGCCTCCAGTTCCCTCAGCTGCGACACCTCGCCCGCGGCCTGCAGGGCGGCCCGCAGCCCGTCCAGCGCCCCGGGCGCGCCACCGAGGAGGTCTCGCAGTTCGGGCACCGCCGGGAAACGGCCGTGGACGCCGCGGTACGGCCCGATGAGCTGCGCGAGGGCGGTGGCGGCCCGCCGGCCGTCGGCCGAAAGGTCCCCGACGAGCGCCTCGGCGAGGGTCCGGGCGGCCTCGTCCGGGTCGTCGCTGCCGCCGTAGAGGTCGAGGTCGTGTGTGGATTCCGCTCGGCCAGGGGCGATGACCAGGTCGAACGCTTCGTCGGGAGCGAGCGCCGTGCCGTGCGCGGTGACGGCGACGACGGCGGCACGGTTCGCCAGTGCCTGGAGGCACATGGCCTCCACCACGGGCCGCACGAGCCGCACGGTCTTCCCCGACCCCGACGGCCCGACGGCGAGCAGCGAAGTGCCGAGCAGCGCGGGTTCGAGGGCGACTCCGGTGGTGCGGCGGGCGTAGGGGTTGCGGGGGTGGTCGGCGGCGGTGCCGATCCTGACCTGGTTCGCGGCGAGGTCGTGCACGGCGGTGCGCACCGGCAGGTCCCGTGCGCCGGAGGGATGCGCACAGGCCGCCGCGCCCTCGGCGCGGACCACGTCGGTGAAGGCCGCCAGCCGTTCGGGCCTGGCCCGCACCCCCTGCCAGGCACGGCGGATCCGCGCGTAGTCGACGTCGCCGAGCGAGCCGTTGCGCGTCGCCTCGGCGAGGGTGCGGGCCGTGTCGTCCAGCCCCGCGGTGCGCAGGTCCGGCCAGTCGGCGGGGTCCTCCCGCGGCGGGGGCGGCGGGGCGGGCACGTCCCTCCTGCGCGAGTAGCGGCGCCAGATCTCCGGTACATGGCCGATCCGGGCGAAGAGGACGAGGAGCCCGCCGCCGACGAGGGCGTAGTAGACGTAGCTCGCGGTGGCCCACAGGGACGGGTCGGCACGCCAGGAGTCCGGGGTGAGCACGAGCAGCGGCCAGAGCCAGTAGCGGCCGAGGTAGCCGTTCCACAGCAGTGACCAGAGCAGCCAGCCCGCGAGCAGGGCGATCAGCGCGCCCGTGAAGAGCCGCCGCGCCGGGACGGGGTCCGGCTCCTCCGCCGGGCGCGGCCGGTGCCCCAGCCGCCAGACGCCCGGTTCGGCGTCGGGCCGGGGGGTGCGCAGCCAGTCGGCGACGGAGGCGCGGGCCGCCGGGGGGCGGGACGGCACCGGCGGGGCGCCGTGCGGCATCGGTGGTGGGCCCGCGGGACGCGGGACGGGCCGTGCGCTGCCGGTGCCGCCCGATCGGGCTCCGCGTGCGTCGTACGTGCCTTCGGTCTCCATGAACCCCTGCCCCCTGACCAGCCAGGTCCGCGCGTCTGTGCCACCGTCAATCTAGTGCCCGCCGCCGGGGAGTTCAGCGATCCCGCACCGCGAGTGCGGCGGCCGGTGCGCGCCCGACCGTGAGCCGCGCCCCGCCTCCGCGAGCGGGGCTGCGGGGAGGCGGCCACTGCCCGGCCCCGAGCGTCGCCCGCACGGCCGCAGAGCGGTGACGGCCCGGACACGCCGGCTCCTCCACGCCTCCCCTCGGGCCCGTTCCTCGGCGGCGCGCCTCCCCGCACGATGCTCCCCGCCCCTGCCCGCCCGGGGCGGACCCGGGGCGGACCCGGGGCGGTCCGAGCAGGCGGCCCGCGCCCGCACTCGGCCCGGCCCTGCACTCTCACTCTGCCCGGACCTGCGCCCGAACCGCCCGCCGAGGCGCCGCGCGCCCGTCCCGCCTCCCCGCACCACCGCCCGCACCACGCCGGTCTCTATGTCCGTCACGGACAAGGACACGCCCCCACCACTACCGAACGGAGCATGCCGGACCCCCCGACCCGGACCTAGCCTGCGAAGAAAGAAGAAGTGCGTCCGGAAACACCCCCAGGAGCCCTCATGAGCGCAATTCCGCAGGAGCGCCGCGTCGTCACCGCCATCCCCGGCCCCAAGTCGCAGGAGCTGCAGGCCCGCCGTCTCTCCGCGGTCGCGGGCGGCGTGGGCTCCGTGCTGCCGGTGTTCACCGCCCGCGCCGGCGGCGGCATCATCGAGGACGTCGACGGCAACCGTCTGATCGACTTCGGGTCCGGTATCGCCGTGACCACCGTGGGCGCCTCCGCCGAGGCCGTCGTACGCCGGGCCTCCGCGCAGCTCGCGGACTTCACCCACACCTGCTTCATGGTCACGCCCTACGAGGGCTACGTCGAGGTCTGCGAGGCCCTGGCCGAGCTCACCCCGGGCGACCACGCCAAGAAGTCCGCGCTGTTCAACTCCGGCGCCGAGGCCGTCGAGAACGCCGTCAAGATCGCGCGGGCCTACACCAAGCGCCAGGCCGTCGTCGTCTTCGACCACGGCTACCACGGCCGCACCAACCTCACCATGGCGCTGACCGCGAAGAACATGCCGTACAAGAACGGCTTCGGCCCCTTCGCCCCCGAGGTCTACCGCGTCCCGGTCGCCTACGGCTACCGCTGGCCCACCGGCCCGGACAACTGCGGGCCCGAGGCCGCCGCCCAGGCCATCGACCAGATCACCAAGCAGATCGGCGCGGACAACGTCGCCGCGGTCATCATCGAGCCGGTTCTCGGCGAGGGCGGCTTCATCGAGCCGGCCAAGGGCTTCCTCCCGGCGATCGCGCAGTTCGCCAAGGACAACGGCATCGTCTTCGTCGCGGACGAGATCCAGTCCGGCTTCTGCCGCACCGGCCAGTGGTTCGCCTGCGAGGACGAGGGCATCGTCCCGGACCTGATCACGACCGCCAAGGGCATCGCCGGCGGTCTGCCGCTGTCCGCCGTCACCGGCCGCGCCGAGATCATGGACGCCGCGCACGCGGGCGGCCTCGGCGGCACCTACGGCGGTAACCCGGTCGCCTGCGCCGGCGCGCTCGGAGCCATCGAGACCATGCGCGAGCAGGACCTCAACGGCAAGGCCAAGCGCATCGAGGAGGTCATGAAGGGCCGCCTGTCCTCGATGGCGGAGAAGTTCGACATCATCGGCGACATCCGCGGCCGCGGCGCCATGATCGCGATCGAGCTGGTCAGGGACCGGGCCACCAAGGAGCCGAACCCGGAGGCCGCCGGCGCCCTCGCCAAGGCCTGTCACGCCGAGGGCGTCCTCGTGCTCACCTGCGGCACCTACGGCAATGTGCTGCGCTTCCTGCCCCCGCTGGTGATCGGTGAGGACCTGCTGAACGAGGGTCTGGACGTCATCGAGTCGGCGCTCGCGGGCGTCTGAGCGGGACGGGCGGGGTGTGACCGCCCGTGATCGCGCGCTCTCTGTGAAGAACGTGTGGGGGGCCAATGGCGGGATGGCATTCCCGCTGTCGGTCCCCCCTCCTGCTGCCGTACGGTTTCCGCAGATGAGAGAAACACCCCGCTCGCAGGAAACTGCGGGCGACTCCATGGCGTGGCCTCCCCAGTCCCGCCCTGGCCGTGCCTTCGCGCACACCACCGGAGCCCTGTGCTCCGGATCTCCTCTCCGATCGGATGGCCGCCCGCCCCAAACCCCCCGGGGCGCGCGGCAAACCGGTCCTCACGGCCGTCCCGGAACCACCCCCCCTGTTCCGGGGCGGCCGGCCTTCTCCTTCGGCTTCCGCGGGTCCTTCGGCCCGCTGAGCGGCCCCGCCGTCGTCGCGGCCCTGTGCGCCGCGCTCCTCGCGCTGATCACCTGGCAGGTCGTGGGCCACGGGCCGCTGCGCGCACTGGACGAGCACGTCGACCGGGCGGTCGTGGGCAACGGCCCCGCGGGCCTCACCGAACTCCTCGCCGATCTCGGCAACGTGCAGGTCGCACTGCCGGTCCTGGCCGCGGCCGTCGGCCTGGCGCTGTACCGGCGCCGGCCGGGCCCCGCGGCGGCGGTCGTCACCGCCATGGCCCTCGTACCGGCGCTGGTGTCACCGCTGAAGGAGCTGACCGACCGGCCCGGCCCGCTGACCCCGGAGACGGGGTACTTCCCGTCGGGCCATGCCGCGACCGCGATGGTGGCGTACGTCGGCGCCGCCCTCCTCGTCGGCAGACGGCTGATGCCCGCCGCCGTGCTGCTCACAACGGCGACCGGCGTCGGTCTGGTGCTGCGCGGCCACCACTGGCCGCTGGACGTCCTCGGCAGCTGGTCCCTGTGCGGGGTGCTGCTGGCCGGTGCGGTCCTGGTCAGCTCCGGGGGTGGGCGTCGTAATGGCGCCGGAACTCCCGGCCGCCGCACCGGTCCCGGCTGATCGTCCAGATCGTCGGGCCGCGCAAGCCCGGCCGGGTGCCGTGGTGCTGCGGGAACCGCGGTTCGCCGTCCCGGTCGGGCAGTCCGGTGCCCCGGCGACGTCGGCGGGCGGAGGCGTGACGTTCCCGACCGTGGCCGCCGGGAGCCCGGTGGCGACCTGGTCGGGACGGAGAGCGGGGAGGAACCGCTCGGTGCCGCCCGCGACCCGTAAGCGCATGGAGAGCGTGTCGGCCCTCGCTTCCGGAAGTCCGCGTTCCCCATCGTGTGGTACCCGGTCGTCGAGGCCCTGATCGGAACCCGGGTCGTGGTGCCGGCCCCGGGGCGTGCCGGGTCGTCGCGCAGAACGGGTGCCTCACTCCCCCGCGCGGCCCGCGGCGGCCGCCGCGGCCTCGTGCATCGACAGCTCCAGCAGCGCGGGGTCAGTGAGGGTTCCCGAGCCGTCCGGGAGAACCACCCAGCGCACGCCCCCGGCGGTGCGCCCCGGATACGGCAACACCACCCAGGCGCCGGGCCCCGCGGCGTGCGTACCCGTGCCGACCCAGCGCTCGGAGGAGCCCGGCGGCACGAAGAAACCCATGCGCGGGGCCGGGCTGCGGCCGTTTCGGGCGGCCCCGAAGTGGGCGAGGACCGGTCCCGGCCGGTCCGTGAGCCGCGTCAGGACGTCCAGCGCGGGTCCGGCGATCCTGCCGGGCAGGACGAGCACGTCCCAGTGCCTGCCCGTGGGGAACAGGGCGACACCCCTCGGGTCGCTCTCCCACCGCCTGCGCCAGTCGTCGGGGTCGGGCGCCGCCGACACCAGCCAGTCCACACCCGCGCCGATCCCCCGGCCCCCGGTTCCCATCATCTCCACAGCCTCCGTTCCGTGCGCCTCGCCGCGTGCGCGGTCCGTGCGTCCATCCGGTCAGAGCGGGAAGTGCCCGCGCTATGACGCGGGTTCGGGCGACCGGTGGAGGAATTCCTCCGGGACGGGACGGGAGCACGCACGGGCACACCGACCGAGGCGCGGATCGGGCGCGGAAGCACGGGACACGGGACCGGACGGGGAAGCGGAACGGCCGGGCCCCCGAGGGGCCCGGCCGCAGGGCGGGGGTGTCAGCTGTCGAAGCCGAGGCCGAGGCGGTCCATCGTCCTCAGCCACAGATTGCGCCGGCCGCCGCGGGCGTCCGCCCGGGCCAGCGACCACTTGGTGATGCCGATCCCGGCCCAGGCCACCGGCTCCGGCGGGAAGGGCAGCGGCTTTCTGCGGACCATCTCCAGCCCGGTGCGCTCGGTCTGCTCTCCGGCGAGCAGATCGAGCATCACATCGGCGCCGAAGCGGGTGGCGCCGACACCGAGCCCGGTGTAGCCGGCGGCGTAGGCGACCTTTCCGCCGTGCGCGGTGCCGAAGAACGCCGAGAAGCGCGAGCAGGTGTCGATCGCGCCGCCCCAGGCGTGGGTGAAGCGCAGGCCCTCCAGTTGCGGGAAGCACTCGAAGAACTGGCCCGCCAGTTTCAGGTATGTCTCCGGCCGGTGGTCCATCTCGGCGGAGACCTTCCCTCCGTACGGGTAGATGGCGTCGTAGCCGCCCCACAGGATCCGGTCGTCGGCGGTGATCCGGAAGTAGTGGAACTGGTTGGCGCTGTCGCCGAGGCCCTGCCGGTTGCGCCAGCCGATCGCGGCACGCTGCTCGGGCGTGAGCGGTTCGGTCATCAGGGCGTAGTCGTACACCGGGACGGTGTACGGGCGGATCCGCTTGACCAGCGACGGGAAGACGTTCGTGCCGAGCGCGACCCGGCGGGCGAAGACCCGCCCGTAGGAGGTGCGCACGGCCATGCCTGCGCCCGCCGAGGAGAGGTCGAGGGCCCGGGTGTTCTCGTAGATCCTCACGCCGAGGCCGAGACAGGCCCGTTTGAGGCCCCAGGCCAGCTTGGCCGGGTGGAGCATGGCCACACCCTCCCGGTCCCACAGGCCGCCGAGGAAGGTCGGGGAGTCGACCTCGGCGCGCACGGCGTCCCGGTCGAGCAGTTCCAGGCCGCCGAAGCCGAGCCGGCCGGCCTCCTCGTGCATCTCGCGGAGCTCGTCGAGCTGGTGGGGCTCGGTCGCCACGTCGATCTCGCCGGTGCGCTCGAAGTCGCAGTCGATGCCGTGGCGGGCGACGGCGTCCTCGATGGCGTCGAGGTTCCGCGCGCCGAGCTCCTCCAGCCTGGCCATGTCCTCCGGCCAGCGGGCCAGGCCGTTGGCGAGCCCGTGGGTCAGGGAGGCGGCGCAGAAGCCGCCGTTGCGGCCCGAGGCGGCCCAGCCCACCTCGCGGCCTTCGATCAGGACGACGTCCCGCAGCGGGTCGCGCTCCTTGGCGAGGAGCGCGGTCCACAGTCCGCTGTAGCCGCCGCCGACGACGAGCAGATCGGTCCGCTCCTCGCCGGTGAGGGCGGGCAGGGCGGCGGGCTTGCCGGGGTCTTCCAGCCAGAAGGGGACGGGCTGGGCGTCGGAGAGTGATGAGGCAAAGGTCATGGCTGCTGGGGCCATGGTTTCCACTCCTTCGGGTGCTACTTGGGCAGTGCGGTCTTCCTCCGCCGACCGCTGATGATCTGGCCGGCGACGACGACGATGACCGCCAGGGCGAACATGGCCGTACCGATGACGTTGATCTGGACGGGCGTGCCGCGCTGGGCCGAGCCCCAGACGAACATCGGGAAGGTGACGGTGTTGCCCGAGTTGAAGTTGGTGATGATGAAGTCGTCGAACGAGAGGGCGAAGGCGAGCATCGCGCCCGCGGCGATGCCAGGCGCGGCGATCGGCAGCGTGACCCTCAGGAAGGTCTGCACCGGTCCCGCGTAGAGGTCCTTGGCCGCCTCCTCCAGCTTCGGGTCCATCGACATCACCCGGGCCTTGACCGCCACCACGACGAAGCTGAGGCAGAACATGGTGTGCGCGATGAGGATGGTCGTCGGCCCCAGCTCCGCCCCCAGGTTGAGGAAGAGCGTCAGCAGGGAGGCCGCCATGACGACCTCGGGCATCGCCATGGGCAGGAAGATCAGGGAGTTGATCGCCCCGCGGGCCCGGAAGCGGTAGCGGACGAGCGCGAAGGCGATCATCGAACCGAGGACCGTGGCGCCGATCGTCGCCCACAGCGCGATCCACAGGGACAGGCTGAGTGAGTCGCACATGTCGGCGACGCCGCACGGGTCCCGCCACGCGTGGGTGGAGAACTCCCGCCAGGAGTAGTTGAAGCGCCCCGCCGGCTTGTTGAAGGAGAACACCATCACGATGACGTTCGGCAGGACCAGGTACGCGAGCGTGAGCACGCCCGCGATCACGACCAGGTTGCGCCGTATCCACGTCGTTGAGAGTCGCAACATCAGACGAGATCCTCCGTACCGGCCCGGCGGATGTAGACCGTCACCATGATCAGCACGACGGCCATGAGAATGAACGACAGCGCGGCCGCGGTCGGGTAGTCGAGCACCCGCAGGAACTGCGACTGAATGACGTTGCCGACCATCCGGGTGTCGGTGGAGCCGAGCAGTTCGGCGTTGACGTAGTCGCCGCTCGCCGGGATGAAGGTCAGCAGCGTTCCGGAGACGACACCCGGCATCGACAGCGGGAAGGTCACCTTCCGGAAGGCGGTCGAGGGCCTGGCGTAGAGGTCCCCCGCCGCCTCGTGGAGCCGCGGGTCGATCCGCTCCAGCGAGGTGTAGAGCGGCAGGATCATGAACGGCAGGAAGTTGTACGTCAGACCGGTGACCACGGCGAGCGGGGTGGCCAGCACCCGGTTCCCCTCGGTCATCCCGAGCCAGCCGGTGACGTCGAGGAAGCCGACGGTGTTGAGTACGTCCACCACCGGTCCGCCGTCCGCGAGGATCGTCTTCCACGCGAGCGTCCGGATCAGGAAGCTGGTGAAGAACGGCGCGATGACCAGCACGAGCAGCAGATTGCGCCAGCGTCCCGCCCTGAAGGCGATGAGGTACGCCAGCGGATAGCCGAGCAGCAGGCACAGGATCGTGGCCGTGCCCGCGTACAGCACCGACCGCAGGAACTGCGGGTAGTACTCGCTCAGCGCGTCCCAGTAGGTCCGGAAGTGCCAGGTGACCTGGTAGCCCTCCTCCAGGGAGCCGGTCTGCACGGACGTCGACGCCTGGTAGACCAACGGCAGGGCGAAGAAGACCAGCAGCCACAGGATGCCCGGCAGCAGCAGCCAGTAGGGCACGAGCTTGCGGCGCACCGGCTGCTTGCGCGGTACCGGCCCCGTCCCGGCCGGGGCGGGCGAGGCGGGGGGTGCCTCGGTGACGGTCATGCTGTCTCCTCCACCGTCTCCACGCCCGCGTCTATGTCCTGGGCGGCGTCGAGGCCGAACGTGTGCTCGGGGTTCCAGTGCAGGACGACCTCCGCGCCCGGTACCAGGCGCGGGTCCCGCTCGACGTTCTGCACGTACACCTCGAGCTCGGGGCAGACCGGGCTGTCGATGACGAACTGGGTGGAGACGCCGATGAAGCTGGAGTCCGCGATCTTCCCGGTGAACCGGTTGCGGCCCTCGGTGATCTCGCCGGCGTCGTCGGCGTGCGCCAGGGATATCTTCTCGGGCCGTACACCGACGAGGAGCTTGCCCCCGGTACTGGGGTGGGTGGCACAGCGCGCGGTGGGCAGCCGCAGCTTGGCGTCGGCGGCGGTCACGACGACCTGGCCGCCGGCGGCCTCCGCGACCTCGGCCTCGATGAGGTTGGAGGTGCCGAGGAAGTTGGCGACGAACGTCGTCTGCGGGTTCTCGTAGAGGTCGGAGGGGGCGCCCAGCTGCTCGACCCGGCCCCCGTTCATCACCGCGACCGTGTCGGCCATGGTCATGGCCTCCTCCTGGTCGTGGGTGACATGGACGAAGGTGATGCCGACCTCGGTCTGGATGCGCTTGAGCTCCAGCTGCATCTGGCGGCGCAGCTTCAGGTCGAGGGCGCCGAGCGGCTCGTCCAGCAGCAGCACCTGCGGGTGGTTGATGAGCGCGCGGGCGACGGCGACGCGCTGCTGCTGCCCACCGGAGAGCTGATGGGGCTTGTGCCTGGCCTTGTCGCCGAGCTGGACGAGTTCCAGCATCTCGTCGACCTGCTTCTTCACGGACCTGATGCCGCGGCGGCGGAGCCCGAAGGCGACGTTCTCGTAGATGGTCAGGTGCGGGAAGAGGGCGTAGCTCTGGAAGACGGTGTTCACCGGTCGCTTGTACGGCGGCAGGTCGGTGACGTCCTTGTCGCCGAGGAAGACCGAGCCGGTGGTCGGGTCCTCCAGGCCGGCGATCATCCGCAGCGTGGTGGTCTTGCCGCAGCCGGAGGCGCCGAGCAGGGCGAAGAACGAGCCCTCGGGGACGGTCAGGTCCAGCGGGTGCACGGCCGTGAACGAGCCGTAGGTCTTGCTGATCCCGGTGAGGCGGACGTCTCCGCCCGCTGTCTTGTCAGTCATGGATCGCGGTCCCAGGTGTCGAGAGGGGAGCAGGGAAGCAGGAACGGTCAGGCGCCGATGAGCTTGGCGAACTTCTCCTCGTACGCCGTCTCTTCCTCGCTGCTGAGCGAGCGGAAGGCATGGGACTTCGCGGCCATGGCCTTGTCCGGGAGGATCAGCGTGTTCCTGGCGAGCGCCGGGTCGATCTTGGCGAGTTCGGGGCCGACGCCCTCGACCGGGCAGACGTAGTTGATGTAGGCGGCGAGCTGGGCCGCGACCGGGAGCTCGTAGTAGTAGTCGATGAGCTTCTCGGCGTTGGTCTTGTGCCGGGCCTTGGCCGGGACCAGCAGGTTGTCGCTGGAGGTCATGTAGCCGGCGTCGGGGATGACGAACTGGATGTCGGGGTTGTCCACCCGGAGCTGGACGAGGTCCCCGGCCCAGGCCAGACAGGCGGCGATGTCGCCCTTGTCCAGGTCCGAGGTGTAGTCGTTGCCGGTGAAACGGCGGATCTGCTTGGTGTCGACGGCCCGCTGGACCTTCGCGATCGCCGCGTTGTAGTCGTCGCCGGTGACCTTGCCCGGGTCCTTGCCCATGTCGAGCAGAGTCATCCCGATGGTGTCGCGCATCTCGGAGAGACAGGCGACCCGGCCGCGCAGCGACTTGTCCTCCAGCAGCTGGGAGACGCTCTCGATCCTCCGGCCGCCGGTCGCCTTGGAGTTGTAGGCGATGACGGTGGAGATGCCGGTCCAGGGGTACGAGTAGGCCCGCCCGGGGTCCCAGTCCGGGCTGCGGAACTGAGGCGACAGATGGGCGTACGCGTTCGGCAGGTTGGCGGGGTCGAGCTTCTGCGCCCAGCCGAGGCGGATGATGCGGGCCGCGAGCCAGTCGGTGACGTTGATGAGGTCGCGCCCGGTCTCCTGACCGGCGGCGAGCTGCGGCCTGATCTTGCCGAAGAACTCGACGTTGTCGTTGATGTCCTCGGTGTACTTGACGCTGATCCCGGTGCGCTTGGTGAACGCGTCGAGCGAAGGGTGGCTCTTCTCGTCCTCGCTGATGTCGATGTACTGCGTCCAGTTGGAGAAGGTGATCCGCTTCTCCTCGGCCGAGTGGTCGTCGGAGGCCGCCGCTCCTGCGCCCTCGCGCTTGGCGGGCGGGATGCCGCAGGCGTTCAGCGCGCCCATGCCGCCTATGGTGAGCGCGCCCACGCCCGTCGCTCGCAGCAGCGAGCGACGGGAGAGCGCGCCCCGGCCGTTCGTCAAGCTCCGCCGCATAGCGGCCAGCTGGGCCTCCGAGAGGCGCTCGGGCTGGTACTGCTTCATGCGCTGTGTTGCCTTTCGGGATGGGTCGCCGTTCGGTCGTACGGCTGTGGCTGCTATCGGTCCCCGAAGATCGTGCGGTGCCAGTCCTTCCTGACCACCGCGGTGTTGTCGTACATCACATGCTTGACCTGCGTGTACTCCTCGAAGGAGTACGCCGACATGTCCTTTCCGAACCCGCTGGCCTTGTAGCCGCCGTGGGGCATCTCGCTGATGATCGGGATGTGGTCGTTGACCCATACGCAGCCCGCCTTGATCTCGCGGGTGGCGCGGCCCGTCCGGTACACGTCACGGCTCCAGGCGGACGCGGCGAGCCCGTAGGGGGTGTCGTTGGCGAGCGCGATGCCCTCGTCGTCGGAGTCGAAGGGCAGGACCACCAGGACGGGCCCGAAGATCTCGGACTGCACGATCTCGCTGTCCTGGGCGGCGCCGGAGATCAGCGTGGGCAGGTAGTAGGCGCCCTTCGCCAGGTCGCCGCCGGGTGCCCTGCCGCCGGTGACCACGGTGGCGTACGAGCGAGCCCGGTCGACGAAGCCGGCGACCCGGTCGCGCTGGGTGTGCGAGACGAGCGGGCCGAGGTCGGTCGCCGGGTCGAAGGGGTCGCCGAGCCGTACGGTCGCCATCAGATCGGCGACGCCGGAGACGAACGCGTCGTAGAGCGGGCGCTGGACGTAGGCGCGGGTGGCCGCGGTGCAGTCCTGACCGCTGTTGATCAGCGCGCCGGCGACCGCCCCGTGCACGGCCGCGTCGAGGTCCGCGTCGTCGAACACGACGAACGGCGCCTTTCCGCCGAGCTCCAGGTGGAGCCTCTTGACGGTGGCCGTGGCGACCTCGGCGACCCGCTTGCCGACGGGCGTCGAGCCGGTGAACGACGTCATGGCGACGTCGGGGTGGCCGACCAGGTGCTCGCCCGCTTCCCTGCCGTTGCCGGTGACGATGTTGAGTACGCCGTCGGGGATGCCCGCCTCGGTCGCGGCCTGGGCGAACATCAGCGAGGTCAGCGGGGTGATCTCGGCGGGCTTGAGGACGATGGTGTTGCCCGCGGCGATGGCCGGGAGGACCTTCCAGGCGGCCATCTGGAGCGGGTAGTTCCAGGGCGCGATGGAGCCGACGACGCCGATCGGCTCCCGGCGTACGTACGACGTGTGGTCCCCGCTGTACTCGCCCGCGGACTGCCCCTGGAGATGGCGCGCGGCCCCCGCGAAGAAGGCGGTGTTGTCGACGGTGCCGGGGACGTCGAACTCCCGGCTGAGTTTGATCGGCTTGCCGCACTGGAGCGATTCCGCCTGGGCGAGGTCCTCGGCCTGCTCGGCGAGCACGGACGCGAACCGGTGCAGGGCGTCGGAGCGCTCGCCGGGCGTGGCACCCGCCCAGCCCGGGAACGCCGCCCGGGCCGCGGCGACGGCCGCGTCGACGTCGTCGCTGCCCGCCAGGTCGTAGGTGAGCACCTGCTCCCCGGTGGCGGGGTCTACGATTGCGTGGTTACGTCCCGATGTGCCGGGGCGCAGCTCTCCGTCGATGTACTGTGCGCCGTCCTTGAAACGGTCCCGCACCTGGAAGCGGTTGCCCATGACGCTCTCCGTAGTTCCAGATCGAAGTGAGTGCCGATCCTGACAGAGGCAAACTTCGTCAACAAGTGATTCCGTAGTTGCGCTTTGGTTACGCGACGGAATCGGTCGACCATGTGTCGCGTCAAGGCGGGAATCCCCGTACGGAGTGTCAGTGGTGGATGCCAGACTCGCGTGCATGGGGATCACCGACGTATCGGCCGAGTCTTTGACAGAGCAGGTCAGAAACGGTAGACGGATCAAATATCTGCACTTCTGGGGCCACAGGCCGCGGCCCGACGGTGCCATCGGCGCCAGTTGTCTGAGCCAGTGGTGGCCGGCGCCGTTCACGGTTGACGAAATCGAGTATGCGACCGCCGAGCACTGGATGATGGCCCGCAAGGCCCGCCTCTTCGGGGACGCGGAGGCGGAGGGCAGGGCCGTGGCGGCCGCGAGCCCGGCCCAGGCGAAGAAGGAGGGCCGGCTGGTACGCGGCTTCAGCGACGTGGTCTGGGAGCGCGAGCGCCTCGGCATCGTCGTCGAGGGCAACGTCCACAAGTTCTCGCAGCACCCGGAACTGTCCGCGTTCCTGCTGGGCACCGGCGAGCGGGTGCTGGTGGAGGCGAGCCCGATGGACCGCGTCTGGGGCATCGGCCTGGCGGCCGACGACGAGCGGGCGAACGACCCGGCGCGCTGGCGCGGGCTGAATCTGCTGGGCTTCGCGCTGATGGAGGTGCGGGAGCGACTGAGGACGGGCCGTACGACGGAGTGAGGCGCCCCCGGCGCCATGGGCGCGGCTCCCGGGTGAGGGGGGCGGCGGCCTCGGCCCGGTGGCGGGCGCGACCGGGCGGCGCGGGGGGCCGCCCGGTCAGCGCGTCGCCGAGGCCACGGTCAGCGTCGTCGCCCAGGGGTCGTCCCCGGACCGCTCGAGGAACTCCGGATCGTTGGCGACCGCCCAGATCACGAGGCCGAGGAAGGCGGCACCTACCACGATGCCGATGGCACCGAGGATGATCCCGGCGAGTGCCATCCCGCCGTTGTTCGCCTCGCCGCGCCGGGCACGGGCACGGCCGATGAAGCCGAAGATCAGTGCCAGGACGCCGAGGACGATGCCGAGCCCGTAGAGGCAGAACCCCACTACGGCGATGATGCCGAGCACCAGTGCCGTGATCCCCATGCCGTTCGCGGGGGCCGGTGCCCACCCACCGGCGCCGTAGCCGGGATAGCCCGGGTAGCCGGCGTGCGCTCCGTAGGACGATCCGCCGAATGTGCCGCCCGGTGCTCCGGCCGGGTGGCCGTACGGGCCCGGAGCCGACTGCCCGGGTCCGCCCGGGGCGATCGGCGGCGGGGGCACCGCAGTGCCGTCACTCCCGGTGCCCGTCCCGGGACCGGGCGGCGGGGCGAACGGGTCGCCGGTCGGCACGGAGGTGACCGTGGGGTGGTCGTGGACGCCCGGAGGACCGCCCGGCGCCGCGCTGCCCGGCCCGGGCCGGTCCTTCTTGCCCAGCTCCACCTTGTCCTGCTGGTCCTGCTGGTCCTGCGGGGAGCGGCGCTCCGGCGGAGCCCACGGGTCCTCCGGCCCGTTCCCGCCCGGCCGCTGGTCGCTCTGGTCTGACATGAGGCTCCCCCATCGTGGACTTGTCATGCTACGGGCCCGCTCCGCGCGCGACCCGCCCCGCCTACGATGATCCCTGACCGGCACGGACAGCACACACGGAGGACCCGGTGACCGATCTGCTTCCCTTCATCGAGGGCCTTCCCAAGGCCGAGCTCCACGTGCACCACGTGGGGTCGGCGTCACCGCGGATCGTGTCCGAGCTGGCGGCCAGGCACCCCGACTCCCAGGTCCCCCTCGACCCCGCGGCGCTCGCCGAGTACTTCACGTTCACCGACTTCGCGCACTTCATCGAGGTCTACCTGTCGGTCGTGGACCTGGTCCGCACCCCCGACGACGTCCGCCTGCTGACGTTCGAGGTCGCCCGGGACATGGCCCGGCAGAACATCCGGTACGCGGAACTCACCGTGACCCCGTTCAGCTCGACCCGCCGCGGCATCCCCGAGCAGGGGTTCATGGAGGCGATCGAGGACGCCCGCAAGGCGGCCGAGGCCGAGCTCGGCGTCCTGCTGCGCTGGTGCTTCGACATCCCCGGCGAGGCGGGCCTCGACGCCGCCGAGGAGACCGCCCGGCTGGCCGTCGACCTGCGCCCCGAGGGTCTGGTCTCGTTCGGTCTCGGCGGGCCCGAGATCGGCGTGCCCCGTCCGCAGTTCAAGCCCTACTTCGACCGCGCCATAGCCGCAGGGCTGCGATCGGTTCCGCACGCCGGCGAGACCACGGGCCCGCAGACCGTCTGGGACGCGCTCAACGACCTGCGGGCCGAGCGCATCGGCCACGGCACCAGCGCACCGCAGGACCCGGAGTTGCTGGCCCACCTCGCCGAGCACCGGATCCCGCTGGAGGTCTGCCCGACCTCCAACATCGCCACCAGGGCGGTGGCCGCGCTCGACGAGCACCCGATCAAGGAGATGGTGTCGGCCGGCGTGCTCGTCACCGTCAACAGCGACGACCCGCCGATGTTCGGGACCGATCTCAACAACGAGTACGCGGTGGCCGCCCGGCTGCTCGAGCTCGACGAGCGGGGCGTCGCCGCCCTCGCGAAGAACGCCGTGGAGGCGTCGTTCCTCGACCCGTCGGGAAAGGCCCGGATCGCCGGCGAGATCGACGCGTACACCGAGCGGTGGCTCGCGAAGTGAGGTCCGGCCCATGCGCCGTGTCACGGCCGTAGGACATCGCGGCGATCCCTACGTCGCGCGGGAGAACACCCTGCCCTCGCTGCGGGCGGCGATCGACCGGGGCGCGGACGCCGTCGAGGTCGACGTCCGGCTGACCCGCGACGGTGTGCCCGTGCTGCTCCACGACGGCACCCTCGAGCGGCTCTGGGGACACGACCGGCCGCTGGCCCGGCTCTCCCACGCGCAGCTCACCGGGCTGACCTCAGGCGGGCTGCCGACCCTCGAGGAGGCACTGGCTGCGGTCGGCGGGCACCGGCTCATGCTGGACCTGCCGGGCGCGGACGAGGCGGCCGTCCGCACGATCATCGGCACGGTGCACCGGAGTGGCGCAGCCGACCGCGTCTACTACACGGGCGGTCCCGTCGGCATGCTCGCGGTCCGGGACGCCGACCCGGACGCGGAGATCGCGCTGACCTGGACCACGCTCGCCCCACCGCGTCCCGTGCTGCTCGCGTCGCTGCGGCCGCGCTGGCTCAACTACCGCTTCGGGCTGGTGAGCCGGGAGCTGGCGGACCGGGTCCACACGAGCGGATATCTGCTTTCCGTGTGGACCGCGGACACGCGTGGGACGATGCGCAGGCTCGTGGGTCGCGGAGTCGACTCGATCACCACGAACCGCGTGGACGCGCTCACCCGAGTCCTGCGCGATTCCCGGACCGGCAGAGGACACACGTCGTGACAGGGCCCGAGGACACCGGCCAGGACCGGATCCGCACTGACATCGCCCACAACGCCCGCGTCTGGAACTACTGGCTGGGCGGCAAGGACAACTACCTGATTGATCGTCAAGTAGGCGACATGGTCACCGGGATGTACCCGAGCATCGGTCATGTCGCGCGCGCCGACCGGGCGTTCCTCGGCCGCGTCGTGACCCATCTCGCCGGAGACGCCGGAGTGCGTCAGTTCCTCGACATCGGCACCGGACTGCCGACCGTGGACAACACCCACGAGGTCGCCCAGCGCATCGCCCCCTCCGCGCGGATCGTGTACGTCGACAACGACCCGATCGTGCTCACCCACGCCCGTGCCCTGCTCACGAGCACCCCCGAGGGCCGCACCGAGTACATCGACGCCGACGCGCACCGGCCCGACGACATCCTGCGTGCCGTGGAGGGGACGCTCGACCTGTCGCAGCCGGTGGCCGTGATGATGCTCGGCATCCTCAACTTCGTGCTCGACACGGACGAGGCCCGCTCGATCGTGCGGCGCGTCATGGACGCCGTTCCGTCCGGCAGCCACCTCGCGCTCACCCACCCGACGCTGGAGCTCGGCGGGGAGGGCAACGCGGAGGCGATGGCGTTCTGGAACGAGAACGCGACACCGCCCATCACGGCCCGGACCCGTGCCGAGTTCGCCGGCTTCCTGGAAGGGCTGGACCTGCTGGAACCGGGCATCGTCTCCTGCGCGCGCTGGCGCGACGGCGGGGCGACCACCGTCGAGGTCGCGCAGTTCGGCGCGGTGGGGCGCAAGCGCTGACGACGGGGGGCGGGCCGTTCGGCCGGCGCCGCGCACGGCCGCTCAGCCCGCTGCCGGCTCCACCGCCCGGTCCGCCGGCCCGCCCTCCGTGAGCGCCTCCAGCCGCTTGGTCATCCGCCGTACGACGAGCAGCGGGACCACCCCGAACACCCCGAAGGACATGTCGATGACGGTCCAGCCGAAGGGGATGCCGCGGA
Source organism: Streptomyces sp. NPDC049887 (assembly GCF_040656535.1). Classification (NCBI taxonomy): domain Bacteria; kingdom Bacillati; phylum Actinomycetota; class Actinomycetes; order Kitasatosporales; family Streptomycetaceae; genus Streptomyces; species Streptomyces sp. NPDC049887. The sequence continues at coordinate 92,056 of NZ_JBFAMM010000014.1, read as the reverse complement.
TGGGCCCGCAGATCAGCGCCAGCGGGATGATCCCGGCGCAGGCGATCAGGCCGAACTCGACGACCCAGATGTTGCGCACGGGGTCCCGGTACGGACCGTAGAAGGCGACCGCGATGACAAGATGGGCGAAGGCCAGCCAGTCGGTGCCGTAGAGAAGGAAGGGATGGCTTTCGTCGGCGGTCTCCAGTCCCTCCCGCACCCGCTCCATCCACTCGAGCAGCCCCGGGAACGCGTCCGCGACCGGTGCCGCCCAGGACGTCAACGCCTCGTGCAGCAGGCGCACTTCGGTGACGAGCGGAAAGGCTGTCAGCCCGCTCAGCACCAGGCACACGATGAAGACCGCCAGCCATACCCGTATGCGCCGCAACAGCGCTCTGCCCTCGCTCATGGCCGCAGCGTACGCCCGGCCGCGGAGCGCCCCGACGGAGGGGCGGCGGCGGTCGGCGCGCAGGACGCGCGGGGGCGCGGGTGGGCGAGCCCCGGTCCGGGATCGGCCCGGCCCCGCCCCGTTCACAGAGGGGCGACCGCGGCCTACAGCCCCACGATCCCGTTCCATCGCTTCGTCAACTCCCGCCGTTCCGCGGACGTGATGTCCCGGGCGATCGCCAGCCTCCGGCGCATCGCGTCGTCGGGGAAGACCAGCGGGTCCTCGGCCAGGGCGGCGAGTTCCGCGTCGCCCGAGTCCGCGAGGACGTCGCGGGCCGCGGGCACCGGGCAGACGTAGTTGACCCAGGCCGCGAGTTCGGCCGCGACCTCGGGCTCGTAGTAGTGGTCGACGAGCGCTTCGGCATTGCGCTTGTGCCGGGCGAGGTTGGGGATCATCAGGGACTCCGCCCAGAGTTCCGCGCCCTCCTCCGGCACCACGAACTCGATGTCGGGGTTGTCGGCCTGGAGCTGGATGACGTCACCCGAGTATGCCTGGCAGGCGAGGACGTCGCCGGTGGAGAGGTCCTTGATGTAGTCGTTGCCGGTGAAACGGCGGATGTGCCTGCGGTGCACGAGCTTCTCCAGCTGGTCGCACACGGTGTGGAAGTCGTCCGAGGTCCAGCGGGTGACGTCCACGCCGTTGCCCTGCATGAGGAGCGCGAAGGACTCGTCCAGCCCCGACAGGAGGGTGACCCTCCCCCGGAGGTCGGCGGCCCACAGGTCCTCGGTGCTCCGGATCTCGCGGCCGAGCCGGGCGCGGTTGTAGGCGATGCCCGTGATCCCGGACTGCCAGGGGACGCTGTGCCGCCGGCCCTCGTCGAACGCGGGTGAGCGCAGCTGGGGGTCCAGATGCTCGGTGACGTTCGGCTGGCGGTCCCGGTCCATCTCCTGCACCCAGCCGAGGCGTACGAAGCGGGCGGCCATCCAGTCGCTGACGACGACGAGGTCCCGCCCGGTCACCTGATGGTTCATCAGTGCCGGGCTGATCTTGCCGAAGAACTCGTCGTTGTCGTTGATCTCCTCGGTGTAGCGGACGGAGATCCCGGTGCGCTCGGTGAAGGCGTCGAGGGTGGGGCGGCGGGAGGTGTCCTCCCCGTCGGTGTCGATGTAGAGCGGCCAGTTGGCGAAGTCGAGAATGCGGTCGCGGCCGGACAGGTCCCGTCCGGCGCGGTCGCCGGGCGGGACGTAGGCCGGGGGCACTCCGCAGCCGGTGAGGGGTAGGCCCGCGGCTCCGGCACCCGCGGCACCCAGGGCGCGCAGCACGGAACGGCGGGACAGGAGGGATGTACCGGGCATCGGAGAACGCTTCGGCTTGGCGGGCACGGTCGGCAGGATGCCGGGCGCGGGGAGCGGGCGGCAATGGACGGTGCGTCGAGCGGGAGCCCCTGGCAAAGACATCCTGTCGATCACAGACAGATGTCTATAATCTCTGGACACATGTCCAAGTGTTGTGGAGAACGGAGGAGCGTGCCGTGACAGCGACCGCTCATGTCCTCGTGGCGCTCGTGGCCGCCCTGCACCTGTACTTCCTGGTGCTGGAGATGTTCCTGTGGCAACGACCGCCGGGGCGGCGGCTGTCGGGCTTCGACGCTGGGACCGCACGGGCCACGGCCCCCCTGGCCGCCAACCAGGGGCTCTACAACGGCTTCCTGGCCGCGGGACTGGTCTGGGGCATGATCGCCGCGCCCCCGACGGGCCATCAGTTCCAGGTGTTCTTCCTGGTGTGCGTCGTGATCGCCGGGCTGTACGGCGGCGCCACCGCCAACCGGCGCATCTACGCCGCCCAGGCGCTCCCCGGTGCCCTGGCACTGGCGACCGTACTGGCGGCCGGATGAGCGGGCCCTCCGGAGTCGGGGCGGGCGGGGTTTCAGGAGCCGGGACGGGCGGGGACCCGCGGGCCGAGCGCACCCGGGACCGCCTGCGCCGTGCGCTCCTGGACGAGTGCCGACAGCGGCCGTTGGCCGAGGTGAGCGTGGCGGGACTGGTCCGGCGGGCCGGACTGGGCCGGGCCACGTTCTATCTGCACTACCCGGACCTGGACGCGCTGGCGGTGGACGCGTGCGCGGGAATCGTCCGGGACGCGGTGGAGGCGCTGCACGCCTGGCGCGGGGTGCCGGACCCCGCGGCGCCGCCGGCCGCGCTGACGGACTTCTTCAGGGGTGTCGTCCCGCACACCGGCGTGTACCGCGCTCTCCTTCGCGAGGGCGGCGGCGGCCCGCTCGGCGACCTCCTGCACCGCGAGTTGAGGGAGCGGAGCCGCCGTGAACGGGAACTGGTGGGCGCGGCCGCGCCCGACCTGGTCGCCTCGGCGGTCGCCGCCGCTTTCACCGGCCTCCTCGCGGACTGGCTGCACGGCATCGTCGACTCCGGCCCCGCGGACATGGCGGCCCGGGTCTGGCGCCTGCTGCTGACGCTGCACACGACGCCACTGGGTTGACCGGGCACCGCGGGGGCCTGCCCCGGGAGCCGGGGCGCGTGGCGCGCACGAGGCCACCGGGGCCGATGCCCCGGTGGCCTCGTGCGGTGTCGCGGCGGGCGCGGCGCGCCCCGCGGGGTGAGCTACGCGTCCAGGGACGTCATGACGTGCTTGATGCGCGTGTAGTCGTCGAAGCCGTACGCCGACAGGTCCTTGCCGTAACCCGACTTCTTGAAGCCGCCGTGCGGCATCTCGGCGACCAGCGGGATGTGGGTGTTGATCCACACGCAGCCGAAGTCCAGCACCTTGGACATGCGCATCGCGCGGGCGTGGTCCTTGGTCCACACAGAGGACGCGAGGGCGTACTCCACCCCGTTCGCGTACTCGACGGCCTGCGCCTCGTCGGTGAAGGACTGGACCGTGATGACCGGACCGAAGACCTCCTTCTGGACGATCTCGTCGTCCTGCTTGAGGCCGGAGACGACGGTCGGGGCGTAGAAGTAGCCCTTGTCGCCGACGCGCTGCCCGCCGGCCTCGACCTTCGCATGGGCCGGGAGCCGGTCGATGAAGCCGGAGACCTGCTTCAGCTGGTTCTCGTTGTTGAGGGGACCGAACAACACGTCCTCGTCGTCGGGCATGCCGGTCTTGGTGTCCTGCGCGGCCTTGGCCAGCGCGCTCACGAACTCGTCGTGGATGGACTCGTGCACGAGCACGCGGGTCGCGGCCGTGCAGTCCTGGCCCGCGTTGAAGAAGCCGGCGACCGAGATGTCCTCGACGGCCTTCGCGATGTCGGTGTCCTCGAACACGACGACCGGCGCCTTGCCGCCCAGCTCCAGGTGGACGCGCTTCAGGTCCTTCGACGCCGACTCGGCCACCTGCATGCCGGCCCGCACGGAACCGGTGATGGAGGCCATTGCCGGGACGGGGTGCTCGACCATCATCCGGCCGGTGTCACGGTCGCCGCAGATGACGTTGAAGACGCCCTTCGGCACGATGGAGCCGATGATCTCGGCGATGAGGACCGTGGACGCCGGGGTGGTGTCCGACGGCTTCAGCACCACCGTGTTGCCGGCGGCGAGGGCCGGGGCGAACTTCCACACAGCCATCATCATCGGGTAGTTCCACGGGGCGACCTGCGCGCAGACGCCGACCGGCTCGCGGCGGACGATGGAGGTCAACCCCTCCATGTACTCGCCGGCCGAGCGGCCCTCGAGCATCCGGGCCGCGCCCGCGAAGAAGCGGATCTGGTCGACCATGGGCGGGATCTCTTCACTGCGGGTGAGCCCGAGCGGCTTGCCCGTGTTCTCCGACTCGGCCGCGACCAGTTCCTCGGCCCGCTCCTCGAAGGCGTCCGCGATCTTCAGCAGGGCCTTCTGGCGCTCGGCCGGGGTGGTGTCGCGCCAGGCGGGGAACGCCGCTGCTGCGGCGGCCATGGCGGCGTCCACGTCCGCCTGGCCGGACAGCGGGGAGGTCGCGTACGCCTCGCCCGTGGCCGGGTTGACCACCTCGATGGTCCGCCCGTCAGCGGCGTCCCGGAACTCTCCGTCGATGTAATTGCGCAGACGACGCAGTTCGGTGGTCACAGCCACCCCTCCTCAGATGTCCGATGGGTGAGACACCCCCACACTACGCGGCCCAGGCTAGCCCGACGAGTGACGCTTTCGACAGACCCAACACCACTGAACTTCGAAATCGGTAACTTTTCAATCGCTCAACAACGAATTTCATCGCCCACCGGTTGCGGAATCTACGACTCCGGTGCACAGTGTGCTCGTGGCAAGTCGAAGCACAGACTCCAGGACCGGGGGCGGCGGTACCTCCCCCACGATCGATGCCGTCTCCCTGGCGATCATCGAGCAACTGCAGGAGGACGGGCGCCGTCCCTACGCCGCGATAGGCAAGGCCGTGGGCCTTTCCGAGGCGGCGGTCCGGCAGCGCGTCCAGAAGCTGCTCGACCAAGGCGTGATGCAGATCGTCGCCGTGACGGACCCGCTCACCGTGGGCCTGCGGCGCCAGGCGATGGTCGGGATCAACGTCGAGGGCGACCTGGACCCGGTGGCAGATGCGCTGACCGCCATGTCCGAGTGCGAGTACGTCGTCATGACGGCGGGCTCGTTCGACCTGATGGTGGAGATCGTCTGCGAGGACGACGACCACCTGCTCGAAGTGATCAACCGGCGCATCCGCACCCTCCCCGGCGTGCGCTCCACCGAGAGCTTCGTCTACCTCAAGCTCAAGAAGCAGACCTACATGTGGGGAACCCGATAGCCGTGAGCAAGGACCGCAGCGACCTCTCAAAGTCCGCCTACGACCACCTGTGGATGCACTTCACCCGCATGTCGTCGTACGAGAACTCCCCCGTGCCCACCATCGTGCGTGGTGAGGGCACCTACATCTACGACGACAAGGGCAAGCGCTACCTCGACGGCCTGGCCGGCCTGTTCGTGGTCCAGGCGGGCCACGGCCGCAGGGAGCTTGCCGAGGTGGCCGCCAGGCAGGCCGAGGAGCTGGCCTTCTTCCCGGTGTGGTCCTACGCCCACCCGAAGGCCGTCGAGTTGGCCGAGCGCCTCGCCGGAGAGGCCCCCGGCGACCTCAACAAGGTCTTCTTCACCACCGGCGGCGGTGAGGCGGTGGAGACCGCGTGGAAGCTCGCCAAGCAGTACTTCAAGCTCATCGGCAAGCCGACCAAGTACAAGGTCATCTCCCGCGCGGTCGCGTACCACGGCACCCCGCAGGGCGCCCTGTCCATCACCGGCCTGCCGGGCCTGAAGGCCCCGTTCGAGCCGCTGGTGCCCGGCGCGCACAAGGTCCCGAACACCAACATCTACCGCGCGCCGCTGCACGGCGACGACCCCGAGGCCTTCGGCCGCTGGGCCGCCGACCAGATCGAGCAGCAGATCCTGTTCGAGGGTCCCGACACCGTCGCCGCGGTCTTCCTGGAGCCCGTGCAGAACGCCGGCGGCTGCTTCCCGCCGCCGCCCGGGTACTTCCAGCGGGTCCGTGAGATCTGCGACCAGTACGACGTACTGCTGGTGTCCGACGAGGTCATCTGCGCCTTCGGCCGCCTCGGCAAGACCTTCGCCTGCGACAAGTTCGGCTACGTACCGGACATGATCACCTGTGCGAAGGGCATGACCTCGGGCTACTCCCCGATCGGCGCCTGCATCGTCTCCGACCGGCTCGCCGAGCCGTTCTACAAGGGCGACAACACCTTCCTGCACGGCTACACCTTCGGCGGCCACCCGGTCTCCGCGGCCGTCGGCCTCGCCAACCTCGACCTGTTCGAGCGCGAGAAGCTCAACCAGCACGTCCTGGACAACGAGAGCGCGTTCCTCTCGACGCTGCAGAAGCTGCACGACCTGCCGATCGTCGGCGACGTCCGCGGCAACGGCTTCTTCTACGGCATCGAGCTCGTGAAGGACAAGAACACCAAGGAGTCCTTCAACGACGAGGAGACCGAGCGGGTCCTCTACGGCTTCCTCTCCAAGGCGCTGTTCGACGCCGGCCTGTACTGCCGTGCCGACGACCGCGGCGACCCGGTCGTCCAGCTCGCCCCGCCGCTGATCTCCACCCAGGAGACCTTCGACGAGATCGAGCAGATCCTGCGCGGCGTCCTCACCGAGGCCTGGTCGAAGCTGTAGCCGGCCCCGCCCGCGCCGGCGGCCCGGACGCCTCCCTTCGGGTGAGAAGGGAGGCGTCCGGGCCGCGTGCCGTGTGTACACCCGGCTCCGAGTCCCTACGGTGCTGTGACCGATCGGCCTCGGGGTCGTTCGCCCGTGCGGGGGAACGGACCCCACGGATCTGAACCGAGGTGTACGCCATGGTGGTCCCGCCGGACAACGATGTGCTCTGGGCGCGGTCCCTGAACCACGCCTTCGGCGGCTCGCCCGCCCTCTGCGGTGTCTCCCTCGGGGTGCGCGAGGGAGAGATCCTCGCGGTGAACGGCCCGCGCGGCAGCGGGAAGACGACCCTGCTGCGCTGTCTCTCGGGGCAGATCGTGCCGCAGCAGGGCGAGGTGTGGTTCAACAGCACACCCGTCCACACCATGGGAGCACTGAACCGCGAGCGGCTGAGGCGAGAGCGCTTCGGCTGGATCGGACCGGAACCCCAGCTGGTGCCCGAACTGACCGCCTGGGAGAACGCGGCGCTGCCACTGCTGCTGCGCGGCTCCTCGCACCGCAAGGCCAGGACCGCCGCCCTGGAGTGGATGGAGCGGCTCGACATCGGGCGGTGCGCCCGCAAGCGGCCCCCGGCGCTGCAGCAGTCCCAGCGGCAGCGGATCGCCCTCGCCCGCGCCCTGGTCACCACTCCCGCGGTGCTGTTCGCCGACGAACCGACCGCCACACTGCACAGCTCCGACCGGGCCCAGGTGCTGCGCACCCTCACCACCGCCGCCCGGTCGCACCGCATCACCCTTGTGCTCGCGACCCACGACGAGGAGGTCGCGACCCTCGCCGACCGCGGTGTGTCGCTGGTGGACGGCCGGCGGGTCACCCCGGTGCAGGACACGGAGGCGGAAGGCCTGGCCGAGTGCTCGCTCTCCGTCTGAGCCGCGGCTCCCACCCCCTCGTCCTGCTGCGCCGCCTCCTGGTGGCGACGGCCTCGGCGGGGGTGGGCTTCCTCCTCCTGTGCACCCTGGCCTACGCGGTGTCCGGCCCGCATCCCTCCGATCCGGCACTGCAGCGGCTGGCGTGGTGTCTCGCCCCGCTGGCGGCCACGGTCCAGTTCGCCGTGGCGGTGGCCCGCACGGACCCGGGTACGCGACCCCGTCAGGGCCTGTCCGCCGTCGGACTCGGACCGGTGCGCATGAGCGCGCTGGCGGCCGCGTCCACCGCCGTGTCCTGCGTTCTCGGCAGCACGGTGGCGCTGCTGTTCTTCCTGCACCTGCGTGGGGACCTGAGCGGAATGCCGTTCGACGGCGACGCGGCGGAACTGCTCGCCGCGGGCGAGCCGATGCCGCTGGGGGCGGTGGTCCTGCTGCTCGCCCTCGTCCCGCTCCTCGGCGCCGGGGCGGCCGCACTCGCCCTGCGTCCGCGCCGCCGGAAGGACGGCGAACTCCCCGACGACGAACCCGAGCACGCCGCGGGGACGCCCGGCGGCCTCCCCTGGGGCGTCGCGCTGACGGCCGTGGGCGTCGCGATCGAGGCGTACACGGGCCGGGGCCCGGCGGGCGCCGGCGGCACCCCCGGCGGGGTGCTCGCCGGCTGGACGCTGACCGCGGTGGGGCTCGCGATGGCAGGCCCCGGCATCGTCCACGTGTGCGGGCGGGTACTGCAGTCCGCACGGCCCGGGGCGATGCGGCTGCTCGCAGGGCGAGCGCTCATGGAGGACGCACGCCGGATCGGACGCCCCCTCGGCGTCGTGTGCGCCGTGGTGTCCGCCCTCATCGCGGCCTCCGCACTCGCCGGGGAACGCCCGCAGCCCTTCGGGCCGCTGACCGCCCTCGGGGCGACGCTCGTCGTGGCCTGCACCCTGGCGACGCTGCTCACCTCGGCCGTAGAGGCACGGCAGGCCCGGGCGGGCACACGGGCCGGTCTGCTCCAACTGGGCGCCTCCGTCGCCCTGCTGCATGCCACCGCCATGCTGCGGGCCGTGGTCCTGCTGGCCGTCTTCGCTCCGCTCACCTGGGCGGTGGCGGAACTGGCGGCCCTGCCACTGCGGCGCTGAACCGGGTCGGGGCCCCGACCCGGACACGGGGGCCCCGGACCCGGGACATATCGTGGCGGCCATGGTTAACGGACAGAGGCCGCGGCTCGGCTCGTCGTTCGACGACGACCGGGAGATCGAGACGCTCGAGGAGTTCGACCAGGTCGTCGCCCGGCGGGGCAGCCTCGCGGGGCACCGAATACAGTCCGTCGACCTGAGCGGGCGCACTCTCGCGCTCCTCTCGTGCGACACCACCGCCACGGCCTTCCTCGGCTGTGCCATGGAGCCGGACGCCGCGGCCAAGGTCCGCGCGGACGGCGCCCTCGTCTTCCCTCCTCTGCCGGACCTCCCGTTCGACCCCTACCGGGGGCTGCTCTACACCCCAGACGAGCTCTTCGACGGCCTCGCCGACGGCGGCTACGGGGTCACGCCCGACGCGCTCGCGTACGAGTGGTTCCAGCTCACCAAGGCCGACCGGGACATCTACGCCTCGATGCTCAGAGCCCTGCACGACGACGCCGTCTCGGACGCCCTGGACGAACTCCTCGACGGGGTGCCGGTCGTCGGGGTGATGGGGGGTCACGCGATGAGCCGCGGCACCGACGAGTACGCCGGCGCTGCCCGGCTGGGCCGCGCACTCGCCCGCGCCGGGCTGACCGTCGCCACCGGCGGCGGCCCCGGGGCGATGGAGGCGGCGAACCTCGGCGCCTACGCGGCCCCGCACCCCGACGACATGCTGGACGAGGCCCTCGAACTCCTCGCCAAGGCACCGTCGTTCACCCCCTCCGTCACCGACTGGGCGGCCACCGCCCTCGAGGTCCGCTCGCGCTGGCCGCAGGGCGGCGACTCGGTGGGCATCCCCACCTGGTTCTACGGGCACGAGCCGCCCAACCCGTTCGCCGCGCACATCGCCAAGTACTTCGCCAACGCCACCCGCGAGGACGGGCTGCTCGCCCGCTGCACGGCCGGTGTCGTCTTCCTCCCCGGCGCCGCGGGCACGCTGCAGGAGATCTTCGACAACGCGACCCCGAACTACTACGAGTCGCGGGGCGAACCGACGCCGATGGTCCTGGTGGACCGCGCCCACTGGACCGAACGGCTCCCGGCCTGGCCGCTGCTGCGGTCCCTGGCGGAGGGCCGCGCGATGCAGACGCGCATCGCCCTGGTCGACTCGGTGGAGGAGGCGCCCGGGGCACTGGCCCGGCTGGCGGCCGCCGCACGTCCGGCCGGCTGAGGCCCCGGGCGACAGCCGGATCAGTCGCCGGTGCCGGGTCGCAGGACGACCACGTCCTCCGCGGCGAACGCGACCCCGACCTCGGCGCCCGGCTCGGGCGCGTCCCCGAGCCCGCACTCGGCCTCCAGCGGCGGTGCGTCGTGCGGCCGCAGGCGTACGGCGACATGGTGGCCGCGGAAGGTCAGCGACTCGACCGCGCACGGCAGTCCCGCACCGGGCGGCCGGAGCCGTACCGCGGACGGCCGTACCAGCAGCCGGCAGGCGCCCTGGGGCGAGCCCGTGGGAACCGGGACGCCGCCCCAGGGGGTCTCGGCCGTGCCCCCGGTCACCGTCGCGGGCACCACGTTGGCGAAGCCGAGGAACCGGGCGACGAATTCCGAGGCGGGCCGCTGCCACACGTCCCGCGGCGTACCCGACTGGGCGACGCGTCCGTCGCGCATGACCACGACCCGGTCGGCGAGCGCGAAGGCCTCCCCCTGGTCGTGGGTGACGGCCAGCACCGTGGTGCCCAGCCGGCGGAACACCGCACGCAGTTCGACGACGAGCCGTTCCCTGAGGGTGCGGTCGAGCTGACCCAGTGGCTCGTCGAGCATCAGCAGCCGCGGGCTGGGGGCGAGCGCCCGGGCGAGGGCGACGCGCTGCTGCTCACCACCGGAGAGCTCGCCGACGGCCCGTCGCGCGGCGCCGGGGAGCCCGACCAGTTCCAGCAACTCCTCGACCCGCAGACGCCGCTCGGCCTTCGGCACACCGTGCATCCGCAGCCCGAAGGCGACGTTGCCGCCGACGTCGCGCTGCGGGAAGAGCTGGTGGTCCTGGAACATCAGGCCCACCCCGCGGCGGTGCACCGGCACTCCGCTCTGGTCGCCGCCGCCGAGCAGCACCCGGCCGCCGTCCAGGGGCTGGAGCCCGGCGACGGCCCTCAGCAGGGTCGACTTGCCGCTGCCGCTCGGTCCGAGCACACACACGATCTCGTGCTCCGCGACCTCCAGGTCCACTCCGTCCAGCGCCGTCCGCCGCCCGAAGCGTACGGTCGCGCTCTCCAACGCCAGCATCAGAACTCCCCCGCGGAACGGTCGGGACGGAGCCGGTCGAGCAGCAGCAGGGCCGCCGCGCAGACCAGCATGAGGATCGTCGAGAGCGCCATCGCCTGGCCGTAGTTGAGCTCCCCGGGACGGCCGAGGAGCCGGGCCACGGCGACCGGCAGGGTCGGATTGTCCGGCCGGGCGATGAAGACGGTGGCACCGAACTCGCCGAGCGAGACGGCGAACGCGAAACCGGCTGCGACGAGCAGCGCCCGGCGCACCAGCGGCAGGTCCACCTCGCGCCATGCCCGCAGCGGCGAGGCGCCCAGCACGGCCGCCGCCTCCCGCAGCCGTGCGTCGACGGCCCGCAGCACGGGCAGCATCGTCCGTACGACGAAGGGCACTCCCACGAGTGCCTGGGCGAGCGGCACGAGGATCCAGGAGGTGCGCAGGTCCAGCGGCGGCTCGTCGAGGGCGATGAGGAAGCCGAAACCGACGGTGACGGCGGAGACCCCGAGCGGCAGCATCAGCAGCGCGTCGAAGCCGCGGACGAGCCGACCGGCCCTGGAGGCCCGACCGGACGACGTCCGGGGGAGGGTGAGCGCCGCGGCCGCGAGACCGCCGACGACGAGCGCGATCGCGGTGGCGGCGAGCGCGTACTGGAGGGAGTTCCACACGGCCTCGACCGGTGGGACGAGGAACGTGCCACCGCTCGCCTCGGCGGACTGCAGGGCCCGGTAGAAGGTGAGGCCGTAGCCGCCGGGTCCGTCGAACGACCGCTCGACCAGCACCGCGAGCGGTGCCAGGATCAGCGTCGCGACCGTGGCGAGCACCCCGCCCAGCAGGGCCCATTGCCCGGCGCCCCTCGGACGGTGGGCGGCGAGCGCCGGATCGACGAGTCGCAGCGCGGTCTCCCGTCGCCGCACGGTCCGGGCGTGCACGGCGAGGACCGCGCCCACGGCGGCGAACTGCACCAGGGTCAGCACGGCGGCCGTGGTGAGGTCCAGCACCTGGGCGGTCTGCCGGTAGATCTCCACCTCGAGCGTGGAGTAGGCCGGGCCACCGAGGATCTGCACGACGCCGAACGAGGTGAAGGTGAAGAGGAACACCATCAGCGCGGCGGCGGCCACGGCCGGGGTCAGCGCGGGCAGGGTGACCCGCCGCCACGCCCCGAAGCGGCTTGCGCCGAGGACCCGTGCCGCCTCCTCCTGGCGCGGGTCGAGCTGGGCCCACAGGCCGCCCACGGTCCGCACCACCACTGCGTAGTTGAAGAACACATGGGCGAGGAGGATCGCCCAGACCGTCGTGTCGAGCCGCACGCCCCACAGGTCGTCCAGCAGCCCGCCCCGGCCCAGGAGTGCCAGGAACGCGGTGCCGACCACGACGGTGGGCAGCACGAACGGCACGGTGACGACCGCCCGCAGCAGCTGCTTGCCGGGGAAGTCGCAGCGGGCGAGGACATAGGCGCCGGGCAGCGCGATCAGCAGGGTCAGCCCCGTGGAGGCCAGCGCCTGCCAGAGGGTGAACCAGAGCACCTGGAGGATGTCCGGGCGGCCGACGACCTCGGCGATCCCGCCGAACCGCCAGGAGTCCCCCGCCCGCAGTCCGCGGGCGACGATGGAGGCCACGGGGAGGGCGAAGAAGAGGGCGAAGAACACGACGGGCAGGGCCATCAGGGCCGAGCGGGCCGCGGCGGCGCGCAGGGACGCCGGGCCGCGCGAGGGGTTCCTCCGGCGCGGACCGGCGTTCCCGCCGGACGTCCCGGTTACTTCAGGACGAGTGAGGACCACGACTGGATCCACTGGTCCCGGTTCTCGGCGATCTTCTCCGGAGCCATCGTCCGCGGCTCGGCGATCGCCTCGCCGAACTCGGTGAACAGCGGGGGCAGCTTCGCGTCCTCGGCCACCGGGTTGACGAACATGTTGAGCGGCATGTCCTCCTGGAACTTCCTGCTGATCAGGAAGTCCAGCAGGGCCTTTCCGCCGGCCTCGTTCCGGGCGCCCCTGAGCAGGCCGGCGGCCTCGGTCTGGCGGAAGCAGGTGCCGGTGGAGACGCCGGTCGGCGCCGCCTTCGGCCGCGGCTCGGCGTACAGCACCTCGACCGGCGGGCTGGAGGCGTACGAGACGACGAGCGGCCGGTCGCCCTTGGCCGCCCTGCCGCCGGCGGAACCGGAGAACTCCTGGTTGTAGGCGATCTCCCAGCTGTCGACGACCTTGACGCCATTGGCCCGCAGCTTCTTCCAGTAGTCCTGCCAGCCCTTGTCCCCGTACGCGGCAGCGGTACCCAGGAGGAAGCCGAGGCCCGGCGAGGAGCGTTCGGCGTTCTCGACGACGAGGAGGTTCCGGTACGCGGGCTCGGCGAGGTCGTCGAAGGTCTGCGGCGGGGCGAGCTTCCTGTCGGCGAAGTATTTCTTGTCGTAGTTGACGCAGATGTCGCCGCTGTCGACCGGCGTGACCCGGTGCTTGTCCTTGTCGAGCCGGACGGCCTCGGGGACCCGCTCCAGGCCCTCGGCCTCGTACGGGGTGAACAGGTCGTTGTCGAGGGCCCGGGAGAGCGTGGTGTTGTCGACGCCGAAGAACACGTCGCCCTGCGGGGAGCCCTTGGTGAGGATCTCCTTGTTGAGCGCCTCGACTGCGTCCCCGCTCTTCAGCACCTTGACCGTGTACCCGGTCTCCTCGGTGAACTCCTTGAGCACGGCCGGCGAGGCGTTGAAGGAGTCGTGGCTGACGAGCGTCACGGTCTTGGAGCCGCCGGCGCCGGTTCCGGCGGAGTCGTCCCCGGACGACCCGCCGCAGGCCGCGAGCGTGCTCACACCGAGGGCCGCGGCCAGCGCGGTGACGGTGATCTTCTTGGTGGTGCTCACTGATTCCTCCTGGGCATGACCAGGAAGAGACGCGGCCCTGCCCGGCTGCGGAATCTCTCGATCCGGTAGCCGGGCAGGGCGCAACAGCTTGAGTCTCGTCCGAACTTCCTACCCGGAATGACCCGGGCGAGGTTCAGAGGGTCTGCGGTCTGACGGTCACCGCACTCTCAGCGCTGTGGCGCTCCCCTGTCGGAATATGCAGATGTTCGGGCCAGCGTACAGGGACCCGTCGGACGCACCGCAGGGACCGGGGCGGTTCCTGCGGAGGGCGGCCCGGCACTAACGCTCGGAGGCTGCGAGCTGGCCGCAGGCCCCGTCGATCTCCTGACCACGGGTGTCCCGGACGGTGACCGGGACGCCGTGGGCGGCGATGGCATCGATGAAGGCCTTCTCGTCCTCGGGCCGGGAGGCCGTCCACTTGGAGCCCGGGGTCGGGTTCAGCGGGATCAGGTTGACGTGCACCCGCTTGCCCTTCAGGAGCCGCCCGAGCAGGTCACCGCGCCATGCCTGGTCGTTGATGTCCCGGATCAGGGCGTACTCGATCGAGATGCGGCGGCCGGACTTCTCCGCGTACTCCCAGGCCGCGTCCAGGACCTCCCGGACCTTCCAGCGGGTGTTGACGGGGACGAGGGTGTCGCGCAGTTCGTCGTCCGGCGCGTGCAGGGAGACGGCGAGACGGCACTTGAAGCCCTCGTCGGCGAAGCGCAGCATCGCCGGGACGAGGCCGACCGTGGAGACGGTGATCCCGCGCTGCGACAGGCCGAGCCCGTCGGGCTCCGGATCGGTGAGCCTGCGGATGGCGCCGACCACCCGCTTGTAGTTGGCGAGCGGCTCGCCCATGCCCATGAACACGATGTTGGACAGCCGGGCCGTGCCTCCGGGGACCTCGCCGTCACGGAGGGCCCGCATGCCGTCCACGATCTGGTGCACGATCTCGGCGGTGGACAGGTTCCGGTCGAGACCCGCCTGTCCCGTGGCGCAGAACGGGCAGTTCATCCCGCAGCCGGCCTGCGAGGAGATGCACATCGTCACCCGGTCCGGATAGCGCATCAGCACCGACTCGACGAGCGTGCCGTCGTGGAGCCGCCACAGCGTCTTGCGGGTGGCGTCGTCATCACAGGAGACGTGCCGGACCACGGACATCAGGTCGGGCAGGAGCTCCGACGCGAGCCTCTCGCGCGCGGCGGCGGGAATGTCGGTCCACTGCTCCGGGTCGTGCGCGTAGCGCGCGAAGTAGTGCTGCGACAGCTGCTTCGCCCGGAACGGCTTCTCGCCGATCGCGGCGACGGCGTCCTTCCGCTCGGCGGGCGTGAGGTCGGCGAGGTGCCGCGGGGGCTTCTTGGCTCCGCGGGGGGCTACGAAAGTGAGTTCTCCGGGCTTGGGCATGGTCGTACCAGTGTCGCAGATCGACTCGGGTGACCCGGGTGCCCGTCACCGGGCGGCGGGGCCCGGGCGGCGGATGGGGCGGAACCGGCCGGGCGCCGGGAGTGCCGTCTCCCGTACGCAACGACCGCGCCGGGTGTGTGCCCGACGAACCGGCCGGCGACGCGCCGGGACCAGGTCCGGGCCCGGAGCGAAACCGGGCACGGACCGACAAGGGGCCCGCACCGACAGGGGCTCCCGGACAGGGGGGCACGGACCCGTCGCGGGCGGTGGGTGGGGAGACGGTGAGGATCGCCGACGGCCACACCGGGCGGGGCCGGCCTCCGCGACGCCGTCAGCAGCGCAAGGCGGCCACGGGGCGGTCTCGTCCCCCGGCAGGTGCGGATCCCGGCCCCGGTGGCCCGGTCCGCGTCAGCCGGGAGGCGGCAGCGCGTCGTAGACCGCGGCGAGGTCGGCGGGGATGTCCGTGCCGTCGTCGACGTAGGTGCGGCCGTTGTGGACCAGCACGCGGGTCAGCCCGTCCATGACCGGCGGCCCGGTGGGCCGGGTCGGCAGCCGGGAGAAGTCGACCTCGCCGAGGGCTGCCCGCAGTTCGGCGAGGGCCGCCGGGGTCATCCGGCCGGGACGGTTCTTCTTCCCGGGTGCGACCAGGAGGTACGTACCGTCGTCGTGGACGACGACCGAATGGTGTCGCCCGTCGATACCGCCGCTCTCGGTGAGCGTGACGAGCGCGGACGCCCGGTCGGGCGTCGTCGCCGACGGGGTGGGGCGGGGCGGGCCGCTGGTCGCCGGGGGCACGGGGGCACTCGGCGCGGGCCGTTCCGCGCCGGCCGGGGTGCCCGTCCCGGACGGACGGGGTTCCACGGCCCCGTCGTCCCCTCCTCCGCACCCGGTGACGCACACGAGTACGAGCAGCAGAGCCGCTCCGCCGGCCTTCCGCCCCATGGTCCCCCCTCGCCCCGCGGTCTCCCGCGTCCCGGGCCCAGCATGCAGGGTCCGGAGCCCCGCCGGACAGACCGCGGCGGGACACGGGTCTCACGGCGCCGCCGGAACCGGACACGGCGGAGGGCCCGCCGCCCCAGGGGACGACGAGCCCCTCCGACCGGAACTCCCCGGGTCAGCCCGAGCCGACGAACACCACGAACAGCAGCCACACCACCGGCGCCGTGGGCAGCAGCGAGTCCAGCCGGTCCATGATGCCCCCATGGCCCGGCAGCAGCGTTCCCATGTCCTTGATGCCGAGGTCCCGCTTGATCATCGACTCGCCGAGGTCGCCCAGGGTAGCGCTGACCGCGACCGCGAGGCCGAGGACCAGGCCCTGCCACCAGGTCCCGCCGCCGATCAGCAGCGGCACGCAGAGGGCGCCCGCCGCCATGCCGAACGCCACGGCCCCGAACAGACCCTCGCGGGTCTTCCCGGGGCTGATGCGCGGCGCGAGCTTGTGCTTGCCGAAGCGCCAGCCGATCGCGTACGCGCCGGTGTCACTCACGACCGTGAGCAGGAGGAACGTGAAGACCCGCTGCGGGCCGTCCTCCGCGGTGAGCATCATCGCGACGAACGTGGCGAGGAACGGCACGTAGAACGCGGCGAACAGCCCGGCCGTCACGTCCTTGAGGTAGCCCTCGGGCGGCTCGGTCATCCGCCAGACCAGCACCGCCAGGGCTGTGAAGGCGGTGGCGACCCAGGCGCCTTCGGCACCCCGCACGTACCCGGCCACGACCATCGCCGCGCCGCCCACCGCCAACGGCACCAGGGGCGCCTTGATGCCCTTGCGCTCCTGGAGGCGGGAGGTGAGCTCCCACAGGCCGACGACCACGGCGACGGCGATCACACCGACGAACACGGCCTTGACGACGAACAGCGCCGCGACGATGACCGCACCGAGCCCGACGCCGACCCCTATGGCAGCCCGAAGATCGCGGCCTGCGCGCTTCTTCTGCGGCGGCTGCGGCTCCGACGGCTGGGAGGCCGCAGACGGCGGCGGGGTGGGCATGGGCTCCTGCGGCATCTCGTCGCGGACCGGGGGGCCACTCAGCCGAGCGGCCCCCCGGTCGCGGTCTTCGCGGTCTGCGGCGTCTCTACCTGCGTCGGGATCGTCCGGCACGATGGGCATGGGCCGAGTCTGCTGGGCGTCAAGCTCATCGTATGCGGGACCCGCCGGGGCAGCCCCCTGGTCGGGCGGGCCCCAGTAGCCGGTACTCGTCGGGGCCCCCCAGGAAGAGTCGTTCATCAGACCTCGAGCAGCTCGGCTTCCTTGTGCTTGAGCAGCTCGTCCACCTGCGCGACGTACTTCGCGGTGGTGTCGTCGAGCTCCTTCTCGGCACGCCGGCCCTCGTCCTCGCCGACCTCGCCGTCCTTGATCAGCTTGTCGATGGCCTCCTTGGCCTTGCGGCGCACGGAGCGGATCGAGATCCGGGAGTCCTCGGCCTTGCCCTTGGCGACCTTGATGAACTCGCGGCGGCGCTCCTCGGTGAGCTCCGGGAACACCACCCGGATGATGTTTCCGTCGTTGCTGGGGTTGACGCCGAGGTCGGAGTCGCGGATCGCCTGCTCGATGTTGCGCAGCGCGCTCTTGTCGAACGGGGTCACCACGGCCATGCGCGGCTCCGGCACCGAGAACGAGGCCAGCTGGTTGATCGGTGTCAGCGCACCGTAGTAGTCGGCCACGATCTTGTTGAACATCGCCGGGTGCGCACGCCCGGTGCGGATCGCGGCGAAGTCCTCCTTGGCGACCACGACGGCCTTCTCCATCTTCTCCTCGGCCTCGAGGAGGGTCTCTTCGATCACCACTTGCTCCTGCGTGTCTTGGTAGTCCCGGCGAGTACGAGCGGCGGCCCCGGTACGCGACCCGTGGTGCGGGTCCGCGGACCGGTACCCGTCACACGTACGAGACCGGCGAAACTTGGCGGCGCGTCCTCCCTGCACGGTGTCCGACCGGCAGGGCTTTGTCCATCCCGGGGCGGTGCCCCGGGTCAGGCCCGGGTGCCCTGGTCGCTCACGAGCGTGCCGATCTTCTCACCCCGGACGGCCCGCGCGATATTGCCCGCGGCGAGCAGTTCGAAGACGAGGATCGGCAGCGAGTTGTCGCGGCAGAGGGTGATGGCGGTGGCGTCGGCGACCTTGAGGTCGCGGGCGAGCACCTCGCCGTACTCCAGCGCGTCGAACTTCACCGCGTCCGGGTTGGTCTTGGGGTCGGAGTCGTAGACCCCGTCGACACCGTTCTTGCCCATGAGCAGGGCCTGGGCGTCGATCTCCAGGGCACGCTGGGCGGCGGTGGTGTCGGTGGAGAAGTAGGGCATGCCCATACCGGCACCGAAGATCACGACGCGCCCCTTCTCGAGGTGGCGCACCGCCCGCAACGGGATGTAGGGCTCCGCGACCTGGCCCATGGTGATGGCGGTCTGGACGCGGGAGTCGATCCCCTCCTTCTCCAGGAAGTCCTGGAGGGCGAGGCAGTTCATGACCGTGCCGAGCATGCCCATGTAGTCGGAGCGCGCCCGGTCCATGCCGCGCACCTGGAGTTCGGCCCCGCGGAAGAAGTTGCCGCCGCCGATGACCACCGCGATCTGTGCGCCGTCACGGACGACCGCGGCGATCTCCCGCGCGATGGCGTGTACGACGTCGGGGTCGACGCCCAGGCCGGTGCCGCCGGAGAACGCTTCCCCGGACAGCTTCAGCATGAAGCGGCCGGCTTTCTGGCCGGTGTGGTCGCTCTTGTCGTCGGCGGCCGGATTGGCGTCCGCGCCCTTGTTCATGGAGATCTCCTCGTGCACATACGAAGAAGGCCATTGCCGGTGGGTGCTGGTGTCCCTGCGGCAATGGCCTCCTCGTCAGATCTGCGGTCGTCCGGCGTTCACGCGGCCGACGACTGCTGGAAAACCCTATCGGGCTCCCGTGTCGATCGCGTACCGGCTCAGATGCCGACCTTGATGCGCGAGAAGCGCTTCAGGGCGACACCGGCCTCGTCCAGGATCTGCTGGACGGACTTCTTGTTGTCCAGCGCGTACGGCTGGCCCAGGAGGGTGGCGTCCTTGAAGAAGCCGTTGAGGCGGCCCTCGACGATCTTCGGCAGGGCGGCCTCGGGCTTGCCCTCGGCGCGGGTGGTCTCCTCGGCGACGCGGCGCTCGGACTCGACGACCTCGGCCGGGACGTCCTCGCGGGACAGGTACTTCGGCGCGAAGGCGGCGATGTGCTGGGCGACGCCCTTGGCGACCTCGGCGTTCGGCTTGTCCAGCTCGACGAGGACACCGATCTGCGGGGGCAGGTCGGGCATCGTGCGGTGCATGTACGCCGTCACGTAGGCACCGGAGAACTGCGCGAAGCGGTCCAGGACGATCTTCTCGCCGAGGTTGGCGTTGGCCTCGTCGACGTACGCCTGAACGGTCTTGCCGGGCTCGATCTCGGAGGCGAGCAGGGCCTCGATGTCGGCCGGGCCGGTGGCGGCGACGTGGGCGGCGAGCGCATTCGCGACGGCCTGGAACTTGTCGCCCTTGGCGACGAAGTCCGTCTCGCACTTCAGCTCGACGATGACACCGGAGGTGTTGTCGTCGGCGATGAGGGAGACGACGGCGCCGTTCTCGGCGGAGCGGCCCTCGCGCTTGGCGACGCCCTTCTGGCCCTTGATGCGCAGGGCCTCGACGGCCTTGTCGACGTTGCCGTCGGCCTCGTCGAGCGCCTTCTTGCAGTCCATCATGCCCGCGCCGGTGAGCTCGCGGAGCTTCTTAACGTCAGCGGCGGTGTAGTTCGCCATGTCTGTGAATCTCTCTGAAGTCGAAGAGCTGAGGTCGAACGATCTACGGGCCGACGGCGGGGGCTTCATGGGCCCCCGCCGTCGGATACCGGAACCTGGTGTCAGGCCTTGTCGGCGTCCGCGGCCGGAGCCTCGGCAGCGGCCTCGGCCGGCTTCTCGGCCTCGGCGGCCGGGGTCTCGTCGGCCTTCTTCTCGCCCTCGAGCAGGTCGCGCTCCCACTCGGCCAGCGGCTCGCCCGCGGCCTTGTCGCCCGGCTTCGAGTCACCGGTCGCGACGCCGGAACGGGCGATGAGGCCCTCGGCGACGGCGTCGGCGATCACGCGGGTGAGCAGGGTGACGGAGCGGATCGCGTCGTCGTTGCCCGGGATCTTGTAGTCGACCTCGTCCGGGTCGCAGTTGGTGTCGAGGATCGCGACGACCGGGATGTGGAGCTTGCGCGCCTCACCGACGGCGATGTGCTCCTTCTTGGTGTCGACGATCCAGACGGCGCTCGGCACCTTCTGCATCTCGCGGATGCCACCGAGGGTCTTCTCCAGCTTGGCCTTCTCGCGGGAGAGGACCAGAAGCTCCTTCTTGGTGAGACCGGAGGCGGCGACGTCCTCGAAGTCGATCGCCTCGAGCTCCTTCAGACGCTGAAGGCGCTTGTAGACGGTGGAGAAGTTGGTGAGCATGCCGCCGAGCCAGCGCTGGTTGACGTAGGGCATGCCGACGCGGGTCGCCTGCTCGGCGATGGCCTCCTGCGCCTGCTTCTTCGTGCCGACGAACATGATGGAGCCGCCGTGCGCGACGGTCTCCTTGACGAACTCGTAGGCGCGGTCGATGTACGACAGCGACTGGAGCAGGTCGATGATGTAGATGCCGTTGCGCTCGGTGAAGATGAAGCGCTTCATCTTCGGGTTCCAGCGACGGGTCTGGTGACCGAAGTGGACGCCGCTCTCCAGCAGCTCCCGCATCGTGACGACGGCCATGGCCGTATCTCCTTGAGTTTCTCGGTTGTGTCCTGACGCCCCGACGCGCCGTGCCGCAAGGGACCGAGAGGCGCGGCCACCGACCGAGGATGAGGGTGGTGGCGGGGCGTGCGAAGTCGACCCGGGTGACCCGGATCGCCAGAAGAAGTGTACGGGACCGCCGAGGTGCCGGGTGACGGCGATGTCCACAACGGGTCGGCCGTCCACAGATCCGGACCATGATCAGCGCGGAGGGGGTCTGCCGGGGGACCGTCGACGTCATGAATCGCGGACGACGAGTCGTGACGACGGCGCTGGCGGCGGTGCTGCCGGTGGCGATGTCCCCGGTGCCGGCGTGGGCGGCGGTCTGGCCGGTGGGCCCACCCCGCCCCGCGCTGGTACGGGGCTGGGAACCGCCGCCCTCCACGTACGGGCGGGGCCACCGCGGGGTGGACCTGGCGGCTCCCCCGGGCACCGAGGTGCGTGCCGCCGCGCCGGGGCGGGTGTCCTTCGCGGGACCGGTGGCGGGGCGCGGTGTGCTGTCGATCGAGCTGACGGGGACGGGCGACCCGCCGCTGCGCACGACCTACGAGCCGGTGCGCTCCCTGGTCCCACCGGGGGCGGTGGTGGCCGAGGGGCAGGTCGTGGCGGTGGTGGCGGGCTCCTCGCACTGTCCGCGCGAGTGTCTGCACTGGGGGCTGCGGCGGGGTGAGGCGTACCTCGACCCGCTCTCCCTCCTGCCCGCGTCGGCCTTGCTCCGTGGCCCGTCCCGGCTGCTTCCGGTGTTCGGAGTGCCCCTGCCGCCGACGGCTCCGGGGGCGGTCGTACCGGGGCTCGACGAGGCATCGGCGGCTCCGTCCCGGGCCGGCGCGGACACGGTCCAGGCCCTGGTGCTCGCGACGGCGGCGATCTTCTCGCACCGGGCGATTCGTCTCGGGCGCCGGTCTGATCCGCAGCGGCGGGAGCGTGGGCGTGGGCACGACCCTGGAAAGGGAAAGGGAAAGGGAAAGGGAAAGGGAAAGGGAAAGGGAGCGGGGATCGGAAACGTGCGAGGCACGGGACACGTCGCAGCGGGCGGAGGCGTGTGCGGGTCCGGGAGCCCGAGGTTCCGGGGGTGGCGCCGAACCGGCAGGCGCGGGGGCCTCAGGTGTGCGGGGGCCGGGTCGGACGGGAAGCCGTGGAGGTGGAGACGCGACTGCCGGGGTGCGGGCCGGCCGGCGCGGGCTCCGGGCCGGGCCCACGGTCACGAGGCCGCTCCAGGGGCCGCCCATCGGGTCGGTGGCCGCTGCGGGAGTTTCGCCCCGGGGCGCGCCCGGAAGGGCCCGAGGGGCCGTACCGGGCGGCTCACTCGTCGAGCGGGCCGTCCGAGCCCCGGCGGAATGGGCGAAGCGCTCCCGGGGCGGAGACGACGGTACCGGCGGGACCGAGCCGGAGGCTGCCAATGCTCCCGGGGATCTCGACGGTCCCGTAGGGCTCGGGTGACGGGGCGCGCGGCAGGGTCCCGGAGCGGCAGCGCCCCGTGCGCACAGTCCCGATCCGACCAAGCACTCGAGCGGGCCGGACTCCGAGCGGGCCGGAGCCGTCCGCGCACGGGGTCCGGAGTGGGGCTCAGTCCCCCAGCACCCCTCGGAGCGCCATCGAGACCGCGGCCTCGGCGATGGAGGAGGGGTCCTCGGCGGCGCCCAGTTCGATACGGCGCACCGCCGCGTCCACGACCCCCTGGAGGAGCATGGCAGCGAGGCGGGGCTGCCGGTGTCCCAGGTCCCCCAGCGCCTCCACGATCATGGCGATCAGCCCACCGTGCGCGGCGCGGATCTTCTCCCTGGCGCCGTCGTCCAGTTCGCCGGCCGAGATCGCGACGACCGCACGGTGGCGCCGGTCGCCGACGAGTTCCAGCTGGCTCCGCACATACGCCTCGACCTTGCCCTCGGCGGTGTCCGAGCCCGCCATGGCGGCTTCGACCTCCGCCGCCCAGACCGGGAAGTCGACGGCGCACAGCTCTTCGACCACCGCGGCACGGGAGCGGAAGTACTCGTACACGGAGGACCTGGCCAGTCCCGTGCGCTCGGCGAGGGCGGGGAAGGTCAGCGCCTCCGTCCCGCCTTCGGACAGCAGGGAACGCGCGGCGTCCAGCAGGGCGGCACGCTGCATGGTCCGGTGCTCGGCCACGGAGGCCGCTCGAATCCTTGGCACGGGACCACTTTACGGCGGCGGCGGCGCGCACGGGCGGGGCAGTGACGGTTCGGCACAGCGCCGCCGCCCGCTCCCCGGGCCGCCCCGGCCCGTCGGCCTCACCGGGCGACGTCGGCCAACTTCGCCCTGAGCTGCAGTACGGACTTGGTGTGGATCTGGCTGACCCGGCTCTCGGTGACGCCCAGGACATTGCCGATCTCGGCCAGGGTCAGGCCCTCGTAGTAGTAGAGGGTGACGACGGTCTTCTCCCGGTCGGGAAGCGTGTTGATCGCTCGGGCGAGGAGACGCCGCAGCTCGCGGTCCTCGGCCACCTCCACCGGGTTGTCGGCGGCGGTGTCCTCCAGGGTGTCCATGAGGCTGAGCCGGTCGCCGCCCTCACCCCCGACGTGGAGCAGTTCCTCCAGTGCGACGACGTTCGCCAGGGACAACTGGCTGAAGACGGAGTGGAGGTCCTCGAGCGAGATGCCCATCTCCGCGGCGACCTCGCTCTCGGAGGGGGTGCGCCGCAGTTGTGCCTCCAGCGTGGCGTACGCCCGCTCGACGTTGCGGGCCTTCTGCCGCACCGAGCGAGGGATCCAGTCCAGCGCCCTCAGCTCGTCGATCATGGCGCCCCGGATGCGGGTGATCGCGTACGTCTCGAACTTGATGGAGCGCTCGATGTCGAACTTCTCAATCGCGTCGATGAGTCCGAAGACGCCGGAGGAGACGAAGTCCGCCTGCTCGACGTTGGAGGGCAGTCCGACGCTCACCCGGCCCGCGACGTACTTCACCAACGGCGAGTAGTGCAGGATCAGCTGCTCCCGCAACCGGTCGTCGCCGGTGGCCTTGTACGACCGCCACAGCTCTTCGAGCGACGAGGGCGCGGGCGGCCGCACGGAACCACGGGCAGCGGGGGGAACTGCCGCGTGGTCAGACCCGGAGGTGTGCTGGGGCATGCGTTGCCTTTGAGCCGTTCTGCTGTGGGGCGTGTCGGGACGGGTTGTCTGGGCCGGTGGCTGGGCGGTGAACCTGGTGAGCGTAGCGTGACTGGGGGATCGCGGTGCGCGAACGGCGGCGGATCGCGCCTCGGTGGGTGTGTACCGTCGGCCACATCTTCGAACGAGAGCCGGAGCAGCGGGCGCCGGCCCTCGCGGTCCCGCCGAAGTGCCGCCGGGGCCATCGGGCTCACCCTTTCACCCGAATGCCCCGGATCAAGCACCGCCTCGCCGTGCGTTCGAGCCCGTTGTTGCGGCTGCGGCCAACTGCCAGCGGTCGCCTCGGCGTTCGACGAAGCCCAGGGAGTGCAGCTCGTACAGTCTCGCGAGGGCGTCGTCGGGCGTGGTGCCGGCCCGCTCGGCGACCTTCCGGCCGTCGAGGGCGCCGTCGGCCGGAAGAGCCTCCAGGACCCGTGCGCAGTCGCGGCCGAGCAGATCCCGCGGAAGGACGGGACCGCGGCGGGCGGGGGCGAGTTCGCCGATGTCGCCGACCATTTCGACCACTTCGTCGGCGTCGGTGACCAGCACCGCGCCGGTGCGCAGCAGTTCGTGCACCCCCGCGGAGAGTCCGCTGGTCACCGGGCCGGGAACGCCCATGGTGATGCGGCCGAGGCGCTCCGCGGCCCGTGCCGTGGCGAGTGAACCGCTCCGGTACTCGGCCTCCACGACGACCGTGCCTCGGGACAGGGCCGCGATGACCCGGTTCCGCAGCACGAACCTGCTGCGGGTGGGATGGGCTCCGGGCGGCAACTCCGCTATCACCAGACCCTGTTCGACCACGCGGCGGAGCAACTCCGCATTGCCGCGGGGATAGACGGTGTCCACCCCGCAGGCCAGTACCGCGACCGTCGCGCCCGCCGCGGACAGTGCGCCTCGGTGGGCGGCGGCGTCGACCCCGTACGCGGCGCCGGAGACGACCACCCAGCCCCGCTCGGCGAGACCCGAGGCGAGGCTCCCCGAGACATGCACCCCGTAAGGGGTGCACGCTCTCGCACCCACCACGGCGACCGAGCGCAGGGCCCATATCCGCAGGTCGGGGAGGCCCCGGACCCAGAGCCCCACCGGCCGCGCGTCCTGGAGGTCGTCCAGTTGACCCGGCCACTCCGGATCCCCCGGACACAGGAACCGTCCGCCCAGTTCGGCCACCCGCTCGAGGTCGCGCTCCGGACATGCCGCCGCTGCCCGCATCCGGTAGCCCTCCATCCGCTGCCGCCCACCACCGGGGAGGTTCCCCGCGCCCGGGGTGGGCGCTGTGAGGCGGGCCATGAGTTCCACCGGGCCGAGCCGGCTCAGCCATCTCCCCGCGTGTTCGTCACCCGGTTCGACGACCCTCGTCAACGCGGCACGCGCCCTGCGTTCCTCCTCGCCCGCACCGGCGGTCACGATCCGACTCCCCTCGCCGCGCACGGGCGCCGGTCCGGCACGCGCCCACGCACGGGGCTCACCGCTCGGCCCCGAATCCCGTCGGGACGCCCCGTGCGACGCCCGTGCGCAGTTGGAGCGCCAGGTCCACATCGCGGGCGCCGGGCCGGTCGTGGCCCGCCAGATCGGCGATCGTCCAGGCGACCCTGAGCACACGGTCCATGCCCCGCGCGGTGAGCAGTCCCCGCTCCATGTCCCGCTCGGCCGCGGCGAGCGCGCCGGGAGCGGTGTGCCAGCGGGTGCGCAGCTCATGCCCGGGCACTTCGCTGTTCGCGTGCCACGGGGTGCCGTCCAGCCGGGCGGACGCCCTGTCCCGCGCCTCCCGGACCCGGGCCGCGACGTCCGCGGACGGCTCACCCCGGCCGCCCCCGCCGAGCAGGTCGGCCCGGCTGACGGGCTCCACCTCGACGCGCAGGTCGACCCGGTCGAGCAGCGGTCCCGAGAGCCGCGCCTGGTACCGCCGGATCAGCGAGGCCGGGCAGTCGCATCCCGAGCCGTGCAGGGTGTGGCGCCCGCACGGGCAGGGGTTGGCCGCCAGCACCATGAGGAACCGGGCGGGCAGCCGGACCACCCCGGCGCTCCGCGCGACGATCACATGGCCCGATTCGAGGGGCTGGCGGAGGGCGTCGAGCGCCTTGCCGGAGAACTCGGGGGCCTCGTCCAGGAACAGGACGCCCCGGTGCGCCAGGGACACGGCACCCGGTCTCGGCACGCCCTGACCACCGCCCACGAGGGACTGCATCGTCGCCGAGTGGTGCGGAGCGCAGTAGGGCGGTGTGCGCACCAGGGGCTCGCCGGGCGGCAGGATGCCCGCGACCGAATGCACGGCGGTCACCTCGAGGGACTCCTTGCGGGTGAGCGGCGGGAGCACGGACGCGAGCCGCTCCGCCAGCATCGTCTTCCCCGCGCCCGGAGGGCCCTGGAGCAGCAGGTGGTGCCCCCCGGCCGCGGCGACCTCGACGGCCGTGCGCGCACCGTGCTGACCGGCCACGTCCGCCAGGTCCGGAAGGGAGCACCCGCCCCGCCCCGGACCGGCGGCGAGCCCCGTGCCCACCGCTGCGCCGGGGACCGTGAGGCCGGCGAGCACGGGGTCGGGCCGGCCGTGGCCGTCGGGCTCCTCCTCCGGCACCGGCTCGTCGTTCAGCACCCCGATGAGCTGGCGCAGACTGCGCACCCCGAGGACCGAGACGCCCGGGACGAGCGAGGCCTC
Source organism: Streptomyces sp. NPDC049887 (assembly GCF_040656535.1). NCBI lineage: Bacteria > Bacillati > Actinomycetota > Actinomycetes > Kitasatosporales > Streptomycetaceae > Streptomyces > Streptomyces sp. NPDC049887. The sequence goes on along the minus strand of NZ_JBFAMM010000014.1, from coordinate 65,570 downwards.
TCCCGCGGTCCGCTCGGGCACGACGACCTGCCGGTACCCCGCCTCCGCCGCGGCGAGCACCGCGGGCAGGACGCCCCGCACGGGCCGCACCCTGCCGTCGAGACCCAGCTCGCCGAGGAGCACGAGATCCGCGATGGCCCTGGGATCGATGCGCTCGGCGGCGCCGAGGACGGCGCAGGCGACGGCCAGGTCGAAACCGCTGCCGCTCTTGGGCACGGAGGCCGGGCTGAGCCCGACGGTGAGCTTCTTCTGCGGCCACTCGGCATCGGAGTTGACGACGGCGGCCCGGACCCGGTCCCGGCTCTCCACCAGGCTCTTGTCCGGGAGCCCCACCAGGGCGAAGGCCGCCACTCCCGGCTCCAGGTCCGCCTGGACCTCAACGACCACGCCCTCGACCCCCACCAGCGCCACCGAGCAGGTGCGTGCGAAACCCATCAGGCCACTCCCGCCACATGCTCGACCTGGGGCGCTCCCCGCCGGGGCAGCACGACCCCGACGATGTCGATCCGCACCCCGCCCGGGGGCGGTGACCCCCCGTGCCGCTCCAGCCAGCAGGCGGCCAGGTGTCTCAGCCGGTCCGCCTTGGCCGATGTGATCGCGGCCATCGGATGCTCGAAGGGCATCCGCCCGTCCGGGCCGCCCCTGCGGGTCTTCACCTCGCAGACGACCACCGTGTCGCCGTCCCGGGCGACGATGTCGATCTCCCCGGCCCGCCCGCACCGCCAGTTCCTGGCGAGTACGGCCATCCCGGCCGCAGCCAGCAGCCGCGCGGCCAGCTCCTCGCCGTACCGCCCCAGTGCGCTCTTCGCGTTCATCCCGGCACCACCTCCGGCACCGAACTCTGACGCCTGCGGTCCCGGCGGGTGGATCTTGGTGGAAAACCGGCCCGATGTGGAAAACCTCGACGCCCCTTCGGGTGGAGGTCAGCCCTGGGGAAGCTCCAGATCGCTCTTGTTCAGCTCCTCGATGTTCACGTCCTTGAACGTGAGCACCCGGACCTGCTTGACGAACCTGGCCGGCCGGTACATGTCCCACACCCAGGCATCCGCCATGGAGACCTCGAAGAAGACCTCACCTTGCACCGAGTGGACCTGCATCTCGTAATCATTGGTGAGGTAGAAGCGGCGCTCGGTCTCGATCACGTATTTGAACAGACCGACGACGTCGCGGTACTCCCGGTAGAGCTTCAGCTCCATCTCGGTCTCGTACTTCTCGAGGTCCTCGGCGCTCATGGCATGTTCCCCTTCAGCCGTGCGTCCCCCTATTGTGCGCCAGCCCCCCGCGTCCCTAGACGATTTCCCGGGCCAGGACCACAGGCGCACTCGGAGGCCCCTCGTCGAGCAGCGTACGCAGCAGCTCGGCGAGCCTGGTCGGATACACCGTCTCACGCGCCGCCGACAGTTCGGCGGAGGTCCACCACCTCAGCCCCGCGACACTGCGCTGCTCCAGCCGGGTCAGGCCGGTCAGGCTGGTCGCCGTCTGCCGGGTACGTGCCAGGTAGTACCACTCGTCCTGGTCCCAGCGCCGTCCGTCGAACGGGAAGGAGCACTCCCGCTGCCAGATCACCGGCCCCAGCTCGACGTCCGTGATTCCCGTCTCCTCGGCCAGCTCGCGCAGCGCGGCCTCCTCGCGGGACTCCGTCCCCTCGACCCCGCCGCCCGGTGTGAACCACCAGTCGTCGTCCGGATCGTCCGGTTCGAAGCCGTGGAGCAGCAGGACGCGGTCGTCGGGATCGAGCAGGATCACCCGGGAGACCCGGCGCAGGGTGCGCCCGGCCGCACCGGCGGTCGCCCCTGACGTCCTCCCGTCCGCGACCGCCCCCGGCGCCGGACCGCCCGCAGGCGTCCCCCGGCCCGTTCCGGCCGACGGCCCCTCAGACATCCGCGGTCGCCCCGCTCCGCCCGGCGGGCCGCTTCCGCCGACCCGCGAGTTTCGCGAGCGGTCCGTAGGCGGCCCCGCCCAGGATCAGCACGGCGCCGAGCGCCACCGACCCGAGGACCGGCCGGACCGGCCCCGGCTCGGAGATCCCGCCGGGCAGGGCGGCGAAGCTCCGCGGCCGTTCCAGGACCTCGCCGAGCGGCCAGGCGACGGCGTCGAGCCGGGCGCTCACCGCCCCGATCGGCACGGTGCCCTGGCCGGCCTCCTGGAGGTGCGAACGGGAGTCCACGGAGGTCCTGCGCTCGTCACCGAGGAGGAAGAGTTTCCCCTCCGGCACGGACACGGTGAAGCCCAGCGGTGACGCGGGCTCATCACCGCGCAGATACGGTTCCTCGACGGCCTTGCCGTTGACGGTCATCCGGCCGTCGGATTCGCAGCACGCGACCTTGTCGCCGCCGACCCCGACCACACGCTTCACCATCGGGGCATCGGCCCACAGCTCGTCGGTGAAGACGACGACGTCGCCGCGCCGGACCTCCGAGCCGTCGATGCGCTGCGCCAGCACCCGGTCCCCCGGCTCCACGGTCGGTGACATCGAGTCCGTGGGAACCGTGTACGGCTGGTAGAGCAGCGCCCCCCAGACGAATCCGCCGAGGAAGAGCACACAACCGACGGCCACGGCGAGCCCCGACAGCACACTGCCGAGGCGGCCGTGGCCGCTGCCCGTACGTCCTGTTCCGCCCATCGCAGCGCTCCCTGCCTCCCAGGACCGACGATCGCTGATCCGAGCGGCACCCTACCCGTCGGTTCGCCCGCGGGTCAGCCTCCTCCGGCGGACGAGCACGATCGGCAACGCGCCGGCCACCGCGAGTGCGCCCGGCGCGACGGTTCCGCCGATCACCGCCGCCGAGTTCAGCCCGGGCTGGTCGAAGGTGTCCGGAACGGGCAGCGTGGACCAGCGGTTGAACGGCCAAGCGACCACGACGGCCCTCCCGACGACGTCCTCGTTGCTGACCGTGCCGTTGTACGGCAGCTCCTGGTGGTAACGCGAGTCCAGGGAGTTGTCGCGGTTGTCGCCCATCACCCAGATCCGGCCCTCGGGCACGCGGATCGGACCGAACGGCTTGTCGTCGCAGGGAGTGCTGCCGGGTCGGATGTACGACGTCTCGTCCAGGGCCTTGCCGTTGACCATGACCTTGCCTCCCTTCTTGCAGGAGACGGTGTCACCGCCGACCGCGATGACGCGCTTGATCAGGTCCTTCTCCTCCGACGAGGGCATCAGGCCGATGAAGCTCAGGAACTGCTGCACCACGTTGGGCTCGGGAGCCTGGGTGTCGTCCAACCAGCCGCCCGGGTCGTGGAAGACGACGACCTCGCCACGCTCCGGTTCGGAACCGAACCAGGGCGTCAGCTTGTCGACCAGCACCCGGTCGCCCCGCTGCAGCGTGTTCATCATCGAGTCCGACGGGATCGAGAATGCCTGCACCAGGAACGTCTTGATCAGCAGCGCCAGGACCAGCGCGATGCCGACGAGGAGCGGCAGCTCCTTCCAGAAGGACCGCTGCTTCCTCGCCCCGGTACCGGACGAGCCGTCGCCGTCCGCCGGGTCACCGTCTCCCGAACCGCCGCCGCCCTGCGGGGGAAGGCCGCCGGAGCCGCTGGAACCGGGGGAAGGCTTCACGTACCGCTCGGGCCGATCCTCGGGCTCCTCGTGTCCGGATCGTGCGCCCACGGCCAAATCCCCCACATCCACTCCTCACTCCGTGCGACCGCCCGCGCCGGAGACGGCGCAGGCCCACTACTCCCATAACGAGCGGGAGTTCCGCAGGGCTCGGGAGCAGGACCAGTCCTTTGTGATCCTGGGAGGACACACTATGCGACGCTCCGTGTGCGGTCGCCGTCCCGGCGCGCGCATCGGGGACCGAGGCGTACGTTCCCCTCTCCTCCAGTTTGCGCCAGTGGTCGAGCGGCCAGGCGATGACCACGGCGCGCCCGACGACCTCGTCCTCCGAGACGGTGCCGCTGTACTCCTCGTCGAGGTGGAACCGGGAGTCGGCCGAGTTCGACCGGTGGTCGCCCATCACGAAGAGCCGGCCCTCGGGTACCTGCACGTCGAACGGCAGCTTCGAGGGGGCGTTGCCGGGGCGCAGATACGGCTCGTTCAGCGGGACACCGTTGACCGTGACCCTGCCCTTCTGGTCGCAGCACTTGACCGAGTCACCGCCGACGGCGACGACCCGCTTGATCAGGTCCTGCTCGTCGTCGCTCGGCAGCAGGCCGATGAAGGCCAGCACGTCCTTGACCTGCTTGACGCCGACCGGGTCGTCCCTGCGCGGCGTCTGCTCGTCCTGGAGCCAGCCGCCGGGGTCCTGGAAGACGACGACATCGCCGCGCTCGGGCTTGGAGCCGAACCAGGGCGTCAGCTTGTCGACCAGCACCCGGTCGTCGATCCGGATCGTCTGCTCCATCGAACCCGAGGGGATGACGAACGCCTGCACCAGGAAGGTCTTGAGGACGAGGGCGATCATCAGCGCCACCGTGATGAGAAGGGGGATCTCCTTGACGGCGGAGCGCCGGCGCCGTCTCTTCACCTTCTTGGCGAGCCTGCGCCGCTCCGCACGCCCGGGCAGCGTACGGCCGCCGTCGGTGGGCCGGGTGCCGGTGGGCAGCCGGGTGTCGGCCCGGTGGCTCGCGCGCCGCCCGCGGCTACCCATGGGCACCGTCCGGCGCGGTCACGCGGTCGAAGGCGGTCGTCGAGGGCAGCGTGGACCAGCGGCCGAGCGGCCAACCGATCCAGTCCGCGCGCCCGACCACCCGGTCGACAGGGACCGTTCCCCCGCCGGGCTCGCCCAGGTGGTCGCGGGAGTCACGCGACTTGCTGCGGTGGTCGCCCATGACCCACAGGGTGCCCTGCGGCACGACGATGTCGAAGGGCACATGGGACGGTGCGTCACCGGCGTACAGATAGCCCTCGTCGACCGGTACGCCGTTCACCTGGAGTCTTCCCTTCCTGTCGCAGCAGACCACGCGGTCGCCGCCCACGCCCACCACACGTTTGACGAAATCGGTGTCGGACGGTTCCGCGAGCCCGAGGGAGGCGAGTCCCTCCCGCGCCGCCGCGCTGACCGGGTTCTCCTCCACGCCCTCCGGCACGAAGGACCCGGTGCCGTCGAACACGATCACGTCGCCGCGCCGCGGCTCGGACCCGAACCGGTACGCGAGCTTGTTCACCAGCACGCGGTCGCCGACCTCGAGGGCCGGCTGCATGGAGGTGCTCGGGATCAGGAACGGCTGCACCACGAAATGGCTGAGGAGCAGCAGGAACACGGCGCAGACGCCGCCCAGCACACCGGCTCGCCGCCAGGGCAGCCGCCGGGAAACGCGCGCGGAGCGCGACCGCTCTCCGGTGCCGGACCCATCGGTCTCGGGGGCGGAGGAGCGGTCGCGCTCCGTGTGCAGTGCTTCGGTGTCCATCGGGGCCAGATGCTATCCGGCCGCCGTAAGAACCGTATGAGGCCTCAGCAGGGCACGGGTGTGAGCCGTGGCTCAGTTCTCGCGCTTCTCCTTGATCTTCGCGGCCTTGCCGCGCAGCTCGCGCAGGTAGTAGAGCTTGGCGCGGCGGACGTCACCGCGGGTGACGAGCTCGATCTTCTCGAAGATCGGGCTGTGCACCGGGAAGGTGCGCTCGACGCCGACGGAGAAGGAGACCTTGCGGACCGTGAAGGTCTCGCTGACGCCCGAACCCTGGCGGCGGATGACGACACCCTTGAACTGCTGGATACGGGAGCGGTTGCCCTCGATGACGCGAACGTGGACGTTCACGGTGTCGCCGGGACGGAAGGCGGGGAGGTCGGTCCGCAGCGAGGCGGCGTTGACGGCGTCGAGCACGTGCGACATGTTGTCTGCTTTCTTCGCCGATGCCACAGGTCATCGGCGGTATCCGGAGTGATGTTCGAGGAGCCGCGGCGTCGGGGCGGGCGTCGTGTCCCCCTGTGGCAGGGGCGCACGCCGGACGTACGGCAGCGGCTATTCTTCCACGGCCTCCGGCCTGCGCCAAAATCGCCCGTCGGGTGACGGCGCCCAGCCCAGGATGGAGAGGATCTCCCGGTCCTTCTTGTCGAACGCGGAAGGGTCGCAGCGCTCGATCAGGTCCGGCCGGTGCAGGGCGGTCCGGCGGAAGGCCTCGTCCCGTCGCCATCGGGCGATCCGGCCGTGGTGGCCGCTGAGCAGCACGTCCGGGACACCGCGGCCGCGCCAGAGCGGCGGCTTGGTGTAGACGGGCCCCTCCACGAGGTCGGCCATGGCGCCGGGTGCGAAGGAGTCGTCGCGGTGCGACTCCGCGTTGCCGAGGACCCCGGGCAGCAGCCGTGCGACTGCCTCCGTCATGACGAGGACTGCGGCCTCGCCGCCTGCCAGCACGTAGTCGCCGATGGAGACCTCGTGGACGGGTATGCGGGTCGCGTACTCGTCGACGACGCGGCGGTCGATGCCCTCGTACCGGGCCGGAGTGAAGATCAGCCACGGCCGCTCGGAGAGCTCCACCGCGAGCTCCTGGGTGAACGGCCGGCCGCTGGGGGTCGGTACGACCAGCGCGGGTTCGTGGGCGCCTGCCTCGTAGCCGGAGGCGAGGACCTCGTCCAGCGCGTCCCCCCAGGGCTCGGTCTTCATGACCATGCCCGGTCCGCCGCCGTAGGGGGTGTCGTCGACGGTGCTGTGCCGGTCGTACGTCCAGTCCCGAAGGTCGTGGACGTGGACGCCGAGCTGACCGCGTGCCCGGGCCTTGCCGACGAGCGAGACGTTCAGCGGCTCCAGGTACTCGGGGAAGATCGTGACGACGTCGAGCCGCATCAGTTCCCGTCCTCGGTGTCCGCGTCCCGCTGCGAGGCGATCTCCGCGCGTTCGTCGACGAGTCCGGGGGGTGGGTCGATGACGGCCCGCTGTCCTGCGAGGTCGATCTCGGTGACGATCTCCTCGACGAACGGGATCATGACCTCGCTGCCGTCCGGACGCTCGACGATGAAGAGGTCCTGCGACGGCAGATGGGAGATCTCCGTGATCCGCCCGATCTCCGTGCCGTCCGCGAGTACCACGTCCAGGTCCATGAGCTGGTGGTCGTAGTACTCGTCGGGCTCTTCCGGCCGCTCCTCCGGATCGACGTCGGCGATCAGCAGGGTGTTGCGCAGGGCCTCGGCGCCGTTGCGGTCCCGGACGCCCTCGAAGCGCAGCAGCAGCCGTCCGCTGTGCACCCGGCCCGTCTCGATGGTCAACGGGCCCGTGGAGGCCGGATCGGTGGCCAGTACGGCTCCGGGGGCGAGCCGCAGTTCCGGCTCGTCGGTACGTACTTCGACGGTGACCTCGCCCTTGATGCCGTGGGCGCGGCCGATCCGTGCGACTACCAACTGCACGCTCAAAGCTCCTGTCGTACGACGACGGGCCGGGGCGGGCCGGTAGGCCCTCCCCGGCCCGCGCCGGTGATCAACTGCTCAGCGGACCTGGTCCACGTCGACGAGGTCGACACGGATACCACGGCCGCCGATGGCGCCCACGACGGTGCGCAGGGCGCGCGCGGTGCGGCCGTTGCGGCCGATCACCTTACCGAGATCGTCGGGGTGCACCCGGACCTCGAGCACCTGGCCGCGACGCAGATTGCGTGAGGCGACCTGCACGTCCTCGGGGTTGTCGACGATGCCCTTCACGAGGTGCTCGAGAGCCTCCTCGAGCATGCTCAGGCCTCGGTGGACTCGGCGGGAGCCTCAGCCTCGTCCGCCTTCTTCTCGGTCTTCTTCGACTTCTGGGTGATGGCCTCACCCTTGCCCTCTTCACCCTCGAGAGCCTTGGCGAACTCGTCGAAGGAGCGGCGCTTCTCCTCCTTCGTGGCCGGGGCGAGGAGCGGCTTCTCCGGGGCGGGCAGGCCCTTGTGCTTCTGCCAGTCGCCGGTGAGCTTCAGGATCGCGAGGACCGGCTCGGTCGGCTGGGCGCCGACGGACAGCCAGTACTGGGCACGCTCCGAGTCGACCTCGATGCGCGACGGGTTGTACGTCGGGTGGTACAGACCGATCTCCTCGATGGCCCGGCCGTCACGGCGGGTACGGGAGTCGGCGACGACGATGCGGTAGTGAGGCGAACGGATCTTGCCCAGACGCTTCAGCTTGATCTTGACTGCCACGGGAGTGGGATCTCCTGGTATTGACGTGGTTGGGCACAACGAGATGCCGCGTGGGGTTGCGGTACCCGATGGCCCGATGGACGCGTCAGCCGGAGGAGAGAGGGGTCCTGTGCGACTGTCGAGTACAGCTAGACATTGTGCCACACGGATCCCGGCCGGCTGACCCGAGGCTGTGGGACCCCGGGCCGGGCCGACCGGTCACCCCCGGGTGCGGTCGTGTGAGGTGCCCCGCTCAGCTCGCCGCCGCCACCGGTTCGGGGATGCGGAACGGCTTGCCGCAGCCGCCGCAGACGATCGGCGCCTGCGCGAGGACCGAGGGGACCACGCGGACGTTTCTCCCGCAGTCGCAGACCGCCTTGACCCGGACGCCGCCCCCGGACGAGCCGTGGCGGGCCGCCGGGCCGCGGAAGGTCCGCTTGGTGTCGGATGCCGTGGCGACCGTGTGCGCGGCGAGGGCGCGCTGCAGTCTCTCGATGGTGGACCGGTACCGCCGCTTGGCATCGGGGGTCAGGACGACCAGCGAGAAGCCGCTGCTGGGGTGCGGCTCCTCCGGGTGGTCCAGGCCCATCTCCTCGGCGATCGCCAGGAAGCGGCGGTTGTGGTAGCGGCCGGCGCGCGAGGTGTCGCGGACGCCCCGGGCGGCGGCAATGCCGTGGACTGCCTCGTGGAGCAGTCGCTCGAAGGAGAGTTCGTGCCCGCAGGCCGACGACGACTCTCCGATCAGTGACTCTGGCGCGGCAAGATCGGGCAGCTCGGGGTGGTGCCGCTGAATGTCGGCCCACGCCTGTGCCAGCTCTGCGGCGAGAACAGGTGGTGTCGTGCTCACGTCGTGACAACGAGCCGGACGCCCCGCGGGTTCCATTCCGGGGCATCCCAAATAATTTGCACGTACCCGTCAGTTGCCGTTGATGCGTCCTGACGAGGGCGGGTGCGCTGATCTGCGGAGAAGCCTCGCAGCTCACAACAAGCTGGTACGTACTCACGCGTCCATGCGGCGATGCCGACACCGGGCGAGCCGATGTGCGGCGCGGGGCCGCGCGCCGGGACCGTGCGCCGGAGCGCCCGGGGATGCGGCACCACCCGGGATCGCCGGGCGGGTCCGTACACGGTCCGCGGCATTCCCGGCGGCTCGGACAGCCGGCCCCTGCGGTGGGCCGTGCGGCCCGGTCGGCGCCCGCGACGATCGCGAGCGTACCGGGAACGCCTTCGGACCCGGGCGCCGACCCGTCCACGGCCGGCCGGCACCGCACCGCCACCGGCCGGTCCGCGGATCGGCCCGCGGCCGTGGGACGGATCGCCGTCTGCCCTGCTGGTGCACGGGCCGCCGTCCGCGACCTCGGCAGCGTCGATCGGTCCTGTCACCGGCGGGGAAGCCCTCCGCCCGCGGTGGAGCGACGGGCGGTGGTCCTGCCTGGCGGGAATCCCGGGGGGGCTGCACTCTGGATGCGGAACGGTCCGGGCGCGGGGGCGCACGACCGGGGCGTCCAAGACATTGCGGTGCGACCTCTGGACGTACCGAGCGAAGCGCAGTTCCCTGGCATACGGGGGGCGCGAGCGATACGACACGGGGGCTGTCCAGCAGGGCAAGGCTGACCTCTTGGCGGATTGGGGCGCTTTTCGATGACACCTACGCTCGTCCCGCACCACCCTCGTACGTCCTCAGTGCTCCCGGCGGACGCCGGGATGCGCGCCCGTGACTGGGCCGAGATCCAGGAACGGATGCTGGTGCCGCTCTACGAGGCGGTGTACGAGCACCTGGAGGTCGGGGCCGGCACCCGCGTACTGGGCCTCGGCTGCGGCTCTGGCCTGGCCCTGCTGATGGCCGCGACGCGCGGCGCGAGTGTGACCGGAGTCGACACGGACCGGGCGAGGATGGCGCTGGCGCGCGAGCGGCTCGCTCCCGAGCCCGAGCCAGGCGGCTCCGGAGACGCACCGTCGGGGCGGCTGGTCGAGGGCGGGCCGGAGGAGGCCGCCGATCCCCGGCGCCCCCGGTTCAGCATGATCACGGTTTTTCAGCCGATCGGGTGTACGGCCGGCGACTCCGACGGATTGGTCCCGGCATTGGAAGCAGTGGTTCCGCTGGCTGAGCGCGGCAGCCCCGTGGTGCTGGCGGGCTGGGGCCCGCCCGAGCGGTGCGCCACCTCGGCGGTGCTGCGGGTGGCGAGCAGGCTCACCGAGCGGCTGCGTGCGGACGGCGGCTGGCGTCAGACCCTCCGGGACGACCTGGAGGACGTGGCGACCAGGGCGGGGATGCGCCCGGACGGCTCGGGAAGGGTGTCGTGCCCCTTCGGCTACGCCGACCTGGACAGCGCCGTGCGCGGCCTGATGTCGACCGGCCTGTTCGACGCGGCGGTACGGGCGACGGACCCGGCGCAGGTGGAGAAGGAGGTCAAGGAGGCGCTCCATCCGCATGTGCGGGCCGACGGGACGGTGTGGATGCCGAACGTCTTCCGGTACCTGATAGCGCGTACGCCGTGAGGTGAGATACCGGCGCCGCAGGGCCCCCGCGAGGCGCCGGGCCGTTCGCCCTGCGTGCACGTGGTCCCCCTGCCGCACCCGCACCGCGGTTCCGCGAGGACGGCTCGGGCCCGGGCCCCCGGAACCCCCGGCGGGCCCCGGGCGCTTCCGTCCGCGCGACGGCGGCTCAGTGGCCGTTCGTGTCCTTCTTGAGCCGGGGGATGCCGGCGGCCCGGTACGCCTCCTCCTCGTCCAGCGTCTCGCTGGCGAGCAGTGCCTCGGCCAGCGCGTCCAACCGGTCGCGGTTCTCGCGGAGCTGCCGGCAGGCGCTCTCGTAGCATTCCTCGGCGATCCGGCGCATCTCGTGGTCGACCGCGTCCAGCGTCGCCGGGGCGGCGGTGAGCCCGTACGGCTCCTGCCCGTCCCCCGACACGGCGGTGAACCGACCGACGCGCTCGCTCATGCCCCAGCGTCCGACCATGCCCCTGACCAGCCGGGTGACCTGCTCCAGATCGTTCTCCGATCCGGTGGTGATGATCCCGAAGACGACGTGCTCCGCCGCCATGCCGCCGAGCGCCCCGATGATCCTTCCGCGCAGGTACTCCTCGGTGTACGCGTACTTGTCGGCGTCCGGGGTGGAGAGCGTGACGCCCAGCGCCCGGCCGCGCGGAACGATCGTGACCTTGCGGACGGGGTCGGCGCCCGGCTGGAGCATGCCGAGCAGGGCATGGCCGCTCTCGTGGTACGCCGTCCTGCGGCGCTCGCCCTCGGGCATCACGAGCGCGCGCTCCGCGCCGAGCTGGACCTTCTCCAGCGCGTCGGAGAGATCGCGCTGGGTCACCTGGCCCTGCCGCCGTTTGACCGCGAGCAGCGCGGCCTCGTTGGCGAGGTTGGCCAGTTCGGCACCGGTCATGCCCGGTGTCGTACGGGCCACCTGGACCAGGTCGACGCTCGGTGCCAGCGGGATGTCCCGGGTGTGAATCCTGAGGATCGCCTCCCGGCCCGCCCGGTCGGGCGGGCTGACGTGCACGATCCGGTCGAAGCGGCCGGGGCGGGTGAGGGCCGGGTCGAGGACGTCGGCGCGGTTGGTGGCGGCGATGACGACGACGCCCTCCGAGCCGGTGAAGCCGTCCATCTCGGTCAGGATCTGGTTGAGGGTCTGCTCGCGCTCGTCGTGGCCGCCGATGCTGGCGCCGCCGCCGCGCACCCGCCCGATGGTGTCGATCTCGTCGATGAAGACGATGGCCGGGGCGACCTTGCGGGCCTCGGCGAAGAGCTCGCGGACGCGGGAGGCCCCGACGCCCACGATCATCTCGATGAACTCCGAAGCGGAGGCCGAGAAGAACGGCACCCCGGCCTCGCCCGCCACGGCCCGGGCGAGCAGCGTCTTGCCGGTGCCGGGCGGACCGGCGAGCAGGACCCCGCCGGGCATCCGTGCGCCCATGGCCCGGTAGACCTGGGGGTTCTTGAGGAAGTCGACGACGTCGTCGAGCTCGCCCTGGACCTCGTCGATCCCCGCCACGTCGGCGAAGGTGGTGCGTCTGTGGGGTTCCAGTTCCACGGGACGGGGCGGCGCCTTGCGGCCCAGGGGGCCGCCGAGGCGTGGCCCCAGGCGTCTCGCGAGGGCCACCCAGAGCAGCACGAGGATCACGATCGGCGCGAGCGAGAGCAGCAGATTGGTCAGCAGGCTGCGCTGGACGACGACCGGTTCGGCCGTCACGGTCACGCCCTTCTGGCTCAGCTGCTGCCAGAGGTCGTCCTCCGCGAACTCGGGCCGCTGGGTCCGGAAGGTGGTGTAGTCGCCCCCGCCGCCGGGGATCGGCTGCCCGGTCCTCAGCTCGCCCTCGATGGTGTCGCCCTTGGCGTAGATCTTGGTGACGTTACCGGCCTCGACCTGCCTGCTGAACTCCGTGTACGAGATCGTCGGCTCGTCGCCCTTGGTGAAGTACGACAGGATCCCGTAGGCGACGAGGAAGAGGACCACGGCGGTCGCGACGAGCCCGAGCCAGCCACCGGGCGGCTTCTTGCGCGGCGGCGTGGGTGGCGGTGCCCCCTCCGACCGCCAGGGCTGGTCGGTGCGATCGCGCGGGGGTACGGAATTGGCCACGGCCTGCCCTCCGGTCCCTCGGCTGCTCCAGATCTCTGCCCATGACCGCACACAACGGGCCGCGCTGCCACCCGGGGCGGAGCCGGGGCGGCCTGGGCGGCCCGGCCCCCGAGGGGCCCGGCACGGGCGAGGGGCCCCGCGATCGGGTGATCGCGGGGCCCCTCGCCCGTGCTCGTGGGCGGACCCCCGGTCCGGACGTCCCGGACGTCAGCCCATGAACTTCTTGAACTCCTCGGGGAGCTCGAAGTCCTGGGCGCCCTGGCCGCCCGCCGGCAGCCCGAACGGGCTGCCCTGACCGGACTGCTCGCGGCGGGCCTGGGCGGCCTGCTCCTCGGCCTTGCGCTTCATCGGGTTGCCCGAGCGCTGCTTGCCCTTGGCCTGCTTCTGCTTCTTCTTCTGACGGCCCGGTCCGCCGCCCATGCCGGGGATACCGGGCATCCCGGGCATCCCGCCGCCCTGGGCCATGCGCGACATCATCTTGCGGGCCTCGAAGAACCGCTCCACCAGGTTCTTCACGGCGCTGACGTCGACACCCGAACCGCGGGCGATGCGGGCCCGGCGCGAGCCGTTGATGATCGTCGGGTCGGTGCGCTCGCCGGGCGTCATCGACTTGATGATCGCCGCCGTACGGTCGACGTCGCGCTCGTCGATGTTGTTGATCTGGTCCTTGATCTGGCCCATGCCCGGCAGCATCCCGAGCAGCTTGGAGATGGAGCCCATCTTCCTGACCTGCTCCATCTGGGCAAGGAAGTCGTCGAGCGTGAACTCCTTGGGGCCCTTCGCCAGCTTGGCCGCCATCTTCTCGGCCTCGGCCTGGCTGAAGGTCTGCTCGGCCTTCTCGATCAGCGACAGCATGTCGCCCATGCCGAGGATGCGGGACGCCATGCGATCCGGGTGGAACGCGTCGAACTCGTCCAGCTTCTCGCCGTTCGAGGCGAACATGATCTGCTTGCCGGTGACGTGCGCGATGGAGAGCGCGGCACCACCGCGGGCGTCGCCGTCCAGCTTGGAGAGCACCACGCCGTCGAAGCCGACGCCGTCGCGGAAGGCCTCCGCGGTGTTGACCGCGTCCTGTCCGATCATCGCGTCGACGACGAAGAGGACCTCGTCGGGGACGACCGCGTCACGGATGTCCGCGGCCTGCTGCATCATCTCCTGGTCGATACCGAGCCGGCCGGCGGTGTCGACGATGACGATGTCGTGGACCTTCGACTTGGCGTACTCGATCGACTCCTTGGCGACCTGGACCGGGTCGCCCACGCCGTTGCCGGGCTGGGGCGCGAAGACGCCGACGCCGGCGCGCTCGGCGACGACGGCCAGCTGGTTCACGGCGTTGGGGCGCTGCAGGTCGCAGGCGACGAGCAGCGGGGAGTGGCCCTGGCTCTTCAGCCAGAGACCGAGCTTGCCGGCCAGGGTGGTCTTTCCGGCGCCCTGGAGACCCGCCAGCATGATCACGGTGGGCGGCTGCTTGGCGAAGCGCAGCCGGCGGGTCTCGCCGCCGAGGATGCCGATGAGCTCCTCGTTGACGATCTTGATGACCTGCTGGGCGGGGTTCAGCGCCTGGGACACCTCGGCGCCGAGGGCGCGCTCCTTGACCTGCTTGATGAAGGCGCGCACGACGGGCAGCGCCACATCGGCCTCGAGCAGCGCGATACGGATCTCACGTGCCGTGGCGTCGATGTCGGCCTCGGACAGGCGGCCCTTGCCCCGGAGGTTCTTGAATGTCGCTGCAAGGCGGTCGGAGAGGGTGTCGAACACGGTGGTCGCGGATCCTCAGGTCTCGGGGGCGGGCGGACAGATGTCACCCAAGGGTATCCGGCCGCGTGGGATGGGGTCTGCCCCCTGGGCACGCGGCCGGACGTATCCCTCGCCCGGGTCCGGGGCGTTCACGCGGTCCGCAGCGCGGCCTCCAGTGTCCGCGCCACGTCCACGGCCTCCTCGGGAGGCAGCGGGGCTCCCCCGGGACCTGTGACGTAGAACGCGTCGACGGCGTTCGCGCCGAGGGTCGAGACCCGTGCGCTGCGCACGCTGACCGCCGCCGACTCCAGGGCGTGGCCGATGCGGTGCAGCAGCCCCGGGGCGTCCTGGGCGCGCACCTCGATGACCGTGGCCAGCCGGGAGGCCGCCGGGGCGACGGTGACCCTCGGTGGCGGGGCCTTGACCCCGCGCCGGCGGGGATACGCGGCGTCCCGCTCGGCGAGCCGGGCGGCCACGTCCAGGGACCCGTCGAGGGCCCGCACGAGATCGGAGCGCAGCCGGGCGGCCTGCGGGAGTGAGCCGTAGGCGGCGGCGACCCGCCAGTTCAGCATCAGGACCGTCCCCGGGCCCACCTCGTCGGGGAGCTCGACGGCGCGCAGGTCGGCGGCGCGGACGGTGAGCCGGTGGAGGGCGAGCACGCCCGCGACGGCGGGCAGTACGGCGGGCTGGTCGGGCACGGCGATGAGGAGTTCCACACCGACGGGCTCGGGTTCGCCGTCCGGCTGCTGGCTCTCGGCCTGCGCGGCGTGCAGGGCCAGTACCGGTCCGCCGGTGCGCAGCGCCTCGACGGCGAGCCGCTCCTGTTCAGCGCTCGGAGCGACCGGCTCCGGTTCCTCGGGACTCTCCCCCGCAAGGACGCCCGCGACCCGTTTGACCAGGTCGGCGACGAGTGATCCCCGCCAGGCCGACCAGGCCGCCGGCCCGGTCGCGAGGGCGTCGGCCTCGGTGAGAGCGTGCAGCAGCTCCAGTGTGCCGGGCGAGCCGACGACGTCCGCGACCGCCCGCACGGTCGCCGGGTCCTCCAGATCACGGCGGGTGGCGGTCTCGATGAGCAGCAGATGGTGGCGCACCAGGGTGGCGATCACGGCCACGTCCTGCTTGTCGAAGCCGATGCGGGCGGCGACGTCGCGCGCGATGGTCTCGCCGGCCACCGAGTGGTCGCCGGGCCAGCCCTTGCCGATGTCGTGGAGCAGGGCCGCGACGAGGAGCAGGTCGGGGCGGCCGACACGGCGGGTGAGCGCGGAGGCGCGGACGGCGGCCTCGACGAGGTGTCGGTCGACGGTCCAGGTGTGGACGGGGTTGCGCTGAGGCCGGCAGCGTACCCGCTCCCAGTCGGGCAGCAGCCGGGTGATCAGGCCCTCGGCCTCCAGCGCCTCCCACACGGCGACGGTCGGTTCGCCCGCTCCGAGCAGGGTGACGAGTTCCTCCCGTGCCTCGGCGGGCCAGGGCACGGGGAGCGGCTTGGTGGCGGCGGCCAGGTGGCGTACGGCGTGGAGGGAGAGCGGGACACCGGACTGGGCCGCTGCCGCCGCCGCGCGCAGGGGCAGCACCGGGTCCCGCTCCGGCCTCGCGGAGCGGGCGATGACGGCCTCGCCGTCCATCTCGACGACGCCCTCGGCCAGCGGGGTGCGCTCGGCCTCGGGGCGGCGGCCGCCCCAGATGTTCCGCAGCCGCGGGCGCGCGGACCGGGCCTTGAGCACCCGGTTGACCTCGCGCCAGGTGACGTCGGCGGCGTACGAGACGGTCCGCGCGGCCTCGTACACCTGGCGCAGCAGCGCGTCGGCGTCCAGCAGACCGAGTGCCTGCGCCACCTGGTCCTGCTCCTGGAGGGCGAGCCGGTCGGTGGCCCGTCCGGTGGTGAGATGGAGTGCGTCGCGGGTGTCGAGAAGGGTGCGGCGGGCCTCGGCCAGGCCCTCGCGGGGGGCGTCGGCCAGCCAGGAGGCGGCGACGGCGCGCAGGGCGGTGGCGTCGCGCAGCCCGCCCCGGGCCTCCTTGAGGTCGGGCTCCAGCAGGAACTGCAGCTCGCCCTGGCGTTCGGCGCGTTCGCGGCAGAGCTCGCCGAGTTCGGGGAGCCGCTTCGGCGCCTGGTTGCGCCAGTCGGCGAGGACGGCCGTGCGCAGCCCGGCGACCATCCCGAGATCGCCGGCGACGGCGCGGGCGTCGAGCAGCCCCAGCTGCACCTTGATGTCCTCGCCCGCGGTGCGGCGGGCCTCGGCCGGGGTCCGGACCGAGTGGTCGAGGGCCAGCCCGAGATCCCAGACCGGGTACCAGATCCGGTCGGCGAGCGAGGCGAGCGCGCCCGGTTCGGCGCCGCCGTCGTGCAGCAGGAGGAGGTCCAGGTCGCTGCGCGGTGAGAGCTCGCCGCGCCCGTAGCCGCCGACGGCGACGAGGGCGGCGCCGCGCACCCCGGTGTCCTCCTTGGCGGCGGCGAACAGCGCCGCGAGCCAGTCGTCGGTGAGCCGGGCCAGCGCGGCACGGCGCGGCGGCCCGGACTGCGTCTCCTCCTGGAGGAGACGCAGCCGGGCCGCCGCATAGCCGCTGGGTCCCGAGCCCTCGGTTTCCGTGGTCAGATCGACGCTCGTCACCCAGAACTCCCGTCTACAGCGCGTCCGGGCCGCGTTCGCCGGTCCGGACCCGGACCGCGGTGTCGACCGGAACGCTCCACACCTTGCCGTCACCGATCTTCCCGGTGCGGGCGGCCTTCACGACCACGTCGATCAGCTGCTCGGCGTCGTCGTCCTCGGCCAGGACCTCGATCCGGATCTTGGGGACGAGGTCGACGGTGTACTCGGCACCCCGGTAGACCTCGGTGTGGCCGCGCTGCCGTCCGTAGCCGCTCGCCTCGGTGACCGTGAGCCCCTGGACACCGAAGGCCTGCAGGGCCTCCTTGATCTCGTCCAGCCGGTGCGGCTTCACGACTGCGGTGATGAGCTTCATGCGTCCACCTTCTTGTTCTGCGGTCCGGCCGCCACGGTCTCGGCGGGTGCGGGGACGGTCTTGCGGGAGCCGGCGCCGCCGCCCGCCCCACTGAAGTCGTACGCGGTCTCGGCGTGCTCGACCTGGTCGATGCCCGAGATCTCGTCGTCCTCGCTGACCCTCATGCCGATCGTCCGGTCGAGGACGAAGGCGAGGACCGCGGAGACGATCAGAGAGTAGGCCAGGACCGCGAAGACACCGACGGCCTGCTTGCCGAGCTGCTCGAACCCGCCGCCGTAGAAGAGGCCCTTGGCGTCGGACTGCACACCGCCGGTGGCGAAGAAGCCGACGAGCAGCGAGCCGACGACACCGCCGACGAGGTGGACGCCGACGACGTCCAGGGAGTCGTCGTAGCCGAACCGGTACTTCAGGCCGACGGCCATGGCGCAGAGCAGACCGGCGACGGCACCGATGGCGATGGCTCCGAGCGGGGAGCTGGAGCCGCCGGAGGGGGTGATGGCGACGAGGCCCGCGACCGCACCGGAGGCGGCACCGAGGGTGGTGAAGGAGCCGTGGCGGATCTTCTCGTAGCCGAGCCAGGCGAGCATCGCGGCGGCCGTGGCGACCTGGGTGTTGACGAACATGACCGCGCCCACACCGTCGTCGTTGCCGAGCCACGAGCCGGCGTTGAAGCCGAACCAGCCGAACCACAGCAGTGCGGCGCCCAGCATGACCAGGGGCAGGCTGTGCGGCCGCATCGGGTCCTTCTTGAAGCCGACGCGCTTGCCGATCACGAGGATCACGCCGAGGGCCGCGGCGCCGGCGTTGATGTGGACCGCGGTGCCGCCGGCGAAGTCGATGACGCCCATTTCGAACAGCCAGCCGCCCGCACCCCAGACCCAGTGCGCGACCGGGAAGTAGACGACGGTGGCCCACAGGGCGATGAAGAGGGCCCAGGCGGTGAACTTGACCCGGTCGGCGAGGGCGCCGCTGATCAGGGCGGGCGTGATGATCGCGAACATCAGCTGGAAGACGGCGAAGACGTACACCGGGATGGTGTAGCCGTCCCAGAGCTGGTTGACCCCGATGCCGCTCAGGCCGACGAAGTCGGAGGACCAGCCGATGAAGGAGCCGGAGTCGGTGCCGAAGGCGAGGCTGAAGCCGTAGAGCACCCAGAGGATGGTGACGATGCCGAGGCTGATGAAGCTCATCATCAGCATGTTCAGCGTGCTCTTGACGCGGACCATGCCTCCGTAGAAGAAGGCCAGGCCGGGCGTCATCAGCATCACCAGCGCGGAGCAGATGAGCATGAAACCGGTGTTGGCGGCAGACAGCTCGGGGGCGTCTGCGGCAAGTGTGATGCCTGGGGGCATCGGCGTCTCCTCGTCGTCGTGCGGCCTGTGCGGGGCGGGAGCCTGGGCTACCGGCGGCCGGTCCGACTGGATCCGGCTGCCTGGGGAGCGGCCCGTTATGGGGCATGAGGTTGGCGCGCCGCGGTTTCCGCCGATGCCGCACGATGTTTCACCGCAGTGACGAAGAGGGCGGGCGTGTTACACGCCCATGAACTGAAGGGTCACGGGAACATCACGGGCGTACCCTCCCCGGGTGGCACGACCGGCGCGACGGTCACCCGGTTGACCTGGCGTGGGGAGCCGTGTCGGGCGGTAGGGGTGGCCGTCGCGCCGGAGTTCTGTGACGGGCTGCTCAGACCGCTTCGGCGGTCTCCGGCAGCTGTGCGGTGATGAGGTCCGTGAGGTGGGCGACCTCGGGGACGTCGCCGAAGTCCCTGGCCGCCGTGTCGACGGTCTTGCGCAGCCGGGTGTTGACCCGCTCCGAGCGCACCCTCCTGGCGATGTGCAGTGCCTGCTGGGCGAGACCGGTGGCCTGCTCGGGCTCCCGCTTCAGCAGATGCACCGTCGCCATGCCGACGAGGTTGAGTGCATACGAGCGCTGGTGCTCGGCGTCCCCTCCGAAGAGCTCCACGGCGCGCTCCATGACGGGCTCGGCGAGCGAGGCGTACATGGGGCTGCGGCCGGCGACATAGGCGAGGTCCCGGTACGAGTGGGCGTTCTCGCCGTTCAGCTCCGCCTCGGAGAAGAAACGGATCCAGTCCGGCTCGGGCTCGGGGGCCTCGAGCGCGTCGGCGAAGGTGTCCTCGGCCATCCGGACGGCCCGCTTGGTCCTGCTGGGCTGGCCCATGTTGGCGTAGGCGCGGGCCTCCATCGCATACAGCATGGCCTGGGTGCGCGCGGTCGCGCAGTCGCGGCTGCCGTACTGCGCGAGGTGGATGAGCTCCAGCGCGTCCTCGGGCCGACCCAGGTGGATCATCTGGCGGCTCATGGAGGAGAGGATGTACGAGCCGAGGGGCTTGTCCCCCGCCTCCTTGGCCGCGTGGAGGGCGAGCACGAAGTACTTCTGGGCGGTGGGCTGCAGTCCGACGTCGTAGCTCATCCAGCCGGCCAGCTCGGCCAGTTCGGCGGCACAGGTGAACAGCCTCCTGGAGGTGGCCGCCGGCTGCGGCTCCTGGAGCAGCTCCGTCACCTCGTGCAGTTGGCCGACGACGGCCTTGCGGCGCAGCCCGCCGCCGCACTGGGCGTCCCACTGGCGGAACATCGCGGTCGTGGACTCGAGGAGGTCCAGCTCCGGCTCGGAGAGCCGGGCGGGGCGCCGGACGCTCGCGGAGTCCGCCGGCCCCGGGTCGGTGGGCGGGGTGGGCACCAGCCAGCGCTGCAAGGGCTCGACGAGTGCCGGCCCGGCGGAGAGCGCGAGCGACGTCCCGAGGAATCCGCGGCGGGCCAGCATCAGGTCGCTGCGGGAGAACTCGCCGAGCAGCGCCACGGTCTGCGGGCCCGCCCAGGGGAGGTCGACACCGGACACCGAGGGTGACTGGTGTGCCGTGCGCAGCCCCAGGTCCTCGATGGCGACGACGGTGCCGAACCGCTCCGAGAACAGTTCGCTGAGGATGCGCGGGATGGGCTCGCGGGGCTGCTCGCCGTCGAGCCACCTGCGGACGCGCGAGGTGTCGGTGCTGATGTGGTGCGCACCGATCTGCCGGGCCCGGCGGTTGACCTGGCGGGCGAGCTCGCCCTTCGACCAGCCGCTGCGCACGAACCACGAGCCGAGCTGCTCGTTCGGGCGCTTCCCGCCGCCCGTGCCGTCCGCGCCGCCGCCGTTCACAGGTAACGCCCCCATCCGCATGCTGTCCTTGCCTGTCGTGCCGAGTGGTCCTGCCGGAATGCCCTGCCCGGCGGAGCGGTGTCCGAACCCCTAGCAGAATGCCGTGGTTCACGGCTCTGCGTCCGGCGGTCGCCCCTCTTCGAACAGGAAACCGACTTGCCCCCGGCATACCCGCGGAGGCATCCCACTCCGGGCTTCGTGCACCGAAAGTAATCCTACGATCACCGGTCCCGCCATGGCGATTCCAGAAACGCCACCATTCGCCACCCCTTCGAATGAACTCGCCTGCGGCCAGGCGCGATTCACTTGACACACGACGGCCGGGAACGGGCGGAGCGTTGTACGCCGGGGCGCGCGAGACCGGACGCACCACCCCGAGCGACACTTCGCACCGGCGAGTCAGGACGACGACGACTC
Organism: Streptomyces sp. NPDC049887; assembly: GCF_040656535.1. Classification (NCBI taxonomy): domain Bacteria; kingdom Bacillati; phylum Actinomycetota; class Actinomycetes; order Kitasatosporales; family Streptomycetaceae; genus Streptomyces; species Streptomyces sp. NPDC049887. Next base: position 44,694 of record NZ_JBFAMM010000014.1, on the reverse strand, counting down.
AGTGTCACCGCAAGACTCCTTCTCGTAACCACCGGCGAGTTCGACCCGTTGGAGGGGGCATGGGCTTCACGATCGGCGGCTCCCGGGTCCGGGAGATCCGGCCCGGCTCACGGCGCCGCGGCCGCGCGACGGAGTGCACGGCTGCGGCCGAGTGCACAGGACTGTGGGGCTGGGACGTGGCCCCGGGCGCACGGGCAGCGGCGGGCCGCTGCTCCTGCGGGGACCCCGGCTGCCCGGCCCCCGGTGCGCACCCCCTGGACTTCGTGCCCGAGGTACCGGCCGGCGCGACCCTCGACGAGGTGGCGACGGCGTGGGCGGAGGTGCCCGGCGCCTCGGTCCTGCTCCCCGTGGGCCGCACGTTCGACGTGCTGGAGGTCTCCGAGACGGCCGGCCGCCGCGCCCTGGTGAGGCTCGAACGGATGGGCGTGCCCCTGGGGCCCGTGGCCGCGACGCCGACGGGCCGCGCCCAGTTCTTCGTGGCCCCGGGCGCCGCCCCCGAACTGCCCCATCTGCTGTACCGGATGGGCTGGGACCACACCGGTCTGGACCTGCGCTGCCTCGGCGCGGGCCACCATGTGACGGCCCCGCCCTCCGACCACGCCGGCCTCGGTCCGTCCCGCTGGCTCCGGCCGCCGGCCCTCGGCTCGTCCGAGACTCCGCCGCAGGCCCGGCTTCTCCTGGGGACACTCGCCTACATCTGCCACCGCTCGACGGCCCTCTGAACGCCGCCGGGGAGTTTCGGGCCGTCCACTCCGGATCCCCGGTACGTCCCGCCCCCTCCCCCTGACCCGGTGCGGCGACCCCTGCGGCGGCCGCACGGAACGGGTCCGCCGCGCCGCGGGAGGGGCGGCGCGGCGGAGAGGCCGGACGGAGGGATCCCTGGACGGCTGATGCCGCCCCGGGCAGGGCTGCCGGGGCGCACGTCGCCCGACGCGGTACCGGCTAGTCGCCGATCAGTGCGTCGACGAAGGCCTCGGGCTCGAAGGGGGCCAGGTCGTCCGGGCCCTCACCGAGGCCGACCAGCTTGACCGGGACACCCAGCTCGCGCTGCACGGAGATGACGATGCCGCCCTTGGCCGTGCCGTCGAGTTTGGTGAGGACGATGCCGGTGATGTCGACGACCTCGGCGAAGACGCGGGCCTGGACCAGGCCGTTCTGCCCGGTCGTGGCATCGAGGACGAGCAGCACCTCGTCCAGCGGGCCGTGCTTCTCGACCACGCGCTTGACCTTGCCGAGCTCGTCCATCAGCCCGGTCTTGGTGTGCAGCCGGCCCGCGGTGTCGATGAGGACCACGTCGGCACCCTCGGCGATGCCCTCCTTGACCGCGTCGTAGGCGATGGAGGCCGGGTCACCGCCCTCCGGCCCTCGCACGGTGCGGGCGCCGACACGCTCGCCCCAGGTCTGCAGCTGGTCGGCGGCCGCGGCGCGGAACGTGTCCGCCGCGCCCAGGACGACGCTGCGCCCGTCCGCGACGAGCACCCGGGCCAGCTTGCCGGTGGTCGTGGTCTTGCCGGTGCCGTTCACGCCGACGACCATCACGACGCCGGGGGTGTCCAGGCCGCTCTCGGTCCGGACCGCGCGGTCCGCGTCCGTACCGATGAGCAGCAGCAGTTCCTCGCGGAGCAGCCCGCGGAGCTCGTCCGGGGTGCGGGTGCCGAGGACCTTCACCCGCTCGCGCAGGTGGTCCACCAGCTCCTGCGTGGCACCGACACCGACGTCGGCGGTGAGGAGGGTGTCCTCGATCTCCTCCCACGTCTCCTCGTCGAGGTGCTCGCGGGACAGCAGGGTGAGCAGCCCCTTGCCCAGGGTGTTCTGGGAGCGGGCCAGGCGGGCGCGCAGCCGCACCAGGCGGCCGGCGGCCGGTTCCGGGATCTCGATCGCGGGAGCCTCGGGCTCGGCGACGACCGGATCCTCGACCGCGGCGGGCTCGGCGACGGCCTCCTCCGCGGTCGGGAGGTCGACCTCCTCGATGGTGCGGCGGGGTTCTTCCCGCGGCGTCTCCGCCTCCTCGCCGACGTGCGGCTCGGCTGGCGGAGCGGTGATGGTCGGCGTGCTCGACGGCGCCGAGGGCGGCAGCTGCTTCTTCCGGCGGCTGCTGACCACGAGCCCGCTGATCGCGCCGACCGCGACCAGGGCGATGACTACAGCAAGGATGACGATTTCCATAACGCCACCCAGTATCGGCCAAGGGCGCCGGGGTCCGGCCCCGCCGGAGGTTCGCACGAGGGGGCCCGCCCATTTTTGGACCTTTTGCCGGAGACGTTACGATGTTCATTCCGGCCTGGCGACGCCCCCCGTGGCCCGGTCGCGGTCGGCGCTCTGCCCGGGGCCGCGCCCCCGGACTCCCCCCATCACCCCGTACGGAGCCATCTTCATGCCGCACGCCTCCGAATCCGAAGGCGCGATAGAGACCCGTGGCCTCGAGCCCGTCCCCGACGGCGAACGCACCGGCCACGTCCGCGAACTCTTCCCGACCTGGGTCGCCGCCAACATCAGCGTCCTGCTGCTGACGATGGGCGCCGGCCTGGTCGTCTTCAACGGGCTCAACCTCTGGCAGGTGCTGATCGTCGGCGTCACGGCCCCGGTCGTCTCGTACGGCATGGTCGGCCTCGTCTCCCTCGCGGGCACACGCGGGGGCGCGCCCGGCATGGCTCTGTCCCGCGCCGTGTTCGGCCAGCGCGGGAACCTCTTCCCGGGCTCGCTCATCTGGGTGGCCCGCTGGGGCTGGGAGACCATCAATGCGGTGACCGGGGCCTACGCCCTGCTGACGGTGCTCGATCTGCTCTTCGGCATCAAGCCCAGCACCGCGCTGATCGTCGTGACGCTCCTCCTCTTCGTCGCCGCGACGTTCCTCGTCTCCGGGCTCGGCATCAACGCGCTGCGGGTGTGCAGCAAGTGGTCCACGTATCTGTTCGGCGGGTTCTCGGTCCTGGTCCTCGGCCATCTGGTGGCCAACACCGACTGGTCGGCCGTGCTGGCCAAGCCGGCCGGTTCGACGGCGATGCTGATCGCGGGCATCGGCACCATCGCCGCCGGAGGGATCAGCTGGGTGCCCTCGGGCCCGGACTTCACTCGGTACCTGCCGCGCACCACCTCCGGCCGTGCCGTGGTCGGATCGACGATCGGCGGCGCCGGGATCGTCGTACTGCCCATGGTGCTGATGGGCGCGGTGATGGCGGTGGCGACGCCGGGCCTGGCCTCCGCCCAGGACCCGGTGTCGTTCATCGGCGAGCTGCTGCCGGCCTGGATCTCGGTGCCGTACCTGCTCATCGCGCTGGTGGGCATGCTGCTCATCAACTCGATGTCGATGTACTCGGCGGGCTTCACCGCCCAGACCCTGGGCATCGGCGTGCCGCGCACCTGGGCCGTCAGCGTGAACGCGGCCATCTCGCTGGTGTTCGGCTTCCTGCTGATGGTGGTGGCGACGAGCTTCATCGGCTCGTTCATCTCGTTCCTGACGCTGCTCGCCGTCGCCTTCTCGGCGTGGATCGGGGTGTTCGGCGTCGACATGCTGCGCGGGCGCGCGTACGACGCGGCGGCACTGATGGACACGGGCCGCACGAGCGGCTACTGGTACCGGGGCGGGTTCGCCTGGCAGGCCATGACGGCGTGGGGTGCCGCCCTGCTGGTGGGCCTGCTGTTCACCGAGGTCGACTGGTTCGGCGGTCCGCTGGCCGGGTCCTGGCTCGGCAGGAACGGACTGGGCTGGGCGGTGACCGTCGTCGTGGCGGGCGCGCTGTACGCGGTGCTGCCGCGCACGGCCGGTCCGGCGGCCGCCGGTGAGCGGGCCGGGGGCACGGCGGAGGAGCCGGCGCGCACGACCGTTTCCATCTGACGCAACGTCAGCTAACGTCCCCCTTCGCCACTCCCACACCCCGGCGGAGGGGGACGCTCGTCATGGCCTTCACAGTCCTGCGGTTCAACCTCGTCGACCCCGGGGCCACACCCGGCTCCCTCGCTGCGCGATACCGCGTCGCCCTGGAGCTGGCGGCGTACGCGGACGAGCACGGGGTCGACACGGTCCAGACCGAGGAGCACCACGGCGTCGCCGACAACTGGCTGCCCTCGCCCCTCACCTTCGCCGGGGCCGTGTTCGGCGCGACGCGCCGGATCGCGGTGACCGTCTCGGCGGTGATCGGCCCGCTGCACGATCCGCTGCGGCTGGCCGAGGACATCGCCGTACTGGACCTGCTGAGCGGCGGGCGGCTGGTCACCGTGACGGGCATCGGCTACCGGCCGGAGGAGTACGCCGCCCACGGTGTGGACTGGCACCGGCGCGGGGCCCTCCAGGACGAACTGCTGGAGACCCTGCTGGCGGCATGGACCGGCGAGGAGTTCACCCACCGCGGGCGCCGGGTGCGGGTCACCCCCCGGCCAGGCACGCAACCGCATCCGCTGCTGCTCGTGGGCGGCTCGTCGAGAGCGGCCGCCCGGCGTGCCGCCCGCCTCGGGCTGCCGTTCTTCCCGAGCGCCCATCTGCCGGGACTGGAGGCGTACTACCACCGGATGCGCGAGGAGTACGGCACCGAGGGGTTCTGCATGATGCCGGCGGCCGAGACCCCGCTGCTGCACGTCTCCGAGGACCCGGACCGGACGTGGGCCGAGTACGGCGGCCACTTCCTGCACGAGGCCCGGACGTACGCCTCGTGGCAGTCCTCCGGCATCCGCTCCGCGGTGCGGTCGTCGGCCACGACGGTGGGCGAGCTGCGGGCGGAGGGCGTCTACCGCGTGCTGACCCCGGAAGAGTGCGTGGGGCTCGGGGCCGAGAACCTGGTGCTCCATCCGCTCTGCGGCGGGATGCCCCCGGAAGAGGGGCGGCGGAGCGTCGGGCTGTTCTGCGAACGGGTACTGCCCCGGCTCAAGGGCTGAGCCGGGGCAGTGCCATGGCCGTGGGGCCGAGAGGAGAGGGGCAGCGGGGTTTTAGCCCATCTCCTCCAACGCCTTGCCCTTCGTCTCCGGCACCCACTTGAGGATGAACGGGATCGAGAGCACGGCGAAGACCGTGTAGATGACGTACGCGCCGGAGAGGTTCCAGTCCGAGAGCGTCGGGAACGTCACGGTGATCAGCCAGTTGGCGATCCACTGGGCCGAGGCGGCGACGCCCAGCGCGGCGGCGCGGATCTTGCCGGGGAACATCTCGCCGAGCAGCACCCACACCACCACGCCCCACGAGAGGGCGAAGAAGAGCACGAAGAAGTTGGCGGCGAAGAGGGCGACGGTGCCCTGCAGGGCCGGCAGCGAGACCTCGCCGCCGACCTCGCTCTTGTACGAGAACGCCCACGCGGCCAGTCCCAGCGAGATCGCCATGCCGGCGGAGCCGATGAGCGCGAGCGGCTTCCGGCCGATCCGGTCGACGAAGATCATCGCGATCACCGTGCCGATGATGTTCACGATCGACGTCTCGAAGGAGTAGAAGAACGAGCTCTCGGGGTTGACGCCGACCGACTGCCACAGCGAGGAGCTGTAGTAGAAGATCACGTTGATGCCGACGAGCTGCTGGAAGACGGACAGCCCGATACCGATCCAGACGATCGGCAGGAAGAGGAACCTGCCACCGAGCAGGTCCCTGAAGGAGGGCTTGCGCTCGTGGCGCATGTTCTCCTCGATCTCCGCGACCCGCTTGTCCAGGTCCACGGCCTTGCCCTCGACGTCGCGGAGCACCTCGCGCGCCTGGACGTGCCGGCCGACGGAGATCAGGTACCGGGGCGACTCGGGGATCACGAGGGACAGCAGCCCGTAGAGGACGGCCGGGACGACCATGATGCCGAGCATCCACTGCCATGCCTCGAGGCCGGCGATCCTGCCGCGCTGCTCGCCGCCCGCGAGGTTGAGGACGCCCAGGTTGACCAGCTGCGAAACGGCGATGCCGGTGACGATGGCGGCCTGCTGGAAGGAGGCGAGCCGGCCGCGGTAGGCGGACGGGGACACTTCGGCGATGTACGCGGGGGCGATGACGGAGGCCATGCCGATGGCGACGCCACCGATGACGCGCCACAGGGCCAGATCCCAGAGGGCGAACGGTAGTGCGGAGCCGATCGCGCTGGCGGTGAACAGTACGGCGGCGATCTGCATGACCCGGATGCGGCCGATGCGGTCGGCGATCCGGCCCGCGGTGGCCGCGCCGATCGCACAGCCGATGAGAGCGGCGGCGATGACCTGCGCGAGCGCTTCGGAGCCCACGTCGAATCGGTCGCGGATGGCCACGACGGCTCCGTTGATCACCGCGCTGTCGTAGCCGAAGAGGAAGCCCCCCATCGCGGCCGACGCCGCGATGAAGATGACATGGCTGAGGTGCTCCGGCCTGGCCTTGCGGCCTTCGGGCGCCTGTGCCTGCGGTGTGCTGGTCACGTGTACTCCTGGGGCCACCCGGCGACGGCGCCGGGGGGTGGGGGACGAGCCCTTCCAGTGGCGCACAACATAACGCCGCCCACCACTTGAAGGTAAAAGCAACGTTGCAGAGACTATGCGTTCAAGTTTCGAAGTCAAGAGCGCGGCACGAAGTCACGTTAACCCCACACAAGGCACAAATGTGTAAAAGTATTGAAGATCAGAGCGTTGATCGATACCGGTAGGGAGTCGTCGAGGGCGAGAGGGACCAGGCCCGGGCCCCGGCCGCTCCCGACGGACGGCAGGGGCTCAGCGAAGCCGCTGGCTGATGACCTTCGAGACGCCGTCGCCCTGCATGGAGACGCCGTAGAGCGCGTCCGCGACCTCCATGGTCCGCTTCTGATGGGTGATCACGATCAGCTGGGAACTCTCCTGGAGCTCCTGCATGATGCGGATCAGCCGCTGCAGGTTGGTGTCGTCGAGCGCGGCCTCGACCTCGTCCATCACGTAGAACGGGCTGGGCCGGGCCTTGAAGATGGACACGAGCATCGCCACGGCGGTCAGCGAGCGCTCGCCGCCGGAGAGCAGGGACAGCCGCTTGACCTTCTTGCCCGGGGGCCGGGCCTCCACGTCCACGCCCGTGGTGAGCATGTTGTCGGGATCGGTCAGGATGAGCCGGCCCTCGCCGCCCGGGAAGAGCCGCGAGAACACACCCTCGAACTCACGCGCGGTGTCCCGGTACGCCTCCGTGAACACCTGCTCGACACGCTCGTCGACCTCCTTCACCACCTGGAGCAGGTCGGCACGGGTCTTCTTCAGGTCTTCGAGCTGTTCGGACAGGAACTTGTGCCGCTCCTCCAGAGCCGCGAACTCCTCCAGGGCGAGCGGATTCACCTTTCCGAGTTGCTGGTACGCCCGTTCGGCGGACTTGAGCCGCTTCTCCTGCTCGGCTCGGACGAACGGCCGCGGCTGGTTGCGCGGGTGACCCGGGTCCTCGGGGAGCTCCTCCCCCTCGGCAGGCGGCGACGGCGGCACGAGCTGGTCCGGACCGTACTCGGTGACCAGCCCGGCCGGTTCTACGCCCAGCTCCTCCAGCGCCCTGGTCTCCAGCTGCTCGATGCGCAGCCGCTTCTCGGCTCCGAGGACCTCGCCGCGGTGCACGGAGTCGGTGAGCTTGTCGAGCTCGCTCTTGAGGTCCCGGCCCGCCGAGCGGGCGGCGGCGAGCTCACGCTCCCGCTCCGTCTTGGCCGCCTCGGCGGCGGCACGTTCCCGCTCGGCCCGGACGACGGACTCCTCGACATGGGCCAGGAGCAGGCCGGCACCCCTCGCGACCGCCTCGGCGACGGCGGCCTCGTGGCGCAGCCTGGCACGGCGCCGCTCGGCGCGCGCCCGGGCCTCCCGCTCGGCGCGCGCGCCGCGGTCCAGCGCGTCGGCCCGACCCGCGAGCCCCTTCACCCGCTCCTCGTGCGTCCGCACCTGGAGCCGGGCCTCCATCTCGGTCTGCCGGGCGTTGGCGCCGTCGGCGGCGAGCCGGTCGCGGGCCGAGGTGTCGGGCTCCTCCTCGACAGGGGTCTCCTCCGCGACGGCCAGCCTCTCCGCCAGTTCCTCGGCCTCGTACAGCGCCTTCTCGAGCGCCTCCTGAGCCCGCGCGGCCGCCGCCGCCGTACGCTCGGCCTCCCCGGCGGCACCGCGGGCCTGACCGGCGAGCCGGCCCAGTTGCTGGGCCACTCCGGCCTTCTCCCGCTCGGCCGCCCGTCTCCGCTCGCCCAACTCCTCGACGAGCGCGGCGCACGCCGTGCGCCGCTCACCGGCCTCGCGCTGCCCCGCGGCGAGTTCGTCGCAGCGGACGGCCAGTTCCTCCAGCTCGGCGGCGGCCTCGTCGACCGACGCCTGCACCTCCAGGAGACTGGGCGCGCCCGCGGAGCCCCCCTGAGCGAAGTGGGCACCGAGGACGTCGCCCTCGGCGGTGACGGCCACCAGTCCCGGCTCCGCACGGACCAGGTCCTCGGCGTCCTCCAGGGTCCCGACGACCACCATGTCCCGTACGAGCCTCGCCACGGCGGGCATCAGCTCCTCCGGCCCGCGCACCAGGTCGAGGACCCGGGGCGACCGTGTCCCCCCGTCACCGCCGGCAGCCGGGGAGGGGGCCGCCCCGGGATATGCGTGTCCGGCCGAGACCGCGTGCGGCACGGGCGTGTGCGCCGGGGCACCGGACGTCGAGACGCTCTCGGCGGGCGGGCGCGCGGGGGCGGGGATCCCGGCCGCGGCCGGGCCCGCCGCGGGTGCGCCCGCCCGTCCCGGGGCCGACACCAGCAGGGACGCACGGCCCGCGTCCTGCTTGCGGAGCAGCCGGATGGCCTCGGCCGCCGTGGAGGGGTCCGCGACCGCGACGGCGTCGGCCGCCGCTCCGAGCGCCGCAGCGACCGGGAGTTCGTGGCCGGGCGCGACCGTCAGGAGCTCGGCGGCGGGGCCCAGGAGGCCGGAGAGCCGGTCCCGGGCGCACAGCAGTGCGCCGGTGCCGTCCTTGCGGCGCAGTCCCTGTGCGAGGGCCTCGTGGCGTGCGGCGACGGCGGCCCTCTTGCGTTCGGCGGCCGTCGCGGCTTCCCGGGCGGTCGACAGGGCCGCCTCCGCCTCGGACAGTTCACGCCTCGCCGCGTCGTGCCGGTCCGCGAGCGCGGTGTCGTCCGCCTCCAGCCCGTCGACCTCCGCCTTGAGCTGCTCGTACTCCTCCTGGGCCGCGACTGCCCGTTCGCCCGCCTCGTCACGGGCGGCCGCCAGCCGGTCGATCTCCGCCTGGGCCGAAGCGGCGCGTGAACGCGCGGCGTTGACCTGCCCGTTCAGCCGCGCAAGCCCTTCGCGGCGGTCTGCGATCGCCCGGGCGACGTCCTTCAGCCGGCGTTCCTCGACCGCCAGTTCGCGCTCCAGTTCGGCGCGGTGGGCGACCGTGTCCTCCAGCGCACGCTGCGCCGCCTCCAGCGCGGCCTCCAGCTCCGCCTCCTGTTCGCGGATCCGCGCGGCCTCCCGTTCCATGTCCTCGGGGTCACGGCCGCGCCGTTCCTCCGCGGGCGCCGAGGTGGCGCTCTTCACCCGGGCCTCGGCCAGGGAAACCGTGCCGCGCACCCGCTCGGCCAGTTGCGAGAGTTCGTACCAGGTCTGCTGGGCCCGCTGCAGCCGCGGCGCCAGCCGGCGCACCTCGTCCTCCAGGTCGGCCTCCCGGGCGAGGGCCGCCTTGAGCTCCGCCTCCGCCCCCTCCTTGCGCTCCTTGAGCGCGGCCTCGTCGGCGACCTCGGCCCTGAGCGCCTCGCGCATGCGCACGAGGTCGTCGGCGAGGAGGCGGAGGCGCGCGTCGCGCAGGTCGGCCTGGATGACCGCGGCCCGCCGCGCCACGGCGGCCTGCCGCCCCAGCGGCTTGAGCTGCCGCCGCAGTTCGTCGGTGAGGTCCTGGACACGGGCGAGGTTGGCCTGCATCGCGTCGAGCTTCCGCAGCGCCTTCTCCTTGCGCTTGCGGTGCTTGAGGACACCGGCGGCCTCCTCGATGAACGCCCGGCGTCCCATCGGGTCGGCGTGCAGGACGGAGTCGAGCTGGCCCTGCCCGACGATGACGTGCATCTCCCGTCCGATACCCGAGTCGGAGAGCAGTTCCTGGATGTCCAGCAGCCGGCAGGTGTCCCCGTTGATCTGGTATTCGCTGCCGCCGTTGCGGAACATGATCCGCGTGATCGTGACTTCGGCGTATTCGATGGGCAGTGCGCCGTCGGAATTGTCGATCGTGAGGGAGACCTCCGCGCGGCCGAGCGGCGGCCGCCCGGTCGTCCCGGCGAAAATGACGTCCTCCATCTTCCCGCCGCGCAGGGATTTCGCGCCCTGTTCACCCATGACCCAGGAGAGCGCGTCCACGACGTTGGACTTGCCGGAGCCGTTCGGCCCGACGACGCACGTGATGCCGGGCTCGAAGCGCAGCGTCGTCGCCGAGGCGAAGGATTTGAACCCGCGGAGGGTCAGGGCCTTGAGGTGCACGCCGCCGGACTCTACCTCCCGGTGCCAGGAGATCGCCGCCGGCGCAGGGCCTCCGGCTCGGCACGGGGTGAGCGCGCCGCGGTTTGATCCCTGAATATGCAGGGCACATCAGACGGTAAGCAGTGCGCTACAGAGGGGGAAACAAAGAAAGAAGGGACGCCGAAGCGTCCCTTGCATACATACCTGCCGTGCGAGAGAGTTTCTCACCCGATCCCCACAGGATCTGGGATCAGGTGAGCGCCGGCTCGCCCTTGGGTACGTCGATGTCGATGCCTTCGAGCAACGACTCGCCACGGTGCTGTGCGGCGGCAGCGCTCAGCGCGTCGTTCTCGGACTGGATCCGTACGAGCTCGGACTCCAGGTCCTGGACGCGCTGCTGAAGCCGTCGCATCTCGGCGAGGAGTCGCGGGTCGGAACCGCCGACGTAACCGAGAAGCGCCTTTGCCATGATGGATGGTCCTCCACACTGAGTGACCGACCGATGCGGTGTGGGTCGTGAGGGATTTCGCACCCGCGGTGCTCGGCAGCGCTTGTGCTCACTGCGATTCTTGCTGCCAAACAGCTAGGGTGCGCGGGGCTTCCAGCGTCTCACCAAAAAGTTTGACGGTCAACACGATCACACCCCGTATCGGGGGTCGGCCGCGGGCTCGCGGCCGCGGAACGCGCGGCGGCGGCTCTCCTGCGGGCCCCGGGGGCTCGGAGATCATCGTTACTGGCGCAGCCTGGCACGGCAGGACGGTTATTGGCAACCACCAGCGCGTTTCTTTCGAACACGCATGCTGTGGGCAGTCGAATGAACACATCGTGTGCCCGCGCCGAGGTCTTCCGATCAGCGGATCGCGAATCCGTCGTACCCCCCGCGCGGAACGCCCCAGATTTCGGTGACGCCGGAGACGACACCGGGCGTGTCGGACGACCTCAGCCATTCCAGAAGGCGGTGGCAATTCTCACGTGGCCCCTCCGCGACGATCTGCACCCTGCCGTCGTCGAGATTGAGCGCGAAGCCGCGGAGCCCGCCGATCCCCAGAGCGTTTTCCCTGGTGAACCAGCGGAAGCCCACTCCCTGTACGCGGCCGCGTACCCATGCGGTCATCCGTGCGTGCTCATGCATGCGCGAAACCTACACGGACGCGTACCGGTCAATGCCACTCGGGTCACATCGCCCACTCCCGACATCGCGTACAGTCGCGACGCAACGGACTTCGCCCGTTCGGGCGAGTCCTTCCACTGATCCAGCTGAAGTCGAGACCGGAAGGGCGAGCGGATGGGACGCCACCGCCGGAAGAAGCGGGTTCCCGGGCCCGTACGCACCGGACTGCTCGGGATCGCCGCCGCGGCCGCGGTCGGCACCGTCGCCGTCGCGGCCGGGCTGGTGCCGGGCGGCGACCTGTTCACCACGGGCAGCCAGAAGAACGCCGCGCAGCACGTGCGCGAGGCGGCCACCGGTGACCTCGAGGCCCAAGGCGGCGCCGCCGCGACCCCGTCGCAGCGCACCTCGGCAGAGGCGGCCCCCCGCCCGTCGAAGGGCATGTCCTCGACCACGGGGAAGGAGCGGAAGGTCTCCCCGTCGGCGACCGCGTCCAAGCCGGTGCCGCCGGCGAGGAAGGCACCCTCGGCGAAGCCGCCGACCGCGCCCGGGAGCGCCGAGGCTCCCGACGGCAGGGTCGCGGAGCGGAAGGCGACCCCGGAGCGCCGGGCGGTTCCCGTCCCCGCCAAGCCGCGGCCCGAGGCACCGTCCGGCGAGGCCGCGGCGGAGGCCGAGGTGCTGGCCCTGGTCAACAAGGAGCGCGCCAAGGTGGGCTGCGCCCCGGTGCGGGCGGACGCCTCGCTGGGCCGCCTCGCGGGCCGGTTCAGCTCCGACATGGCTGCGCGCGACTTCTTCGACCACACCGACCCGGAGGGCGACGGCCCCTGGGACCGTGCCGCCCAGGCCGGCGTCGGAGGACTGGGGGCGGAGAACATCGCCCGCGGCCAGGCCGACGCCCGGACCGTCATGAACGCCTGGATGAACAGCGACGGCCACCGCGCGAACATCCTCAACTGCGAGTACCGGACGCTGGGCGTGGGGGTCTCCTTCGCCCAGGGCGGCCCGTGGTGGACCCAGGACTTCGGCTTCTGAGGTTTCCGCGGGTCAGCGACCCACGCACGCCCCCGGGCCGCCCCGAGGCCGTCATCGGCCACCGGGGCGGCCCGGACCGCGTCCACGGCACCGCGGGTCCGGCCCGGCGGCGCGGGTCCGTCCGCCGCCACCTGGTGCGGAGCGCTCGCCGTGAGTGAGCGCTTCCCGGGCGTAAGGTGTCGGCCATGGACGACTCCATCGCCTTCGACGTGTTCGACCGGCAGTGCCCGTCGCGCGGCACCCTGGAGCATGTGACCGGGCGGTGGGGCAGCCTGACGCTGGGCGCGCTGTACGAGAGCGGGTCCCGCTTCAACGAGCTGCGGCGGCGCGTCGACGGGGTCAGCGAGAAGATGCTCTCGCAGACGCTGCACGCGCTGGAACGGGACGGTCTCGTCCACCGCGACGCGCAGCCCACCAATCCGCCGCGGGTCGACTACGAACTGACCCCGCTCGGCCGGGAGGTCGCGGAGCGGCTGCTCGTTCTGATCCGGCTCGTGGAGGGGCGGATGCCGGAGGTGCTGGCCGCCCGCGGACGCTACGACGCGACGCGCGGCAACGAGCGGGCGGGCCGCGGCGGGCGCTGACAGCGCGGGCAGTAGTAGCTGGAGCGGTTCATCCAGGGGCGGCGGCGCATCGCCGTACCGCAGCGTCGGCAGGGCTCGTCCTCGCGCCCGTACGCGTCGAGCGACCGGTCGAAGTACCCGGATTCGCCGTTCACGTTGACGTAGAGGCTGTCGAAACTGGTGCCGCCGACGGCGAGGGCGGCGTTCATCACGTCCCGCACATGACCGAGGAGTTCGGCGGAGCGGGGCCGGGTCAGAGCGGCCGTGGGCCGGTCGTAGTGGATTCTGGCCCGCCACAGGGCCTCGTCGGCGTAGATGTTGCCCACACCGCTGATCAGGGACTGGTCGAGAAGGGCCCTCTTGATCGTCGTACGGCGCAGGCGGAGCGCCGTGTGGAAGGCCGCGTCGTCGAACTCGGGGTCGAGGGGGTCCCGGGCGATGTGCGCGATCGCGTCCGGCAGCCCGTCCGGGGTGGTGTCGTGGAGGGAGAGTCCGCCGAAGGTGCGCTGGTCGACGAAGCGGAGTTCGGTGCCGAGGCCGTCCTCGAAACGGATGCGGATCCGCAGGTGCTTCTCGTCCGCCGCCGCCTCCGGCTGCACGAGCAGCTGCCCGCTCATGCCGAGGTGTCCGAGGACGGCGCTGCCGCTGTCCTCCAGCGGCAGCCAGAGGTACTTGCCGCGCCGCCTGGCGGTTCCGATCCGCTGCCCCCGGAGCCTCGCCGCGAAGTCGCCCCCGCCGCCGAGGTGCCGGCGCACGGCCCGCGGGTGCAGGACGTCCACGCCGCCCACGGTCCGCCCGGAGACCCACTGCTCGAGTCCCCGCCGGACGACTTCCACCTCGGGCAACTCGGGCACGTATCTCCTCCGGACCTCGACCGACTCGACGTCCGCAGCGTACCTCCGCGCCGCGTCCCGGCGAGCCGCGGGCCCTCCCCGCCCCGGCGGCCGGTCCGGGCGGGAGGAGCGCCTTCGGGAAGAGAAAGGGAAGGGAAGGACCCCGCCGCGCGGGCGCGGCGGGGTCCGGAAGCGAAGCGTCAGGCGGTGGCGCGGGATGAAGGGGTGTCGGCGGCCCCTTCGGCCTCCGCGGCCTCCGCGGCCTTCGCCGCCGCCGCGCGTTCGTCGGCGGCGGCGCGGATCGCACGCCACGCGGACTCCGCCGCCTGCTGTTCCGCTTCCTTCTTGCTGCGGCCGGTGCCGGTGCCGTACGAGACACCACCGACGCGGGCGGCAGCAGTGAAGGTCTTCTCGTGGTCCGGACCCGTCTCGGAGACCAGGTACTCGGGCACCCCGAGCCCCTCGGCGGCCGTCAGTTCCTGGAGACTGGTCTTCCAGTCCAGGCCGGCACCGAGGTTCGAGGACTTCTCGATCAGCGGGTCGAAGAGCCGGTGCACCAGCTCGGACGCCGCGTCGAGGCCCTGGTCGAGATAGACCGCGCCGATCACCGCTTCCAGGGTGTCGGCGAGGATGGAGGCCTTGTCCCGCCCGCCCGTGCCCTCTTCGCCCCGGCCGAGGCGGATGAAGGACCCGAGATCGAGGCCGCGGCCGACCTGCGCCAGCGCACGCGAATTGACCACCGCGGCCCGCAGTTTGGCCAGTTGGCCCTCGGGCAGGTCGGGGTGGGTGCGGTACAGCGTGTCCGTGACCACCAGTCCGAGCACCGAGTCCCCGAGGAACTCCAGCCGCTCGTTGGTGGGCAGACCGCCGTTCTCGTACGCGTACGAGCGGTGGGTCAGCGCACGCACCAGAAGGGCGGACTCGAGCTGATACCCGAGCCGCCCTTCCAGAAGCGTGTGGGACGAGGCCGAACTGATGCTGTCAGACATCGCGCCTCTCACCAGCCGCTCAGACCTCGAGGACCTGGCGCTTGTTGTAGGTGCCGCAGCTCGGGCACGCGATGTGCTGCTGCTTCGGCTCCTGGCAACGCTCACACGAAACCAGGGTGGGGACCGCAGCCTTCCACTGCGACCGGCGGTGGCGCGTGTTGCTGCGCGACATCTTCCGCTTCGGAACAGCCACGGCTACTTCTCCTGCTTCTCGTCGACGCGTGCTGATCGAGGCGCGTCGCCGCTCTTCTTGTCCTTCTCACCGGTTCCGAGTGAATCGGCGAGTCCCTGCAGTGCCGCCCAACGGATGTCGACGGCGTCGTGGTGGTGGTCCGGATCGGCGTTCAGGTCGGCCCCGCAGTCGGAGCAGAGCCCTGCACAGTCCTCCCGGCACACCGGCTGCATCGGCAGTGCGAGCACCACCGCGTCACGCAGCACGGGCTCGAGGTCGAACAGTCCGTCCTCGAGGAAGATCACGTCCTCGTCCTCGGCGTCGTCGCCGGGCTCCGGCTCCTTGGCACGGCCCCGGTCGTCGGCGTCGGGGTACGAGAACATCTCCTGGAAGTCCGCCACGACCTCATGGCGCAACGGCTCCAGACACCTTACGCACTCCCCCTCGGCCGTGGCACGGGCGGTGCCTGTGACGAGCACCCCTTCCATGACGGACTCGAGGCGGAGCTCCAGCTCCACGGGCGCGCCCTCGGGCACACCGATGACCCCTTCGACGCCGAGGACCGCCGGCGCCGCGGGCGCCGGGACGGAACGGGAGAGCCGCTGGAGCGCACCGGGCCGCCGGCCCAGCTCGTGCGTGTCGAACACGAGGGGGTTGCGGTGGTCGAGGCGGGCGTTCAGGGCTCTTCCTGCTTTCGGATCGAGTGTGGGAGGCCACGAATCCAGCGCAGCATCAATCCACGCTCGCGCGACCGAAGAGCCAGGATACTGGACCGCTCGCTCCAGGCCCAATCCGGTCCTTACCGGTTCAGCGGCCCTGCTCGTAGCGCCGCAGCTGCTCCATGTCGATCATGCTGGTGTCGAAGAAGCTCGTCTCGTCCAGCGGGGCGGGCTGGGCGTGGCCCTGATGGGCCTGCTGCGGCTGCTGCTGGGCGCCGTAGCCTCCGGCGTACGGGTCCTGGGCGTACCCCTGGGCGTACGCCGGGTCGTAGCCCTGCTGCTGTCCGTAGCCCATCGCGTACGGGTCCTGCTGGTACCCGTACACGTCCTGCTGCTGGACCTGGGCCGCCGCGGGCTGGTAGCCGTAGGGGTCGGCCTGCGACGGGATCTGGGGCTGCGGGGCCTGCGGCTGCTGCGCCCGGGGCTCCGGGTCGGCCAGTTCCGCGAGCCCGGCGAGGTAGTCGGCGTCGCTGGTGTGCCGCACGGTCCCGGCTGCCTCCTGTGCGGCCATGTGCGCGCCGAGCTCGTCCGTCGCGATCCGGCCGTGCAGCTTCTGCCGCCCCCTGCCGACCGCCTCCAGCGTCTTGGACAGCACCGCCTCGAAGGCGCCCAGTTTGGCGTCGACGTAGTCGTCCGCGCGCCGGATCAGCGTCTGCGGGTCCGCGCTGTACTCGGGGGCGTCGTCGTCGGCCGGGTCGACGTAGCCCTGGTCGTCCGGGCCGTGGCCGCGGCCGAGCAGCTTCTCGCGCCCCCGGTCGACGGAGCCGATGGTCTTGTTGAGGACGACCTCGAAGTTGGCGAGCTTGGAGTCGACGTAGTCGTCGGCCTCGGCGCGGATCTCCTCGGCCTCCTGGCGGGCCTCGGCGAGGATCCGGTCGGCCTCCTCCTGGGACTGCCGGGCGATGTGGGTGCCGGAGACCAGCGAGCCGCGCTCGGAGTGGGCGGCCTGGATGATCCGCTCGGCCTCCTGGCGGGCCTGCTCGACCATCTGTTCCCGGTCGCCGATCAGTTCCTGGGCCTGGGCGAGCGAGCCGGGCAGTGCCTGCCGCACCTCTTCGAGCATCGCGAGCAGTTCGGCGCGGTTGACCACGCAGGAGGCCGACATGGGCATGGACCGGGCGTTCCCGACCGCCTCGACGATCTCGTCGAGCTTCTTCTGCACGTCCACCTTGTGCTCGCCACTCTCTACAGTCACTACAGCCGATTTGGAGCCGGACGCAACGACTGTACGGGCAGTCGGCGCCGGTCCGACACCGGATGACGGCACGTCAGGAAGCAGCCGAGCGTGCCGCCTCCCATGTCACTTCTTCGGGAGCCGCCCGGTCAGCGCCTCCAGGACGACCGGCGGCACCAGGTGGGAGACGTCGCCACCCCAGGCCGCGACTTCCTTGACCAGCGAGGACGACAGGAAGCTGTAGGTGGGACTGGTCGGCACGAAGAGCGTCTCGACACCCGACAGGCCGTTGTTCATCTGGGCCATCTGCAGCTCGTAGTCGAAGTCGCTGACCGCCCGCAGGCCCTTGACGATGGCGGGGATGTCCCGCTCCTTGCAGTAGTCGACGAGCAGGCCGTGGTAGGCCTCGACCTCGACGTTGCCGTACTCGGCGGTGACATCGCGGATCAGCCCGATCCGCTCGTCGACGGTGAACAGTCCCTGCTTGGACTGGTTGATCATCACCACCACGTGCACGACGTCGTACAGCTTGGAGGCGCGGGCGATGATGTCGAGGTGTCCATTGGTGATGGGGTCGAACGACCCCGGACAGACGGCGCGGCGCAACTGAAGTCCCTCGCTCTCCGGTCCGGTCATGGTGCGTCTTCGCACGTAGAGGCGGCGCGACCGTACCAAAGCGTCCCCTCGCCGTAGCGACGGGCCCGCAACGGTTCGATCCCGTCGGGCCAGGCGAACTCACCGCCCCTGGTGCTGCGCTCCACGGTGACGACGGCGCCCTCCGCGAGCCAGCCTCCCGCACGGAGTGTGAGGAGAATCTCCCGAAGATCGTCGTCGGTGACGGCGTACGGCGGATCGAGGAACACCACGTCGTACGGGTCCGCCGGTGGCGGTCCCTGCACGACCTGCTCGGCCCGGCCGGCGCGGACCTCGGCTCCCGGCAGGGCCAGGGTCCGGACGTTCTCCCTGACCGTGCGGGCGGCGCGGGCGTCGGCCTCGACGAGCAGGGCGTGGGAGGCACCACGGGACAGCGCCTCCAGACCGACGGCACCCGAGCCCGCGTAGAGATCCGCCACGCGCAGTCCCGGGAAGCCGCCGAGCAGCGACTCCCAGGTGGAGAAAAGGCCCTCGCGCGCCCGGTCGGAGGTGGGGCGGGTGCCGTTGCCCGGCGGCACGGCCAGGCGGCGTCCGCCGGCCGCGCCGGCGATCACGCGGGTCATCTGGGTCCTTCGCGGAAGACGGTGCTCGATCGGTTCGAGCGGCCTGGTCGTGGCCGTCGGACCGATCCGGTCACCTCCACGATATGGGCTCCGCGCGGCCGCGGACCCCCGCCCGTCCCCGGGCCCGGTACGGCAGCAGCGCCACGGGCCGGCGCAGGGCAGCCGCCTTCGTACCCCGGCGCCTGTGGCACGGGGAGGAGGGTGCTCGGGCCCGAGCCGCGGCTCAGCCCTTGTCCAGGTACTGCTCGCGGTCCTTGTCCAGCAGGGCGTCCAGCGCCGTCCGCAGCTCCGGTAGTCCCTCCAGCTCCGGGTCGGCTCCGACGACGGACACCGCCTCGTCGCGGGCCGCGGCGATGATCTCCTCGTCCTCGATGACCGCGAGGACCCGGAGCGAGGAGCGCACTCCCGACTGGGCCTGGCCCAGCACATCGCCCTCGCGGCGCTGTTCGAGGTCGATACGGGAGAGCTCGAAGCCGTCCAGGGTGGCGGCGACCGCACCGAGCCGGGCGCGTGCGGGGCTCGCCTCGGGCATCTCCGTGACGAGCAGGCAGAGTCCGGGGGCCGAGCCGCGGCCGACCCGGCCGCGCAGCTGGTGGAGCTGGGAGACGCCGAACCGGTCTGCGTCCATGATCACCATCGCGGTGGCGTTCGGTACGTTCACACCGACCTCGATGACGGTCGTGGCGACGAGGACGTCCGCCTCGCCCGCGGCGAAGCGCCGCATCACGGCGTCCTTGTCGTCGGGCGCCATGCGGCCGTGCAGCACCTCCACCCGCAGGCCCTTCAACGGTCCGGCCGTCAGCTGCCCGGCCACGTCCAGCACGGCCAGCGGCGGCCGTTTCTCCGCCTCGTCCTCCGGCGACTTCCGCCGGGCCTCCGCGGAGGTGTCTAGGTCGTCGCCGATGCGGGGGCAGACGACGTACGCCTGGTGACCGGTCTCGACCTCCTCGCGCACCCGCTCCCAGGCCCGCGCCAGGAAGTGCGGCTTGTCCGCGGCGGGGACCACGTGCGAGGCGATCGGCGAGCGCCCGGCGGGCAGCTGGTCCAGCACGGACGTCTCCAGGTCGCCGAAGACCGTCATGGCGACCGTGCGGGGGATCGGGGTGGCGGTCATGACCAGCAGATGCGGCGGCTGTCTGCCCTTGCCGCGCAGGGCGTCGCGCTGCTCGACGCCGAATCGGTGCTGCTCGTCCACGACGACCAGGCCCAGGTCGTGGAACTGCACCTTGTCCTCGATCAGTGCGTGGGTGCCGATGACGATCCCCGCCTCGCCGGTGGCGAGGTCGAGCAGCGCGCGGCGGCGGGCTGCCGCGCCCATGGAGCCGGTGAGCAGCACGACCTTGGTGGCGCGCTCGGCGCCGCCGAGCATCCCGCCCTCGGCGAGGTCGCCCATCATCTCGACGACGGAGCGGTGGTGCTGCTGGGCCAGGACCTCGGTGGGCGCCAGCATCGCCGCCTGCCCTCCCGCGTCCACGACGGCGAGCATGGCGCGCAGGGCGACCATGGTCTTGCCGCTGCCGACCTCGCCCTGGAGCAGCCGGTGCATCGGATGCTCCGTGGCCAGGTCGCCGAAGATCTCGGCGGAGACCTTGCGCTGCCCCTCGGTGAGGGTGAACGGCAGCCGTGCGTCGAAGGCGTCCAGCAGCCCGTCCGGCACCGGCCGGCGGGCGACGGCGGGGAGCTGCGCGTCCGCGTACCGCCGCCGGGCGAGGGCGACTTGGAGGACGAATGCCTCGTCCCACTTGAGCCGCTGCCTCGCGTCCTCCACGTCGGCCTTGGTCTGCGGACGGTGGATCTTCAGC
Organism: Streptomyces sp. NPDC049887; assembly: GCF_040656535.1. Lineage (NCBI taxonomy): Bacteria > Bacillati > Actinomycetota > Actinomycetes > Kitasatosporales > Streptomycetaceae > Streptomyces > Streptomyces sp. NPDC049887. The sequence goes on along the minus strand of NZ_JBFAMM010000014.1, from coordinate 24,762 downwards.
AGGGCCTGCGGGAGGGGGACGAATCCACGGCCCTCGCGCAGCGTGGCCGGAAGCGGGTCCACCGCCTCCGTCGCGTGCGGGAGGACGGCGTCGACGGCCTTGGCGATCTTCCAGGACTCCAGGCCCTTGCAGGCCGGGTAGATCGGGATGAGCCTTCCGGCGAAGGCGCTGACGGCCCCCTCGCCGCTCTCGGCGTCGAGCCGTTCGTACGTCGGGTGGGCGAGCTGCAGCTTGCGGTTGAAAACGGAGACCTTGCCCGCGAACATGGCGCGGGTGCCGGGCAGCAGATCCTTGTGGGGCCGGTGCACGCCGCGCCCGAAGAACACCAGTTGGAGCCGTCCGCTGCCGTCGGTGATGGTGACCTCCAGCCGCCGGCCGCGCCCGCCGTTGAACGTGAGCACACGGGCGTCGGCGACCTGGGCGACGACGGTCACGTGCTCGTCCAGCGGCAGCTCGGCGAGCCGGGTCAGCTGCCCGCGCTCCTCGTACCGGCGCGGATAGTGGTGCAGCAGATCACCGACGGTGCGCAGGTCGAGGTTCTCGGCCATGACCTTGGCGGTCGCGGGGCCGAGCGTCTTGGTCAGCGGTTCGTCCAGCACGCCGTCCATTGCACACCACGGCACCGACAACCGTCGCGCGCCCGCGGGAACGGCGCGTTCCGCGGCGCGTGCGGCGCGCCGCGGAACACCGGGGAGGTGCGGCGGGCCGCCGCCGGGGCCGGCTCCCCGCGGACCGTCCGAAACTTCACGGAGCCACCTTCCGTGGACGGGCGGTCACTCCACGCCGACCAGGAGCGGGGCTCCCGCGCCCCCGTGGTAGATCACCGTGTCCACCGCCAGGTGTCCCGCGCGCACGTGCGCCTCCAGCCGCTCGCCGAGCTCCGGCGGGGCGTCCTCGGGGAGGACCAGGGTGACGAGTTCACCCCCGGCCGAGAGCATGCGGTCCAGAACCGTTTCGGCGGTGGCTGCGAGGTCCGCGCCGATCACCGCCACGTCGCCCTCGATGAGCCCCAGCACGTCCCCCGCCTGGCAGACACCGGCGGACGTGAAGGACTGCCGTTCGGCGACGGCCAGTTCGCCGTAGCGCGTCGCGCCCGCCGCCGAGGTCATGGCGACGACGTCCTCGTCGAAGCGCCGCCCGGGCTCGTGGACGGCGAGCGCGGCGATGCCCTGGACCGCCGAGCGGGTCGGGATGAGGGCGACCCGGACGCCCTCGGCGCGGGCCTGTTCGGCCGCGGCGGCAGCGGTGTGCCGCAGTTCGGCGTCGTTCGGGAGGAGCACGACCTCGCGGGCGTGCGCCCGCCGGATCGCGTCGACGAGCTCACCGCTGGCGGGCGGTTCGCCGGGCCGCGCGAGCACCGTGGTCGCGCCGACGTCCGCGCACAGCCCGGCCAGCCCCTCCCCGGGGACCACGGCGACGACGGCCCGCTGGACCCGCTCGCGCGGCTCGGGGTGCCCGGCCGCGGCGAAGTGGGTGATCCGGATCCGGTACGGCCTGCCCGCCTCCACTCCGGCCTCCACCGCCGCACCCGCGTCGTCGACGTGCACATGGACGTTCCACAGCCCGTCTCCGCCGACCACGACCAGCGAGTCGCCGAGCGCGTCGAGCCGGGACCGCAGCCGGGCCACGGCGGTGTCGTCGGCCTCCAGCAGGTAGATCACCTCGAAGGCCGGACCTCCGTCGGCGCACGGTTCTGCCGCCGTCGTCACGGCCGGGTGGGCGCGCACGGCGGGCCGTACCGACGCCTCCCCCGTCACCGCCTCGGCCAGCGCGCCCAGCACCGCCACCAGACCCTGTCCGCCCGCGTCCACGACCCCGGCCCGGCCCAGTACCTCGAGCTGTCCCGGTGTCTGCGCCAGAGCCCGGCGCGCACCCGAGTACGCGGCCGCGACCGCCGCCGCGTCGTCGCCGTCCGCCGTGCCGTGCGCGGCCTGCGCGGCGGCGGAGGCGACGCTCAGGATCGTGCCCTCCACGGGGTGCGCCACCGCCTCGCGGGCGGACTCAGCGGCCCGCCGGAGCGCCTCGGCGGCCCCGCCGCCCCGCTCCCCGAGCACCTCGGCCATGCCGCGCAGCAACTGCGCCAGGATGGTCCCGGAGTTGCCCCTCGCCCCGATCAGCGCCCCGTGCGCCATGGCCCGCACGGTGTCGGCGAGAGCGGGGGCGGCCGAGCCGGTCTCGTACGCGGCGAAGACCGCCTCCACGGCGGTGGCCGCGGACTCGACGGTCAGATAGAGGTTGGTGCCGGTGTCACCGTCCGCCACCGGATAGACGTTGATCGCGTCGATCTCCTCGCGCTCCCGGCCCAGTGCGTCCAGGGCGAGCGAGCACCAGGTGCGGACCGCCAGGGCATCGAGGGGCTGGGGCAACGAGGTCCTCCTTCGGCGGTCCCTCCACGCCGCGGTGGCGGACGTGGGCGGGGAGGCTGGATGCACCGCAGGGTAGACCCGGGCCGGGCCCGCACCCGGGGTGGGGGCGTGGGTGCCCGTGGTAGTTTCGTTCTACGGGCGCAGCCGTTGTATGCTGCTCCGGTTGCCCGATGAGAATCGGGCCATTCCCCCGGCAAGCCACTTCAGACCACTGATTCCGGCACGCCGGATTTCACTGTAAGTGCATCTGAAGTCTTTGGAGTGACCCGTGGCTGCCAACTGCGACGTCTGCGGCAAGGGGCCGGGCTTCGGCAACAACATCTCCCACTCGCACCGCCGTACGTCCCGTCGCTGGAACCCGAACATCCAGCGCGTGCGTGCCGTGGTCGGTCGGACGCCGAAGCGGCTCAACGTCTGCACCTCGTGCATCAAGGCCGGCAAGGTCTCGCGCTAAGTGATGCTCCCCGCGTTCGTGCGGGGATGATCCCGCCGACGTCTCGTCGTAGCGCAGCCCTCCGGTTGCCTTGAAAGCCGGTCCACCTCTCGGTGGGCCGGCTTTTCGCCGTGCGCCGCTGACGACGCCCGGGCCGACGCGTGGGGGGCGGCGGGCCCGGGGGCGGCGGGCGGCCCGCCGGGGGCGGTGCCCCGCGGGGGCGGCGGGGGCGGTCGCGCCGCCC